>JAQGOF010000120.1 GCA_028293745.1 Gammaproteobacteria bacterium | reverse complement strand
TGAGCTCAACCAGCCGCAGTGTGGAGAGCGGAGTGAACGGTGAAGGCTTGATCACAACCGTGCAGCCGACGCGTACGGCGGGCATGATGTGCCACACCGCAATCAACATCGGCCAGTTCCAGGGAGTTATGGATGCGACCACGCCAACCGGCTTGCGGCGCATGACAATCTTGCCGCTCAGGTCGTCCTGAATGGTTTCTTCGGGCAGGGACAGTCCTGCCGTAGCGCGTGTCCAGGCGGCCGCCCCGCCAACTTCGAGATTGGCTCCGGGCCCGCTCTGTGTTTTGCCCTGCTCGCGGGTAATCAGTTGCGACAGCTCCTGGTGGTGCTTCTCGATCAGGTCGGCGATCGCCAGCAGCTTGCCGGCACGCTCCGCATCCGATCGCGCGGCCCACGGCCTGAAAGCTGCGCGGGCGCTGGCTACCGCCTGATCGACGAGCTCGACAGTCCCTTCGGGACAGGCTGCGACGACACTCTCATCCGCCGGATTCAGCACATCGAAAGTTCGCGGTGTCACGGCCGCTTTGCCACCGATGGTCAAAGAATAGGCAGTCATGCTCTCATCCTCCAAAATGGTAGCGAAACTCCAGGCCATACTCGCGGGGTGGCGCGTACACACCCTGGTTGACGCCGATGAAACCTGCCAGGTCGAGGTTGTAGATCCGATACCATTTGTTCGCTGCGTTCTTGATGAACGCGTTGACCTGCCAGCTGCTGTCCGCGCTGCCGAAACCAATGCGGCCATTGATGACAGCGTAGGAAGACTGCAAATCAACTGGCGCGTTGATCAGCTCCAGGTACTGTCGGCTGTTCCACTTGGTGTCGCCTTCGACCGAGGCGAGTCCGCCCAACATCGGCCATTCATAGCGGGCAATGGCGTTGACGGTCCAATGCGGCGCTTGCGGCATCTCGGCGGGGAGGACGTCGCCAGCCGGGGTGGGTACCTGCGGGACGATCGATTCGAGATGCGAGACTCCCAACTGCAGGTTGAGGCCATGTATCGGCACCACCGCAAACTCGAGCTCGCCGCCCTTGACCTTGGCGTCGACGTTCTCGACCACCTGCGTGGCGACATTCAGGAAGAAGCCCTGGTAGCCCTTGTAGTCATAGTGAAATACCGAGCCGTTGAGGCGCGCTCTGCCATCCCAGAACGTGGACTTGAAGCCCAGCTCCACGCTGGTCAGCCTTTCCATGTTGTAGGGCAGGGTTGCAGGATCCACTGGGCCGGAGGTGGGAGCTGACCAGCCACCACCCTTCGCACCACGGTTCCAGCTCGCGTAAAGCAGCGTGCCTGGGACGGGCTTGTAATCGAGCTCGACCTTGCCGGTACCGATGTTGAAGGTGTGGGAAGCCTGCGGAAAGTCCGGTGCAACGTAGTGGAGCGTTTGTGGACAGTTCACGCAAACGTAGGTGTAGTCGAACTTCTTGTCGTCGTACGTATAACGCGCCCCGCCGATGAGTGTCAGCTGGCTGGTGAAGTCGTATTCCGCCTGTGCGAAGACGGACGGTGAGCTCGTGCTCAGGCTGAAATCGGCTTGACCGAAGCCGATGGGCTGGATCAATGCCGTTGTGCCGATATCTCTGCTGTCATAGTGCAGGTAGTACACACCCGCAACCCAGCGAAGCGCGTCCATGGCCCCATTCAGGCGCAGCTCCTGAGAGAGCTGGTGATAGTGATACAGAACGTCGTAATTGAAGATGGGATTCGGTGAGACGTCCGAATCCTCCCCGTATCGCTTCGCGACATGCAAATAGTCCGTCACTGACGTCAGGGTGAACGCATCCGTCTTCCAAATGGCGTGCACAGTCGCCCCGTACACGGTCCGGTTGAAGATGCCGCGCCGGTCTTCGGACTGTTCGAACGGATTCGTGCTGGGATTCATATACCCGAAGAAATCCGGCGACCCCGGTTGGAATACTCCACGTCCGGTGGCATCGGGTGCAGAGGCGGCCCAGGAATAGTTCCCCGCGACCTCGTTATCGTTGGTTACACCGTGAAGCTTGAGTCGTATCTCGCCGTTCTCCGCGACCTTCCATCTCAGCTGCAGGCGTGCCGCGTACTGCCGCTCGTCGTTGATCCGGCCCCCGAGGCTGTTGGTGATGTAGCCCTTGTGGTAATTGGTCGCGAATGCAGCGCGCCCGGACAGGGTATCGGTCAACGGGCCCCCGATCGCACCCTCGGTGTCGATATGGTCGAAGTTGCCGCCCGAGACATCGACATACCCATCCACGGTGTCGGTTGGCTGATTGCTGATGTATTGAATCAGTCCACCCGTGGCATTACGGCCGAACAGCGTGCCCTGCGGACCGCGCAGCACTTCCACGCGCTGCATGTCGAAGAGACTTCCCGCGAGCGCTCCCGTTGAGGCGATGTAGGCATCGTCGGCGTAGACGGCAACGGGCGCTTCCTGGTGGTCACTGAAATCGTTCTGTGACACCCCGCGCAGGTTGTAGATGGTGACCGTTGCGCCGTATTGGTTGAATTGCAAGCCGGGTACCTGCCCGGTGACACTGGTTACGTCCTTGAGTCCCAGCTGCTGCAGCGAGTTGGCGTCGAACGCGGTGACGGAGGTGCCCACGTCCTGGAGGTTTTGTTCGCGCTTTTGCGCCGTTACCACGATCTCTGCGAGTTTGTCGCCACCAGGCGCGTTCTCATCAGACCAGCCGACCGCCGGCATCCCCAGGCAGGCGCACACGGTGACCCCTACCAGAGCCTTGATTGTTATTCGAAGCATAGCGATGGCTCTCCGCATGGAAGCTCGGACAGATCGTAGACGGGCAGGCCGCAGCAACGCGAGCCGCCAGGCGAAGCGGCCGTACGGAATCGGAAAGAAATTGACTGCGGTCGGGTTAGCCAGCCGTTGCTGACACGCAACGGTGCGGTTCAGGGGCTGCGGCGCAGGGTCACTGAGGGGGCGACGCCCATTTTGTGGCGGTAGTACTGGGCGTAGCGCCCGAAATTCGCGATCCCGACGTTCTGCATCAGTTCCGTGACGCTCTGCGTCGGGTCGGCGCTCAACAACGCTTGATGCAGCGCGCAAACCCGGATGTCGCGCATGTACTCGGCGGGGGTCATGTTGAACACTTGGCGGAATCCGTTCTGCAGCGTGCGGGGCGTGATTCCCACCGCACCTGCGATTTCCGCGATCGAGCGCAGGTCGGCCAGGTGCTCGTGCATGTAGTCCCGGGCGCGGCGCACGTACCAGGGGATGGCCTGGTTGGCACCGCGCTCGAGGGCCTCGGAATAATTGTGCGGTGCAGCGTGAATGAGGAGCTCGATCATCGTCCGCGAATATTGTTTGCGGACATCCTCGGCGGCCAATGCCTTGGGTGCCGTAGCCGAGAGGTCGCAGATGTGATTGAGGAGCTGGTGCCAGGCCCGCCCGAAGTCCGAGTCGGAGGGCACTTCCAGCCCGAACCGCAGTGGGTCGCTCAACCGGCGGCCCAGTTTTTCCTCGATGCGGTGCTCCACGGCTTTGCGGCTGATGCGAGCCGTCAAGTGGCGGCATTCGGTGGTCATGATGATTCGCGTGGCGTGCGTCATCGACGTCATGACGATCGAGCGGGGCGCGGTAATTACGCTTTGATCGCCGCAGGTCACCCGCCCGTGGCCCGAAATCGTTGATTTGACCAGCATGCACTCGCTGATCACCCCCGAATCGATTTCAACGTTGAATCCATATTGCACGTAGCCGAGCGCGCAGTCGCCCAGGTCCAGAGCCGAGGTCAGGCACTTGAGGTCACGGCCACGCGCGTCGGCGGCACTGAGGCGGTGCGGGTAGATATTGCGGCTGACGAGGTCCGTCGCCTCATCCAGCGTGTTGGCCATGCGAGCCGTCCGGGGATTGGGCAGGTGACGGGCCGCTACGGGATCTACTGTGGCGATTTCGAGCATCCTCGTGAGCCTAATTCACCCAGGGCAGGAGGCCAAGAGCGATCTGCAGGGCCACGGGTGAGGCCGACCCACGAGCGTTTTGAGGTGGTCGGATGTGCGACGAGCGATCCAGGCGGCGGGCGCCCAGCGTATCTCGCATGGCGCGAGGCGTTGAGGCAGAACTGGGCTGGTAGTATGGCCGGCGGCAGCGCGCCTTCGCTTGACTTGCATTCGGGCAGGATTGTAGCGTATTGGTCAACCGACCAAAAGAACGGCAGAGATGAAGTCCCCAAGACGGGTCCTGAGCGCCTGGGTTCTGAGCGCCGCGGTCGCCTGTGCGCCCTTGGCGCTGGCACTGTTGGCGCCGGCGGCCGTGCAGGCGGCCTTACCGCCCGATCCCGCCGGAACGATTCAAACCCTGCCGCGGCCGCCTTCCGCCCACTGGGTCTGGGTCAACGATTTCGCCTTTTCACACATGGTCAACGGCAAGGCGATGCTCGTTGACGGTGATAGCGGGCGCTTCCTCGGCGAGTTGGATACTGGCTTCGGATCGATGCGGGTGGTGCTGGCGCCCGACGGACAGGTCATTTATTCGCCGGAAACCTATTTTTCCCGCGGTACGCGCGGCGAGCGGACCGACGTGGTCACTCTGTATGATCCGTCACACCTGTCACCGCTTGGCGAAATCGTCATTCCGCCCAAGCGCTCATCGAACATGCCCATGATGTCGAACGCGCAATTGACCGATGACGGGCGGTTCCTCCTCATCTACAACTTCACGCCGGCGCAATCGATCACCGTGGTGGACACCCGCTCCCGCAAGTTCGTGGGAGAAGTGGAGACATCCGGTTGCGCGCTCAGCTTTCCGACCGGCGCACGGTCGTTCTTCAGTCTCTGCGCCGACGGGGCGCTGCTCCACACCGTGTTGGATGACACGGGGCACGCCAGCAGGAGTGACCGGACGGAGCCCCTGTTCGACGTGGATCACGATCCGCTGACCGAGAAGGGCGTGAGAGTAGGGGACACGTGGTACTTCGTCTCATTCAGCGGGGTGCTGTATCCATTCAAGTTGGAGCAGGGCAGCCCGAAACTACAGCAAACCTGGCCCTTGCTGAGCGCCGCCGAGAAAGCGCAGAACTGGCGACCCGGAGGTCTGCAGCAACTCGCCGTCCACGCCGGGCTGAATCGACTGTACGCCATCATGCACCAGGGGCCGCTGGAAACTCACAAGGACCCCGGGCACGAAGTGTGGGTGTATGACCTCGCCCGCAAGGCGCGAATTCAGAAGATCGCCATGAAGAACAATTCCGGGTCGATCCAGGTGACGCGGGACTCGCATCCGTTGCTGTTCTCCGTATTCATCGACAGTACGGTGCTGGATGTCTATGACGCCACCACTGGGAACCTGATTCGCTCCGTTACGGATATCGGCACGACCCCGACCGTGTTGGTGACGCCATGAAGTGGTTGGACTCACTCACCGAGGGCTCCGCGCGCTCGTTGGCCAAGAGGACCTCGCGCCGCGGGTTCATAGGAACGTTGGGTACAATTCTCGTGGGGGCCTCGGGGTTGCCTTTGTTGCCGGTTGCCCGTGGCGGTGACGCCGCCGATGACAAGGCGAAGCACGTCAACGACCCAACCAGTTGTGACTACTGGCGGCATTGCGCCATTGATGGCTACCTGTGCGGCTGTTGCGGCGGGTCGGAGAATTCCTGCCCGCCGGGAACGCAGATGTCAGCCATCACGTGGGTGGGAACCTGTCACAATCCCATTGACGGCAAGGACTATGTCGTTTCGTACAATGATTGCTGCGGGAAAGCGACGTGCGGCCGCTGCCTTTGCAACCGGAACGAGCGGGATACGCCACTGTATGTTCCCTTTCAGTCCAACGATTACAACTGGTGCTCGGGAAGTGCTAAGACGAACATCCCGTATCACTGCTCCACGGCACGGATTGTCGCGGTCGCGAAATAGCTGGCGAATTGGAGCCGCGGCCGCATTGGCTATCGGGGCATTCGCAGCCGTTTGGACTGATACTCAGGCATTCGAGCCGTCGGTGAACTACATGCTCCAGTGCATGGGATGTCATACGCCCGACGGACGGGGAGAGCCTGGGCACGTTCCCTCGATACGCAACACGCTCGTGCCGTTCGCCAACACGGCGGAGGGCAGGAAGTTCCTGGTGCAGGTTCCTGGATCGGCGCAATCGAAGTTGTCGGATGCCGAGCTCGCGGAAGTGCTCAACTGGATGATCGACAACCTGAGCGCGATTTCCAGGCCGCCACAGCTCAGGAGATTTACCGGTGGCGAGGTGGCTGCCTATCGCGGCACGCCGCTGGTATCAGTGGCCGCGGTGCGAGCCCGGCTTGTCGCCGCCCAACCCGCGGCTCAATGATAGTAGACCGTCGGCGGCTCGTCGGTGACATCGGCCAGCAGCGGCGCTTCCTTGCCGTCCGTGCGCTCCATGCTCTGATATTTACCCTTGAAGAACAGCAGCGGGTAGTGCGGCTCGAGCCCCTGGTGAAGCGCAATGACGCGGCCGATTACCAACAGGTGATCGCCGCCGTCATGCAGGGCATGCTTCTCGCAGACCAGTGCTGACAGGCTGCCTTCGAGCCTGGGGGCGCCGTGATCCTGGACGAACCGGAACGCAGGTGGCTGCGGGTCCTTCCAACCTCCGGCGAAGTAGGTCGAGAGGGCCTGCTGCTCCTCTCGCAGAAAGCTCAGGCTGAAGCGCTCGGCCTGCGGCAGGAGTTGAGCGAGGTGGCCCAGTTTGTTAGGGCAGAACAACACCTGCGGGGGTTCCAGTGACAATGCGCATACCGCGTTGGCCGTCATGGCGTGCACGCCTTCGTCGATGCCTATGGCAACCACGCAGACGCCCGTAGCGAAACGGCCAAGTACATTGCGAAATGTACGCGGGTCGATCATGAGTCAGCTTGATTTAGCAGCATCCGCGAATGCTTCGTCGCGGCCTTCCTTCACAAGGTCCATCACCCGTGCAGCATACTCCTTGATCTGATCATTGTGTCCCGACACCAGGGCACCTGCCATCCGCACCGGATCTCCGAAGAAGAAGCGCTCGTAGAGTACCTGCCGCGAGCCGAACGCCGACATGGCCGTATCCCATGCCAGACGGAACAGCGGTATGCGATCAAAGGCGTCCGCGCGAGCCGCCTGGTAATACTTTTTGATGTCTTCAACGAGCGGTCCCGTAACATCCTGCTGGGTCGGCATCGCCACGAGGCCCGACGCGCCGATCTGCTGGATGATCTCTACCATCCTGGGATACAACCGCGGAAACAGGTTGCGTGCGGCATCGAGCGGATTCCAGGCGGGACGCATTACGCCCCATTCGTCGAGTGCCGCATCGGCTTCCGCAGCTCTCAGGAAGGCTTTCATGGTCTCGAGATTGACCCACAACTCGGCCAGCTTCTCGTGGATATGCTGGAAAACCTCAGCGCCGATCGAGTTAACCAGCAGTGAGGCCAGACCCAGGATGAACTCGCTCTTGGCGATGTTCTTCACGACCACCTGGTGAGTCATGTGAGCGAGCGCGCCGGTACGTGCATAGGCCTGATTGCACTTGATCACGTCGCGATACAGGAAGACGCTTTCCCATGGTACGAAGACGTCGTCGAACACCACCACGGCATCCATTTCCTCGAACCGGGATCCCAACGGATGGTCGAAGTGCGTCCGACCATAGTCGACACTCTCGCGGCAGATGAAGCGTAGCCCGGGAGTATTGTTGGCAATGCAGAATCCGAAGGCGTAGGGCGCATCTTCCTCGGGGCTCTTGAGCACTGTGGAAGGGAACACCATGAGCTCATCCGACATCGGCAGTGTGGCCAACATGCGGCACCCACGGATCACAATGCCTGCATCGGTCTCTTCTTTGATGCGTGCCGACAGATACGGGTCGGCTTGCCGGGCGCTATTGACCGCGCGATTTGCTTGCGGCGGTACGAGAGTGTGCGTCAGGCAAAGGTCGTTCTCGCGCATGTACTCGTAGTAACGCTTCGCGTTTTCGCCAAAGCGCGGATCCCCGTCGCCCAGGAAGGCGGCGCCGGCAGCGTAGCCCGTGATAGCTCGGTTGATATAGTCCGGAACCCGCCCCATCAGACCGCGCGTGTAGTCGTGCCATACCTTCATGGCGGCGGAGACACCTCGCAGCTCCGCCTGTGTCCTCGGCATCATGAATGATTTGGCAACTTTCCTGCCGGAAGTCGGCGAGGTGTAAAGAGTCTCGTCGGCGCGCTCCCACTGCAAATCGTACAGCCGCGCGAGTGTTCCAACCCCGCCGCGCAATGCGGGATGCGTCGTGACATCTTTTACCTGTTCGCCGCGATACCACAGGTTGGGAGGTGACTCGCGCAGGCGGGCCAGGAATTGCTCGCCCCGCCGGGCGCCGGGCGCCGTAGTGGGCTGCGGTCGGGTTGCAGTCATCTTGCGCTCCTGTAAACGGCTATTTTTCAATTTACGCATAGGAAATGAATTACACAATAGGGAATTCCGTGAAAGGCAGCTATGATTGAGCTCTGTTGGGTTACGGAGGATCTGGATGGCGCGCAAGGGCCCACGTTTGCAACAGGGCATTCAATCGATCGAGGTGGGCAACGAGCTGCTGGTGGTTCTTGCGGCCGCATCACGGCCGCTGACCCTCAAGGACCTGGCCGCCAGCGCCCGCATGTCGGCTCCCAAGGCCCATCGGTACCTGGTCAGTTATATGCGCCTGGGACTCGTGGAGCAGGAAGCCGACACAGGCCGTTACGGCCTGGGTGAATTCGCGCTGCGCTTGGGACTGGCGGCGCTCGGGCGGCTGGATTCGGTGACGGCTGCGGCGAGTGTCATGCGTGACCTGGCGGACGAGATCGACCAGACCGTGGCCGTGGCCATCTGGGCAAATCACGGCGCGACCTTCGTGCGCTGGGCCGGAGTTGACTCGCCTGTGTCGGCCACCTTGCGCGTGGGCTCGGTCATGCCCTTGTCGCGGTCGGCTACCGGTTTGTTGTTCCTGGCCTTTCTTCCCGAGCGGCGCTGGTCGGCGTTGCTGAAGGGTGAGCTGGCGAACAATGTGCGGCAGCGCTTTGCCCCACAGTCACAGGCCGAGCTGGAGCCCACCCTGGAGCGTATCCGGCGCCAGGGGTATTCGCGCACGAGTGAGTTCATTCCGGGAATCACGGGGATAGCCGCCCCGGTGTTTGGTTTTGACAACACGCTCGCTCTGGCGTTGGTGACGCTGGGATACAGCGTGGGATTCGAGGCTGAAGAGGCGAAGATCCGCGCGGCCCTGCATCGCAGCGCGACGCAGCTGTCGCGCCGGCTGGGTGCCGACCCGGCCTGACTGCGAAGGTAGCACCCTGCCTCCAGCTGATCGCGTCGCGCTTGACAGTCCCCGCGCATGAGATAATTATGATGTTAAGCATCTGCCGGCCAGCGGCGAGGGGCGCATGGCGCACATTCTGATCGAGTATTCCGCCAACCTGAGCGGGCGCATTGATTTGCCACGCTTTCTCGAAGCCGTGCACGCTGCGGCGCTCGCCACCGGGATCTTTCCGGTCGGTGGTGTACGCACCCGAGCCTATGCGGCCGAACACTACCGGATTGCCGACGGGCATCCTGACAATGCGTTCGTGCACGCGATGTTGCGTGTGGGCCATGGGCGCGACGTGGAGACACGCAAGCGGGCATGCGAGGCGATCTTCGCGACCATCTGCGACGAGCTTGCGGATCTGTTTGAGCGGCTACCGCTCGGGCTTTCGCTCGAGATGCAGGAGATCGATCCGGTACTGACGCTGAAGAAAAACAATCTGCACGAATACGTCAAGAAACGCACCGCAGGTCAGAAATGAGCCCGGCACTCGAAGCCAACATTGAGAAGGCCAACGGCTACCTGGCCAGGTGGCGGGGCGTGCCGCTCGGGCATTTCATTGCGGGCCGCAGTGAGCCCGGGTCGAGCCGTGATGTGTTCGAGAACATTTCGCCCGTGGATGGCAGTGTGCTGAACCAGGTATCGTCGGGAAATGAACGCGATGTGGACGCTGCCGCCACCGCGGCGCAGCGGGCTTTCCCGGCATGGCGTGACAAGTCTGGCGATGAGCGCCGCGCGATCCTACACAAAGTCGCTGAACTGATCGAGTCTCGACGCGAGGAGATCGCGTTCGTGGAGTGCATGGATACGGGTCAGGCGCTGCGCTTCATGAGTGGAGCAGCGTTGCGCGCAGCGGAGAACTTTCGTTTCTTTGCCGATCGTGCTCCCGGCGCTTCCGACGGACTCGCGTTGCCTGCCGCCGAACACATGAACTACACGATTCGGCAACCGCTTGGACCAGTTGCGATCATCACGCCATGGAACACGCCTTTCATGTTGTCCACGTGGAAGATTGCGCCTGCGCTTGCGGCGGGGTGTACTGTCGTTCACAAACCTGCCGAATGGAGTCCGCTGACAGCAACTCTGCTGGCGCAGATCATGACAGAAGCCGGTGTTCCTGCCGGGGTCGTGAACCTGGTGAACGGAATCGGCGAGCAGGCAGGCAAGCTGTTGACGGAGCATCCGGCGATCCGCGCCACGGCATTCATCGGTGAGTCGAGGACCGGCAGCCTCATCATGAGCCAGGGCGCACCGACGCTCAAACGTGTCCACCTGGAGTTGGGAGGCAAGAATCCCGTCATCGTGTTTGAGGATGCCGATCTGGATCGCGCTGTGGACGCCGCGGTTTTCATGATCTACAGCCTCAACGGTGAGCGGTGCACGTCATCGAGCCGGCTGCTGGTTCAGGCTTCCATCTACGAAAGTTTTGTGGACCGGGTGGCCGAGCGGGCGCGCAAGCTGAAAGTCGGTCACCCTCTGGACCCAGCTACCGAAGTAGGGCCCCTGATACATCAGCGCCATCTGTCCAAGGTGCTGGGCTATTTCGATATAGCCCGCAGCGAGGGCGCGCAGATTCGTGCCGGTGGCGCTCGTGCTGAAGTGTCGAAGGGCGGCTTCTATGTCCAGCCGACTCTGTTTGCCGGTGCGAAGAGCTCAATGCGGATCGCGCGAGAGGAGATCTTCGGCCCCGTCCTGACTGCCATTGCGTTTTCCGACGAGGCGGAGGCTCTGTCAATGGCAAATGACACGCAGTATGGGCTGACGGCCTACATCTGGACCGGCGACAGTGGCCGCGCACTTCGTATGGCGCACCGCGTCGAGGCAGGGATGGTGTGGGTGAATTCGGAAAACAACCGCCATCTGCCGACTCCCTTCGGAGGGATCAAGGCGAGTGGAATCGGGCGCGACGGCGGCGACTACAGCTTTGATTTCTACATGGAGACGAAAAACATCTGCCTGGCGCACGGAACCCATCGGGTTCCCAAACTGGGCGCGTGACTGAACCCGCATAGGAGTGATCCCGTGACCGCACTACTCGGAAGACTCAAGGGCTCTATCCCGCCGCTCGTCACCCCCATACGCAACGGTGCGGTGGACTATGACACCTACGCCGAGCTGGTCGAATTCCAGATCAAAGATGGCTCCCACGGCATCCTCGTCAACGGCACCACTGCGGAACCTTCGACGCTCACCATCGACGAGCGCAACCGGTTGGTTGATATCGCGGTGGATGTTACGAGCAAGCGTGTACCCGTGGTCGCGGCCACCGGGTCGCAATCACTGCTCGAAACCCGCCAACTCACCGAACATGCCGCGAGGGCCGGAGCGGATTCGCTGCTGATCGTGACGCCGTACTACATTCGTCCGCCGCAGCGCGGGCTGATCGCCTACTACCTGGAGATCGCTTCGATATCGCAACTTCCGTGGATGGTGTATCACATCCCGGGCCGAGCCGCGGTGGGCGTGACCCTCGATACATTGAAGGAGCTGCGGGAGCGTTCGCCGCATTTCGTCGGAATGAAACATGCGGTGAACGACCTCGCTTTCGCCTCGGAGTGCATCGCGGCGCTCGGCGCGGATTTCCACATCTTTGTCGGGCTCGAAGAGTTGAGCTTTCCGATGATGGCCGTCGGCGCCTGCGGGCTGATGAATGCAGTCGGTAATCTACGCCCGCGGGTACTCTCGGATCTATGCGACGCGGTGTGGACGAACGACCTGTCGCGGGCGCGGGCCCTGCACCAGGCACTGCTGGAGATCAACCAGGCGGTGTTTTTCGATACCAACCCGATACCGATCAAGTACATGATGCGCCGCCTCGGGCTGCTGCCTACCAACGAGCACCGTTTGCCCAATGTGCCGGCAACACCGGAGCTGGAGAAGAGGCTGGACAACGTGCTCAGGCGCGCCGGCCTGTTGCAGGATCGCGCGGCATGAAGGCTTTCGGTCCCAGCCGCGGGACACGTTACTTCTGTATCGGCGTGAACTATCCGGAGCGCAACGAAGAGTACCGGGATGGTTCCGAGCGGCCGAAATATCCGAGCATCTTCATCCGTACGCACACTTCGTTCGTCCATCACGATGAGCCGATCGTAAGACCGCGCGAGTCCGAGCAACTCGACTACGAGGGTGAGATCGTGGTCGTCATGGGCAAGGGTGGGCGAAGGATCCCGCAGGCCGATGCGTTGTCGCACATCCTGGGATATTCGTGCGCCAATGAAGGCTCCGTGCGCGATTGGCTGCGTCATTCGAAATTCAACGTGACACAGGGAAAGAATTTCGACCGTTCAGGCTCGCTCGGCCCCTGGTTGGTTCCCGCGGATCAGATCGGCACGCAGCCCCTGCGGGTCATCACCCGTGTGAACGGTGAAGTGCGGCAGGACGACACGAGTGACCGGATGATATTCCCGATTCCGTATCTCATCAGCTACTTGTCAACGTTCTGCTCGCTCGAGAGTGGGGATGTCATTTTGACCGGTACGCCGAGCGGCGCGGGTGCGAGGTTGAATCCCCCCAAATACCTGCGTCCCGGCGATGTTGTCGAGGTTGAAGTGCCGGGTGTCGGGCTGTTGAGAAATAGCGTCGTCGATGAGGAGCAGTAGCCGGAAGTACGGGATGGCAGCCAAACGCGAAAAGATTCCAATGCGCGGCTTCTCACAATCGCTGCCGATGGCATTGCTGCGCGCCCGCGAGGCTGTCATGCGGCGCTTTCGTCCCGGCTTGCGCAGCCGGGGTGTCACCGAGCAGCAGTGGCGGATCCTGCGAGCCCTGGCGCACTCCGGGCCGCTGGAGGTCACGGTGCTCGCGGAATCGACTTTCCTGCTCGCGCCCAGCCTGTCCCGCATCCTGCCGGAGCTGGAGGCGCGCGGTTACATCAGCCGGCGGCAACTGGATTCGGATCTGCGCCGTGCGGTAGTGAGCCTCGAGCCGAGGGGACTGAAGCTGATCGCGGCCCATGGGCCGGATTCGGAAGGCATCTACGAGACAATCGCGCGCAGCTTCGGGCAGGAGCGGCTCGACCAGTTGTTCAAGCTGCTACGCGAGCTCGAGGAGACGCTGGTTGCCGAAACTTCGAATCCCGCGGGCCGGCAGCAGCCGGGGGCGCGCCCGGCCGCGCGCAGGCGGGCGGCGCGATGAGCCTGTATGCGGTTCAGAAGTTGATTTATCAGCTCAACAGGGACCCACGGGTCCGCGAGCAGCTTGCGCAGGACTTCGACGGACTGCTCGCGCAGTACGAGTTGAGCGAGGAGGAACGCAACGCCATCCGTGATCCTGACATCGGGCTGCTCTATGTCATGGGGGTAAATGGACAGTTGCTGATGCACTACGCCGCATTGCGCGGATTCGGGTGGAACGCGTACATCGAGGCGATGCGGGAGGGAGAGCGAAAGTACGGGCCGGTCAGGACAGGCCTGTACACGAGCGCCGGGAGCAGGTCATGAGCCTGGTGTTTGCGGGCGTTTGCAGTCATGCCCCCGGTATTGTCGGGCGCAAGGACAGAGCCGACCCCGTGTTGCGCGATGGCCTTTACGCTGCGTTTGAGCGGATGCGGCTCGCGATCGAAGCTGCGCGGCCCGACGCGCTGGTGGTGATCGCTGCCGAGCATTTTGCCAACTTCTTCATGAACAACATGCCCGCCATCTGCATGGGGATGGGCGAGCACTACGAGGGGCCGATCGAGGACGAGGCGTGGCTCGGTATCAAGCGCACGCGCGTGCCGGGCGACGCGCAGCTCAGCAAGGCGCTCATTGAAGAGGTCATGAATGACATTGACCTCGCCTATGCGCAGGAATGGAAGTTCGATCATGGCATCAGCGTACCGCTGCACTTCCTGACGCCGCGGTATGACCTGCCCGTCATCCCGGTCAACATCAACTGTCAGGGGCCGCCGCTGATCCCGCTCAAGCGCTGCTATGAATTTGGCCGCGCTCTGCGGCGCGCGTGCGCGGCGCTTCCGCAGCGAATCGCCGTGATCGGCACGGGTGGTATCTCGCATTGGCCGGCCACACCGGATTCCGGGCGGATCAACGAGGCTTGGGATCGGGCGTTCCTCGACAAGTTCATCGGCAACCGGCGCGAGGAGTTGCTCGCCTACAAGGACGAGCAGACGTGGCGCGAGGCCGGACAGGGGGGATTCGAGATTCGCACGTTCATTGCGGTGGCCGGGGCGGCGGAAGGTCACACCGGTGAAGTGTGGTTCTATGCGCCCATACCCATCTTCGCCGTGGGGTGCACGATTGCGGTCATGAGGTTGCGACATGAAGATGAATGAGGTCGAGAATCGACTCGCGGACAAGCTGGCCACGGAACTCGAGCATCCCCTGTCTCATCGCGCGACCGGACGCCGATTGATGCCACCGTTCCGGGCCGATCACGTTGGAAGCCTGCTGCGACCGAAGTCACTGTTGCAAGCCCGGGAAGCCTGCAAGCGCGGGGAGTTATCGGCCTCGCATTTGCGTGACGCGGAAGACAAAGCGATTCGGGAGGTCGTTCGCCTGCAGGAAGACCTGGGTCTGCAGGCAGTCACTGACGGTGAGTTTCGCCGGGGGTCCTGGCATATGGATTTTCTCTACCAGGTCGGTGGTGTGACCCGCGTCCAGGACAACCTCAAAGTTCAATTTCACAACGCCCAGGGGGACATTGAGTTCACCCCCGCCGCGCTGCGCGTCACGGGTCCTCTGCGGCTGCAGCAGTGCATCTTCGGAGAGGACTTCAGCTTCCTCAAATCCATCGCGCAGGGCGTTCCGAAGCTGACCATCCCGTCACCCAGCATGATGCACTATCGCGGCGGCAGGTCGGCCATCGACGCCGGGGTGTATCCCGATATCAAGGAGTTCTGGCGCGATCTGGCGCGGGCGTACGCCGATGAGCTGACGCAACTGGGAAACCTGGAATGTAGTTATCTGCAGATGGATGACACGAGCCTTGCGTATCTGAATGACCCGCTGCAGCGGGATTACGTTGCGCAGTTGGGGGGAGACCGGGATGCGCAACATCTCGTCTACATCGATCTCATCAACGGCGCCCTTGCCGGCAAGCCGCCCGGCATGACGGTCTGTACCCATCTGTGTCGCGGCAACTTCCGCTCATCGTGGGTGGCCTCGGGCGGCTATGACTATGTCGCGGAGGCGTTATTCGGCGAGTTGAACGTAGATGGCTATTTCCTCGAGTACGATGATGAGCGCTCGGGCGGCTTCGAGCCCTTGCGCTTCGTGCCCAAGGGCAAGTTCGTAGTGCTGGGCCTGGTCACGTCCAAACGCCCCGAGCTGGAAAGCAAGGATGACCTCAAGCGTCGGATCGACGCCGCCGCGAAATTCGTGCCCCTGGAGCAACTATGCCTCAGCCCGCAATGCGGCTTCTCATCGACCCAGGAAGGTAACGCGCTCACCCTCGATGAGCAGATCGCGAAGTTGCGCCTCGTGGTGGAGACTGCCCACGAGGTGTGGAAGTAGGAGCCGTGGGAGTCTTGACATCCGTTGCCACGCGACGGTAGCGTATTGGTCAACTGACCAAGAGCATCCGCGATGGCAGAACAGCCTTTCTCCCTGGGCGGCTCCAACACAACTCCCGAGGGCAGTGCCATAGCCGCAGACGCGGCCGGCATGACGCGGCGCGATTTCGTGGGCGGCACCCTGGTTGGCGCGGGCGCCGCGCTCCTCGGAATGGCACCGCCGGCGGCCATTCGCACTGCGCAGGCCCAGACTACCGCCTCCAGGATGGCCGGCCTGGGCCCAGATTGGACCGGGCCGGGTGGCATCGGGGACTACAGCCGATCCAATGGCAACACTCATGAAGTGGTGAATGCCGCCCACGGCGGCATCCGCAACCAGGAGTTCGACAAGGCACTGCGTGCGGCAGTGGACACTGGGGAGAGCCCCGACGTGATCGTCGTAGGTTGTGGCATAGCGGGCCTCTCGGCATGCTGGGCATATCGCAAGGGACGCCCCAACGCAACGGTGCTGATGCTCGATCAACACCCTATCTTCGGCGGCGAGGCGAAACAGAACGAATTCGATGTCGACGGCTACCATCTGACCGCGCCGCAAGGGGCAACCGGCATCGTCGTCCCATTCAGCAAGGCAAAGGACGCCGGTATGTGGACGCACTTTGCAACCGATCTCGGATTTCCCGACGAGTTTGTCTACCAGAAACCGACCGGATTGAGCCGCGACCTGTTGGTTCCAGAAGACGCCTGGTCACCCATGCACGTTGCCTGGGAGCGCTCGGATACCGGCTTCTTCTACGAGGGCAGGGGATGGGTGAGGAACCCGTGGCGCGACGGGTTCAAACACGCGCCGATTCCCGAGTCAGCAAAGAAGGCTCTGGTGGACATGGAGCTGTACCGCACGCCACCGCGGCGGGACGATTGGGAATCCTGGCTGGACAGCATGACGTACCAGCAGTTCCTGACTGAGGTCATGGGAGTGGGATCTGCGGATCTGCCCGAGGTTTTGAAATACCTGAATCCGGTGACCTGTGCCATGGGTTGTGGGCTCGGTGCCGATGTGATTTCCGCCTACTCGGCCTACAACTTCATTCAGCCCGGCGTCGTTGGTTACTACCGATATGCCACCGGCGGAGTTGATCCCACCGATGAGATCTATCTTGCGAGCTTCCCGGGGGGGCATGCAGGCACAGCGCGGCACTTTCTGAAGAAGATACTTCCGGCCGCATTGCAGGGCGAATATCGCATGGCCGATATCCTGAACAGCCCGGTGCAGTGGCAGGAGCTCGACAAGCCGCACGAGGCGGTGCGGATGCGCCTCTCCTCGACGGTGGTTGCTGTTCAACATGAGGGCCCGCCGGAGTCCGCCACAGGCGTGATCGTCACTTATCTGCGCGGTGGCAAGTTGTACCGTGTGCGGGCGAAGGCCGCGGTTCTGTGCGGTCAACAGCATGCCAACCGCCACATCTGCCGGGATGTTTCTGCCGAGTATCGCGAGGCGATGAATCACTTTCATCACGCTCCGATGCTGACGGTCAACGTGGCGGTGCGAAATTGGAAGTTCCTGGAGAAGCTCGGAATTGCCTCAGCACGGTGGTTCGAAGGGTTCGGGTGGTGGGTGAGCCTGCGGCGAAACCTTGAGATTCCGGGCCAGGTGACTCAACCACTGGATCCCTCGAAGCCCACGGTCCTGACGATGTACAACCCGTTTCCGCTGCCGGGTGTGCCGTATCCACAGCAGTGCACGGCGGCGCGGATGCAGCTCTTCGCCATGAGCTATGCGCAGATCGAGTCAGCTGTGCGCGCTCAATTCACCCGGATGTTCGGCGACTACGGCTTTGACGCACAGCGTGATATTGCTGGGATCATCACCAACCGGTGGGGCCATGCCTATGTCGTCGATCCGCCCGGGTTCTTTTTCGGCAAGGACGGCAAGCCGGCTCCCAAGGACATCCTCCGCAAACGCTTCAATAGAATCTCGTTCGGCCACTCCGAGTTGAGTGGTGCCCAGATGTGGGAGACGGCGGCAGAAGAGGGTGAGCGGGCCGGCCAACAAGCCCTGGAGGTTACATGAGATTTGTATACCTGATCGGCCTGGTCGTTGCGCTGGCCGGTGTTGGCGCTGATGCCCCGGTGGCGAGGGCGGCAACTGCGGCGCCGGCCGATGTGGGATCGGCCCGGGTGGCGGCAGCCAACCTGCCCGCCAGCGCAGAGCTGACCGCCTTCCAGAAGGCCATACGAGCGAAGTACGCTCTGAAGGAGCAGGCCTTCGCCAACCACGATGCCGAAACCATTGTCAGGCAGTTTTACACGCCTGACGTGATATCAGTCGGACAAGGGGAGGGTATCTTCATCGGCAGCGAGCAGATCCTTCCGCTCTACCAGGAGGTCGTCAAGACCAACAGGGTGAAGGTCGACTCGATATACACCTTCGTCAAAGGCGATGCGGGGTGGGATTGGGCGGATTTCCACGTGTATCCCACCGACGGCAAGACAGCGCCTTTCACCTTCGCAATCCTCTTTCTGTGGACACGGATCAACGGTGAGTGGATGTGCAAGGGCGATTTCTTCGTCACCGGCAGTCTGAAAGACGGGAAGCTGGCGCCTCTTGCGCAGCCATCATCCAAATGACTGTCAGCACATGACATGTCAGCGGGAAAGTGACCCGCTCCGTTCGAGCAACGCATAGCCGGCAAACCTGCCCATCGCCTTCTGCCGCTCCGGCGACAACAAGCGCCGCGAAGCAGCCATCAGCAGGCGCAAAGGCAGGGGCCCCGGAAAAGGACGCCCCAGGCGTTCGGCTTCCTCGGCGAAATAGCGGATGTCCTTCGTCTGCCACCCATGACGTTTGAAGAAATCGAACCAATCGCCCGGATCGAACTTGAAGGGGGCATTCTGCATCGCCCGAGTAAAGCCCCTGCGGCGCCGATATTTCTGCGCCTCTGCGGAGAAATAGTCCAGGATCCAGAAACGGGCGTGGCTGGTCGCGAAGAGGTCATCGGCAAGCGAGGCCACCTCGTTGTTGTCGAGGTAAGGGACCACGCCTTCAGTGAGCACAAGAATTCCGTGTGACTCCGCGTTGATACGGGCAAATAGCTGTCGCCGCGCGTCGCGGTCGGCGAGATCGATCTTCACCCGTTCCAGGCGGCAGTGCGGTTCATCAGCCTGCAGTTGGGTTTCCTTGTACTCGATGATCTGCGGGTAGTCCGCCTCGATCCAACGAAGTGACGCGGGTAGCTTCATCCTGTAGGGACGCGCGTCGAGGCCTGCCCCGAGGCTGAGAATGGTGTCCACACCGGCGGCGATTGCGAACTGCAGAAACTCATCGATGATTCGAGTCCGCAGCGCCACGGTCCAGGCGACGACCCGCGAGGTTGGCATTGCTTCGGAGATTTTCTTGCCGCGCTCTCCCGCCAGCTTGGCTGCAAACGGGTCGTGGAAGAGGGCATCACTGCGCTCGCTCTCGAGCTTGCGGTGATATGCGATCCAGAAAGCGGTATCCGAGACGTCTTTGATCGGCGAGCCCATCGCACCGATTTTAGCCGATAATGGCTGCACCCGAGGCCGGGCACAGCGGCGGAACACGAGGCGAATTCATGCACCCTGTCAGCGGAGGATGCTATTGCGGCAATATCCAGCTGGACCTGCAATTGGCCAACGCGCCTGCAAGCTACCAACCCCGGGCCTGCGATTGCGAGTTTTGCCGCAAGCATGCTGCGGCTTACATTTCCGACGCCCGAGGAACACTGCGGATCCGCATCAATGATCAGCGCCGCAGCGGTACCTATCGGCAGGGAAGTGAGCTTGCCGAAATGCTTCTGTGCACGCATTGCGGTGTGCTGATTGGCGCCCTGTACCGCGCTGAAGGGCGAATCTACGCCACAGTGAATGTGAGAGTCGTCGAGAGGGCTGAGAGTTTTGGCGTGGAGCAGGCGGTTTCGCCCAAGCAGCTTTCGGCCGACGCGAAGGTCTCGCGCTGGAAAGACCTATGGTTCTCCAGCGTGGAGTTGGCGTAAGTTCCAGCGCGAATGCAACACCGCACCCGTACCTGACAGCGACAGTTTGCCGCCGGCCATGAGGACCTCGGCACCCGCGAATCCCAATCCGAGCCAGCCCAAGGGTAGCTCGATTGACCGGCGGCGGCTCGTGATATAATCTGAACGTCGTTCACATAGCAGAATAGCGCAGGGTCGTTGCGCTCGCACCCTGGGTGGCCGAAGCTGTGGACGTCGCGGGCACAGGCGGACACACATCGATGAATTTTGAGTTCAGCCCCGAAGACGAAGCCTTCCGCGCCGAGGTACGCGAGTTCATACGCGCAAATCTGCCCGCCGAGATCGCGTGTGATGCGCGGCGCTGGTTCAATCCCAAGGTCGACAATTACCGCCGCTGGCAGGGCATTCTCGCGGCACGCGGCTGGGGAGCTCCACATTGGCCCCCGGAATACGGTGGCACGGACTGGAGCGCGATCCGGCGGCACATCTTCATGGAGGAAATCTACAAGGCGGATGCGCCGGATTTCTTCTGGCAGGGAACGCACATGCTGGCGCCGGTGCTCATCGCATTTGGCTCGGCTGACCAGAAGTCGCGATTCCTGCCCAAGATTCTCAACGGCGAGGAGAGCTGGTGCCAGGGATTTTCCGAGCCCGGCGCGGGCTCCGATCTGGCCACCCTGCGTACGGCCGCGAAGCTGGAAGGTGATCATTACATCATCAACGGCCAGAAGATCTGGACCAGCGACGCACGCGAGTCCGACTGGGGATTCTTCCTGGTCAGGACCGATCCCACCGTAAAGCCACAGCGCGGGCTGTCCTTCATCGTCGCCAGAATGGACACGCCGGGTATCCGCATCCGGCCCATCCGCACCATCGACGGCCGCGAAGAGCTGAACGAGGTGTTCTTCGATAACGTCAGGGTGCCGCAGGCGCAGCTGGTTGGTGAGCCGGGCATGGGCTGGACCTACGCGAAATATCTGTTGGACAAGGAGCGCACGGCCAGCGCCTTCCTGTATTTCAACAAGCGCCACCTGCAGAAGGCCAAGGCCCTGGCGAGCGAGCAGTTTGCAGGGGGTGTCAGGTTGATCGACACGCCGGCTTTCAGCCGCAAGGTCGCCCGGGTCGAAGCGGATCTGCTGGCCCTGGAGTGGTCGGTGCTGCGCATTCTTGCGCAGGAGAAGAACAAGTACGACCTGAACGCCGTAGTGTCGGCATTGAAGATCCGCGGCTCCGAGATGCAGCAGCGGGTGACCGAGCTGCAGATCGATGCGCTCGGGCCTCTGGCGTTGCGCCACTTCGAGCGGCGTGATGCCACCATCGATGATCCAACATGGATGCCGGGTTGGCCGGAACTGGCCATCGGGGCATCCAGCCTGTTCCTGTTCGAGCGCGCGGCGACGATCTACGGCGGCGCTCGCGAAGTGCAGAAGAACATCATCGCCAAGCTGGCGATCGGCTCATAGGGGCGCGCGTGGACTTCTCCCTCTCTGAAGAGCAGCAGATGTTGTCCGATGGCGCGGAGAAATTCCTGGCCGCCCATTATTCCTTCGAACAACGGCGCGCCCTGTTGAGCAGCGAAGCGGGATTCAGCGAGCAGAACTGGCAGACCTTTGCCGAGTTGGGTTGGCTCGCGTTGGCCGTGCCCGAGGACGCCGGTGGACTGGGCGGGTCGTTCATCGATACGATACTCATCATGGAGGCGATGGGCCGGCGGCTGGTTCTCGAGCCCTATGCCACGACCGCCGTTCTCGCCACACGCGTCATTGCACAGAGCCGGAACAGGGAGCTGCGTTCCTCATTGCTTTCACAGATCGCACAAGGCACGTGCCGCGTGGCTCTGGCTCATGGCGAACTTGCAAGCCGGTACGATATGCGCGCTGTGCAGACATGCGCCCGGCCGGAGCAGGACGGCTATCTGATAGATGGCGTGAAGGTGATGGCGTTTGATGCGCCGTCCGCGCACAAATTGATTGTCTCGGCGAGCATCGCTGATACAAACGAGATTGCCCTGTTTTTGCTGGACGCAAATACCCTCGGCGTGACGGTTCGCAGCTACCCGCTGATCGATGGCACACGCGCCGCAGATGTGGAAGTGGCGGCGGTGCGCGTCAACCGCAGCTCGCTATTGGCGACCGGGCGTGAAGCGCTCGAAGTGTTGGATGAGGCGATCGACCGGCTGGTTCTCGCGCGCGTGGCGGAAGGATTAGGTGCGATGGAGGTGGTGCTGCAGCTCGCCACTGAGCACCTGCGGAGCCGGCAACAGTTTGGCCAGCCACTGATCCGATTCCAGGCTCTGCAACATCGCCTGGCGGAGATGTTCGTCGAAATACAGGAGACCCGCTCGATACTGTACCGGGGACTTGCACATATCGAGGCGCCGGCTGCCGAGCGCCGGGCCGCGGTCTCGGCGGCAAAGGTCGTTGCAGCGAACGCCGGCCGCATCGTGGGCGAGCAGGGGATCCAGCTGCATGGCGGGGTTGGCATGACGGAGGAGTACCAGGTGGGTCACTACTTCAAGCGGCTGATTGCGCTCGAGAAGGCTTTTGGGGACGTCGACTACCATCTGGAGAGGCTGGCCGGCAGCGGCAAGGGGGTCTGATGGATTTTGCAAGCTACAAGGCGATCGCATTCAGGCGCGACGGCCGCGTCCTGCACGCGACACTCAACAGGCCCGAGACACTGAATTCAATCACCGCAGAGCTGGAGGAAGACCTCGCTTCTCTGTTTGATGATGTTGCCGGCGACGAGCAGACCAACGTGCTGGTTCTGAGCGGCGCGGGCCGCGCATTCAGTGCAGGCGGCGACATCGAGCAGATGCAGAAAGTGATCGATGAGCCCGACCTGTTCGTGAAGGGAATGGCCACGGCCAAACACCTGATCTATTCCATTCTCGACTGTCCCAAGCCCATTCTCGCCAAGGTCAATGGTCCTGCCATCGGCCTGGGCGCCACGATCGCGTTGTTCTGCGACCTCATCATCGCCGCAAACCATGCAAAGATTGCCGATCCGCACGTCAAGGTCGGGTACGTCGCGGGAGACGGCGGGGCGGCCATCTGGCCACAGCTCATCGGTTATGCGCGGGCCAAGGAGTTCCTGCTCACCGGTGATGCATTGACTGGCGAAGAAGCGGCCAGGATCGGGCTCATCAACCGCGCCGTGCCAGCGGAAGACCTCGATCGGACTGTCGATGAGCTGGCGCAACGGCTCGCCTCCGGGGCCTCTCGCGCCATCCAGGGAACGAAGCTGTCCGTCAACATAGGACTCAAGAAGGTCGTGCATTCGATACTGGACGCCTCACTCGCGTACGAAGCCCTCTCCAATCTCTCCAAGGATCACCAGGAAGCCGTGAATGCGTTCCGGGAGAAACGGGCACCGCGCTTCACGGGTGAGTAGGGTGCACACTTCCGCAGCTCAGCGCCGGGTCTACCGCCGCGCCGATCTCGAGCGTGTGTTGAATCCGTCGAGCATTGCGATCGTCGGCGCTTCCTCGCGCCCGGGATCGTTTGGCGAGCGCCTGTTGGGAAATCTCGGTGCATATTCCGGCCGTGTGCACCTGGTCAATGCGAAATATGACCGCCTTGGCGAGCGGCCGTGCTTCCCTTCGCTGTCGGCCTTGCCCGAGATTCCGGACTGCGTCGCGGTCGCGGTGCCACGCGAAGCGGCAGAGGCCGTAGTGTTGGAGGCGGCAGAGGTTGGCGCGGGCGGCGTTATACTCTATGCATCCGGCTATGCCGAGACGCGCCGGGCGGACCGTGTCGCCGAGCAAGAGCGGTTGGCCGCGATTGCAGGCGCACGAGGACTGCGCATTATCGGACCTAACTGTCTTGGCATCGCCAACTATCGAAGTGGCGCGCGCATCACGTTCGCTGACTATCCCGCGCCACGGCCCATGCGATCCCCGGCCGTCGGCATCGCAAGCCAGTCCGGCGCGCTGTCCCAGTCTCTCGCGCAGGCAATAGAGTGCGGCGCGTCTGTCAGTCACGTTTTCTCCGCTGGCAACCAGGTTGACGTGGACGTTGCGGATCTCGTCGCGTATCTCGCCGAGGACCCAAACTGTCACGCCATCGCCTGCGCATTCGAGGGCCTTGCCCATCCGGAGCGCCTGATGGAGGCGGCGGAAATCGCATGGCGTGCCAACAAGCCACTGCTCGTCAACAAGATCGCGACTGGGCAGATGGGCGTTGAAGCCGCCGTGTCGCACACGGGTTCGCTTGCTGGATCGAACGCTGCGTATCGGGCGGCTTTCGAGCGAACCGGCATGGTGTTGGTCGAAGACTTCGAGGCGCTGATGGAGGCGGCCTCGTTCTTCTCGAAGGCGCCGCCACCGAAAGCGAAGGGCGTGGCGGTGCTCGCCACTTCCGGTGGGGCAGCCATCATGGCCGCTGACCGTGCTGAAGCGCATGGTATCCCCCTCCCACAGCCGAGTGAGACGGCGCGGCGCGTCCTCGAGGAGCATATTCCGGACTTTGGCTCCGCCCGCAACCCATGTGACGTGACCGCGCAGGTTGTCAACAACCCAAAGTCATTGTGGGCTTGTGGCGAGGCGTTGCTTGCGGATGAGTCATATGGCGCGCTGGTGATGCCGCAGCCCGTCGCGTTTGACTTCCATATTCCGCGAATAGCCGCGCTGAGCGAGCTGTCGCAGCGTCACGGCAAGATAACCTGCAATGTTCTGATTTCCGGTTGGCTGCAGGGTCCGGGCTCGCTGGAGGCGCAGATCGATCCGAACGTGGCCCTGTTCCGCACCATGGAGCGGTGCTTTTCCACGCTGGAGGCCTGGCATCGGCGGGGCGAAAAACGCTCTCGGGGCGAGCGTGCCCCAGTACGTGTGAGTGATACAAGTGCGACAGCTCGCGCGGCCACCTTGTTGGACGGGGCACGGCACTCACCGCTGACAGAGCGAGAGGCGAAGGCCGTTCTCGCTGCCTACGGAATTCCGGTTGTGAGCGAAGTGTTGGTAAACACGGCCGCCGAGGCGCGCGATGCCGCAGCGAAGGTGGGTTTTCCCGTTGCGCTGAAGGTGGAGTCGCCGGACCTGCCGCACAAGACCGAAGCCGGAGTCATTCGCCTGAACCTGCGCAGCGCCGAAGATGTGCAAACGGCGTTCGAGGCCGTTATCGCGAACGCACGCCGCGCACCCAATAATCCTCGGATCAACGGCGTACTGGTACAACCGATGATTCCGAGCGGCCTCGAAATCATGGTGGGTGCAAGGGTCGATCCTCTGTTTGGCCCCCTTATCGTCGTCGGTTTCGGCGGCACGCTGGTTGAGTTACTGAAGGACACCTCGGTCGAGCTCGCACCCGTAACGCACTCGGAGGCCCTGGCGATGCTGCGCCGCCTCAAGGGTGCCGCGCTCCTGGACGGGTTCCGGGGAGCAGAGCCGGTGGACGTGGAGCAGCTCGCTCAGATCATCTGTCGCCTGTCCGAGCTCGCTGCGGATCAAACGCAACGTATCAGCGAGCTGGACGTCAACCCGCTCATCTGCGCCGGCCGCCGCATCATCGCGGTCGACGCGCTCATTTCCTTCGCCTCATCCGATTGAACGCAAACCGGAGTCTTCCGACATGTCTGACCGTTACGAGCACTACCAGCAGTTGAAGTTCGATCGGCCGCACCCGCGGGTTCTGCGGATCACCATCGCCTCGCCGTTGAAGCTGAATGCGATGACTCCGATCCTGCATGGCGAGTGCTCGCGGATCTGGAAGGATGTAGATGCCGATCCAACGGTCTCGGCGGTCATCATCACGGGCTCCGAGAAGGCATTCTCCGCTGGAGGTGACCTCGCACATGAGCGCAAGACGTGTGACGACTACGAGCTGCGTATGCAGGCGATGAAGGAGTCCCGCGACCTCGTATACAACATGATCGCGTGCTCGAAGCCCATCGTAAGTGCCGTGCGCGGCTGGGCGATCGGGGCCGGCATTGCATGCGCGCTGCTGGCCGACATCTCCATTGCGGCAAAGGATGCGAAGTTCTCCGACGGGCACGCCAAAATCGGCGTCGCCGCCGGAGATCACGCGACAATTCTGTGGCCGCTGCTGTGTGGCATGGCCCGCGCGAAGTATTATCTGCTGCTCTCGGAAACCTTCACGGGGGAAGAGGCGGCCAGCATGGGAATCGTCTCGCTCGCGGTCGAAGCGGATCAGGTCGAGGCGAAATCGATCGAAGTCGCCGCGCGGCTCGCCCAGCAGGCCCCTGGAGCCACTCGCTGGACTAAGCACACTTTGAACCACTGGCTGCGCCAGGCGGCACCCATTTTCGACGCATCGTTGGCGCTGGAGTTCATCGGCTTTGCAGGTCCCGAAGGGAAGGAGGGCATGGACGCGTTTCTGCAGAAGCGCTCACCGTCGTTCCCGCTCGACTCGAACGCTTGAGAGCCTAGGCCCCGACATGCTCGCAAATCAGGCGCCCGTGCAGACAATGCGAGATGTTGTGGAACGCAACGCACGTCTGCACGGCGATGAGCTGCACCTGATTTTCGGCGAACGGCGCTCGACTTTCCGGCAATTTGCCCAGCGCGCGCGCAAGCTGGCCGGGGCGCTGTATTCGCGCGGAGTCCGTACCCAGGACCGCATTTCCATCCTGGCGATGAACTGTCCCGAGTACCTGGAAGTGTATGCGGCGGGCGAAGTCGCGCCTTTCATCATCGCGCCCATCAACTACCGCCTCGCGCCTCCAGAAATCGCTTACATCATTCGCGATGCGGCCCCGGTTGCGTTGATCTTCGAGCAGCAGTACGAACCGCTCATCGATGCGCTGCGAAGTCAGCTTCCAAGCGTGCAGCAATATATCTGCATAGGCACGAACGGGCCGCGGTGGGCGAGCAGCTACGAAGATATTCTCGCGGCTGGCTCGGAGGACGGGCCGCCGATCTATCCTTGCGCGGAGGATGTGGCAGCAATCATGTACACCAGCGGGACGACGGGTCGGCCCAAGGGTGCCATGCTGACGCACTCGGCCATGATTGCCCTGTGTGACTGCTGGAGTAATGAACTAAGCGCAGATGTCGGTGACCGGATACTGCTGGCGATGCCTTTCTTTCACATCGGTGCACGCTCACAGGGTGGAGCCGTGACTTACCGGGGCGGTACGCTGGTCGTCCATCGGGCGTTCGATGCTGCCGAGATCCTCGAGACCGTGCAGCGCGAGCGCATAACACAACTTCACCTTGCGCCGACCCTCGTACAGTCAGTCCTGAATCTTCCTGACATCGACAAATACGACCTGTCCTCGCTCAAGACTCTCAACTATGCGGCAGCCGCGATGCCGCTTGCGGTTCTCGAGCGGGCGCTGCAGCGGTTCGGTCCCATCCTCATCAACGGTTATGGTCAGACCGAAGGGGCGGGCACGACGCTGCGCAAGCATTACCATCGGCCGCAGGGTTCGCAGAAGGATCTGAAACGGCTGACCTCCATCGGGCAGCCTGTGATGTCTACAAGTGTGCGAATCGTTGATGAGCATGACAAGGAGGTCGTGACGGGCAGCATTGGGGAGATCTGCCTGCGCTCGCCACAGAATATGGTGGGGTACTGGAATAATAGTGTTGCCAGCATCGCGGCATTGCGGGACGGCTGGCTTCACACCGGCGACATGGGTCATGCCGACGAGGATGGTTTCATCTATCTCGCCGACCGAAAAAAGGACATGATTGTCAGTGGCGGAGAGAACGTCTATAGCCGCGAGGTGGAAGAGGCTCTCATGGCTCATTCGAGCGTGGCCGACGCCGCGGTGATCGGTGTTGCCGACGAGCGTTGGGGTGAGGCGGTCAAGGCGATAGTCGTGCTAAAGCAGGGCACTGAGATCGGTGTCGATGCGCTGATCGCGCATTGTCGGACACTGATCGCCGGTTACAAATGCCCGAAGAGCATCGAGTTCGTCGCGGATCTCCCGCGGCTGCCGAGCGGCAAGGTGAGCAAGGTGGCGCTACGCGAGCGGTACCGCAAGCCGTCGGCATGAGTGCACTGTCGGAAGCGGTAAGAGGGCAATCAATGGGCAAGTTTCTCAAAACCACCGACACGATCCTTTTCGATGTCCAGGAGCGTGTGGCGCGCATTACGCTCAATCGGCCTGAGAAGCGTAATGCCATTACGGGGCCGATGATCACGGAGTTGCACGACGCCCTCCTGGAGGCGGATGCCCGAACGGACGTCAATGTTGTCGTGCTGCAGGGCGCTGGCAAGGATTTCTGCGCCGGTTACGATCTGGCGGGAGTGTATTCCGGCATCAAGAGCGAGGCCGAAGCGCGTGCCGATGCCACCGAACAGGTACCCTACAGGAGCCTGTCGGCCACGCTCGATGATGACTGTTGGAATCTGGAAAGAACACAGCGCCAGACGACGCTCATGTTCCAGATACACAAACCGATCATCGCTCGTGTACACGGCAACTGCCTGGCCGGTGGGACGGATTTCGCATTGATGTGCGACATGGTCATCGCCGCTACTGATGCGCGCATTGGTTTTCCCGCAACCCGCGCCAACGGTACACCGCCGAATCACATGTGGGTGTATCACGTGGGTCCACAGTGGGCAAAGCGGCTATTGATGACGGGCGACTGTCTTTCGGGGACCGACGCGGCCCGGATCGGTCTCGTGCTCGATGCGGTGCCCGCTGACCAACTCGATGAAGTGGTGAACGATCTAGCACGGCGCATGAGCTTCGTTGATGCAGAGCTGCTCGCGGCACACAAGAGGATCGTCAACGTGGCCCTGGAGCTTGCAGGTGCTCAAACGCTGCAGCGGATGGCTGCCGAGATGGATGCCCGCGCACATCTGTCACAGGGGCCGCGGCGCACGCAATTCAAGGCTGACATGGCGCAGAATGGCCTGAAACAGGCCTTGAAGAACCGGGACGAGCCGTTTGGTGATGGCATGGTGAAGATTCACTGGGCGGCTGACTGAACGGCGAACGACTTCAGTCGCCGCAAATGACTGACGCACGGCGGACGACTGACGTACCGCCGTCAACTGACTCACCGCAGCGAGGCGCGCGCATGGCTGACATTCTCGTTGACCAGCTCGAGGAGGGCGTGAAGCGGCTGACGCTCAATCGCCCGCAGCAGCTCAACGCATTCACCTTTGGGATGTACTCCGAGCTCATATCGATTCTGCAAGGGCTGCGGCATGACTCGAAGACGCGGGTCGTCATCCTGACGGGCAGTGGCAAGGGCTTCTGCTCCGGGCACGACCTCAAGAATGCAGGTCAGCCCGCCTGGATCGACGATGCCGACCAGGGCAAGGCCTACATAGGTCGGCACGCGATGAGCGAGATCAGCAGCATTCCCCTTCTGATGCGCCAGGCGCCTCAGCCAATCATTTGTGCAGTCAACGGGGCGGCGGCGGGCATCGGATATGCGTTAGCGCTCGCGTCCGATGTCTGTATCGCGAGCCGGTCCGCGAAATTCGTCAACTCCATCCACAACGCTGCGACGGGCCACGAGCTGGGGCTGAGTTATCTGTTGCCGCGGGCTGTTGGAACACAGCGCGCGGCGGAGATTCTCCTGACTGCACGGCCTGTCATGGCCGACGAGGCTGAGCGCATCGGGCTCGTGCTGCGCGCGGTGCCCGATGAGGAGCTGCTGGCATCCGCGCTGGAGCTTGCCAGGGCGATCCGGGTGAATGTGCCAATGGGCATCTGGCTGACGAAACAGTCCCTGTGGCTCAACCAGGGCGTGGGCAGTCTGGAGGCGGCGATCGAGCTGGAGAGCCGGGCTGTGGCACTAGCCCAGTCCACCGCGGATGCAGCCGAGAAACGCGCGGCGTTTCTCGAGAAGCGCGAGCCGCGGTTTACGAACAAATAGGCGAGGCACCGCGTCGCCGGGCCGTTCGGTGGCGCGGCGCCCCAGCGCGAAGCCTTAAACCAGCTCCCCATGGTTTGACCGCCCCTTCGCCCCCGGTGTAATCTGAACGCCGTTCGGATATAGGAACACGGTTCACCATGATCGAGCCTTCCCGCCGCGGGCGCGTCGCCGTAGCCACTCTCAACCGGCCGCCTGTGAATGCCATCGACGATGCGATGATCGCCGCATTCCACCGCGTGCTCGATGAGTTGGCCGGCTGGCGCGACTGGCAGGTGCTGCACATTCGCAGCGCCCAGAAGGTGTTTGCGGCTGGAGCGGATCTCGATCTGATCCGTTCCTGGAAGGATGCACCGTCGCCCGCTGGCGCTCTGAACGGTTACGTTGATCGCCTGCAGGGGCTGTATCAGCGCATCGAGAGTCTCCCGCAGGTGACGCTCAGCGAAATCTCGGGCGCGGCGATGGGTGGCGGTTTCGAGCTGGCGTTGAGTTGCGACCTGCGGGTAGCGGCCGAAGAGGCGAAGTTGGGTCTGCCGGAAGTGGGTATCGGGTTGATTCCGGGTGCAGGCGGCACGCAACGGCTGACACGTCTTTGCGGCCGGGGTGTTGCGGCTCGCATCATCCTGGGCTGCGAGCCGGTCGATGGCCGCACGGCCGCCACTCTCGGCATGGTCGAATGGGCGGTCCCGCGCGCGCGTATCGAGGAGGAGGCCCGCGCCATAACGGATCGGATAGCGGCGTTGCCTGAGCACTCCCAACGGGTGGCCAAACAATGCATCGATGCATTCGGCGGGACGGCGTTGCACGGTTTTCGTCTCGAGCGCGAAGCCGGCAGCGCGCTGCTCGACACGGCGCATACTCAGGAATTGATCAGTGCCTTCCTGGACAGGAACACTCGAAAGTGAGTCGAACATGACAGATGTGGCGGAGCTCAGTTGGAAGCAGGCAACCGATCTGACCGGCAAGGTCGCGGTGGTGACGGGCTGCGGCTCGGGAATCGGGCGCGCCACGGCCCGGCAGTTTGCCGCCGCCGGTGTCACGGTGTATCTCGGCGACGTCAATGAGGAAACCGGTCGCGCGACCCTGCAGGACATCGAGTCAGCCGGCGGGCGCGGGGAGTTCATCCCGCTCAACCTGCTGGAGGCTGCTTCGATCGACTCGTTCGCCGACGAGGTCAAGGCACGCTCCAACGGCGCGTTCGACATCATTGCCAGCATTGCCGGCATCGATCGCATCGAGCCGTTTCTGCAGAATTCGCCTGAGAATTGGGACAAGATCATCCATGTAAACTATTTGGGACCCGTCAGGATGATCCACCGTTTGTTGCCGGCCATGATCGAGCGTGGCGCGGGCGGCAAGATCATCACCATCGGCAGCGATGCCGGTCGTGTCGGCAGCACCGGCGAGACATTTTATTCGGGAAGCAAAGGCGCGGTCATCGCCTTCACGAAGGCGCTGGCCCGGGAAATGGCACGCTACCGGATCAACTGCAACTGCGTTGCGCCCGGACCCACGGATACGCCACTGTTTACAGTTGCCATGGAGCAGAAGCTGCGTGAATCCCTGGTCAAGGCGATTCCCTTCCGCCGCATGGCGCAGCCGTATGAAATCGCGCACGCAATCATGTTTCTGGCCAGCGGCGCGGCCGACTTCATGACCGGCCAGGTGTTCAGCGTGAGCGGCGGGCTCACCATGCACGGGTGAACCACGATCCGTGGCCGGGCAAGGTGCATAAGCGAGGTGTGTAAAGCGAGGTGCGTATGAGTGACACACTACATCCGGAGAAGGACTTCGCGGCCTACCTCGCGGCGGGCCGCTTCATGTTGCAACGCAGCCGCGCGACAGGCCGTTACATCTTCTATCCGCGGGTTGCGGAGCCGGGGACGGGATCCACTGCCCTGGAGTGGGTCGAGGCCTCCGGTTCAGGCACTGTGTATTCCACGACGGTCATTCGTCAAAAGCCGCCGACTCCAAGCTACAACCTGGCGCTGGTCGACCTCGCCGAAGGGCCGCGCATGATGAGCCGTGTGGAGGGGATTCCGCCCGAGCAGGTGCGAATCGGAATGAGCGTCAGCGCGAAGATCATCCGTGAGAATGACGTGCCGCTGCTGGTGTTCGAACCGATTTGAACGCAGGTTCTGCGTAAAGGTTTGCATTGATGCGAGAAGCATTCCCGCGCGGTCAGACGGCCATTGTCGGCGCCGCGACCTTCGGCATCGGCGCGGCGCCGGACTTCAGCAATTTCGATCTGGCGACCCACGCGAGCCTGAAGGCACTTGCCATGGCCGGGTTGAGTCCTCGCGATGTTGACGGCCTGTTCGTTATCGTCATGGACGAGACGCTCTCGACATTGAACTTTGCGGAGTATCTCGGTATCCAGCCACGGTTCACGGACAACAGCCGAACTGGCGGCTCTTCGTTTCAGATCCAGGCGTCCGTTGCTGCACTCATGCTGGCGACTGGTCACTGCGACGTCGCGCTGATTGCGTACGGCAGCAATCAACGCAGCAGCGCCGGCAAGCTCGTAAGCACGTCTCGCCCATCGCCCTGGGAAACACCCTATCGGCCGATGCGGCCAATCTCCTCCTATGCCATGGCCGCAGCGCGCCATATGCATCAGTACGGTACGACCAAGGAGCAACTCGGCGAAGTTGCCATTGCCGCCCGCAAGTGGGCGCAGCTCAACCCCGAGGCGACGCTGCGCGAGGATCTGACATTGGAGTCGTATATGGCCGCGCGAATGATCTGCGATCCTTTCAGCGCGAGGGATTGTTGCCTGGTATCGGATGGCGCCGCAGCGGTGGTAATGGTCCGGGCGGATCGGGCTTCCAATCATTGCAAGAAGCCGGCCTACTTGCTCGGAGCCGCCGCAGAAACCACCCATCGGGAGATTGCTTCCATGCCCGACCTGACAGTGACGGGTACCGTGGGAGCCGCTCGGCGTGCGTTCGCCCAGGCTGGCGTCAGTCCTGCGGACATCGACATCGTCGAGCTCTACGACGCCTTCACGATCAACACCATTCTGTTTCTCGAAGACATGGGAATCTGTGCAAAGGGGGAGGGTGGACAGTTCGTAGCCGGTGGCGCAATTGCTCCCGGTGGGAAACTGCCTGTTAATACCAACGGCGGCGGATTGTCGTGCGTGCACCCCGGCATGTATGGACTGTTCACGATGGTCGAGGCCTCGCAGCAGATCATGGGAATCTGCGGTGCGCGGCAGCAGCCGGACGTGCAGCTCGCCGTATCGCACGGAAATGGTGGCGAGCTCTCCAGCGAGGCCGTGTTGGTGCTGGGGTCCGCCGAAACGCTTTCGGAAGCATGACCGGCCATGCTCGACTATCAATCCGTCAAGAACTGGGACTTCGGCGATATCACGCATTCCTATACGCAGCGCGACACGATGTTGTACGCGCTGGGTATCGGAATTGGCGCCCAGCCCGTGGATGCCGGGCAGCTGCAATTTGTTTTCGAGCAGAACCTGCAGGCTGTACCCACCATGGTATCCGTGCTGGGGAGCCCGGGCTTCTGGTGGCGCGATCCGCGCACGGGTGCCGATTGGGTCAAGCTCGTCCACGGCGAGCAATCCGTGCGGCTGCTCAAGCCTTTGCCGGTTGCGGGTCAGCTCGTCGCGCGCAACAAGGTAGTTTCCATCACTGACAAGGGCCCGGGTAAGGGAGCTGTTGCCGTAATCACGCGTGAGCTGCGCGACCAGGACAGTGGCGAGTTGATTGCCGAAGGGCGCAACGTCACCTTCCTGCGCGGTGATGGGGGATTCAGCGCGAAGGGTGGACAGAGTGACGCGGGTCCGGAGCCTTTGCCGGCGACACCAGATCGCGCGCCGGATATCGAGGTGGAGTTGGAGACACTGGAGCGTCAGGCGCTCATCTATCGCCTGAGCGGCGACTACAATGTCCTGCACGCAGATCCGGCTGTGGCGCAAGCTGCTGGGTTCACCCGGCCGATCCTCCATGGCCTTTGCACCTACGGGATGGCGGCACACGCCGTTCTGAAGGCCGTCTGTGGATATGACGCAACCCGTATTCGTGCGCTATCGGTGCGGTTCACGGCCCCGGTGTACCCGGGCGAGACCCTTCGTTTCCAACTCTGGCACCGTGATTCGGCGTCCCTGCAATTGCGGGCGCGTGTCGATTCGCGCGATGTTGTCGTTCTGAACAACGGCCTGGTCGAGCTTGCGTGACGGATCTGTTCTCGTTGCGAGGCAAGGTTGCGCTCGTTACGGGCGCCTCTCGTGGACTTGGGAAAGCGATGGCGCAGGCACTGGCGAAAGCCGGCGCAACGGTCGTGCTCGCTGCCCGGGATACGCATCGGTTGGCCGCCGTTGCCGAGGGGATTGTTGGCGCGGGAGGCAGCGCCCACTGCGGGGCTTTCGACCTGACCGACGAGGGTGCTGCGATTGCCGTCGTTCCCAGGATACTCGAGCGTTTTGGCCACCTGGACATCCTGCTGAACAACGCCGGGTTGTGCATGTGGAGCGAGTTCCTCAACTCCTCAACCGAAGAATGGCGCCGGACATTGGAGACGAATCTCACTGCACCGTACCTGCTCGCGCGGGAAGCGGCACGGCCCATGGTCGCGCAGCAGTGGGGACGAATCATCAACATTGGCTCGTATGTCTCGGTATTGGGCCGCGAGCGGCTGCAGGCCTATGTGGCCAGCAAACACGGGATCGCCGGGTTGACGAAATCCCTGGCCGGCGAGCTCGGGCGGCACGGCGTGACCTGCAACGCCATCGCCCCGGGCTTTTTCCTGACTGACATGGCGGAGCCCGTGACCCGCGACCCGCAGCGGATGCAGGTGTTCACGGACTGCATCGCCCTGGGGCGCTGGGGACGGCCCGAAGAGCTTGCCGGGGCAGCGATTTTCCTGGCCTCCGAGGCCGGTTCCTACGTGAATGGTCATGTGCTGCACGTCGATGGCGGCGTGGCGGACGTACTTTCTTTACGCATTGCGGTAAGCTCGTAGTTATCGAGACGCGTTCGCCGGCTCGAACGGTAATCATGGACAGATGTGCGAACACCGTACTAATATCAGAACGACTCCGGTCGAAATGGTTGGGACACTATGGTCAAGGTTCGTGCCGGGAACGGTGCCGCTCGCAAGGTGACGGGTCCGCGATCGCTCATGCGGTTGCTGGGACTGTTCGATGCGCTGGCGAAGTCCAAGGAAGGGTTGAGCCTTGCGGACCTCAATACCGAATTGAGATCGCCCAAGAGCAGCCTGCTCAACCTGCTGCGCCCGCTGGTGGCCAGCGGCTACCTGAATTACGACAACGGCCGCTATCGGCTCGGACCGTCCATTTTCCGCCTCGCCGCCAACATCATGTCGGTGTGGAATTTCTCTAATGCCGTGCGGCCGTACCTGGAGGAGCTCGCCCAGCGCTCCCAGGAGTCCGTGTACCTGGGTGTCCTGGATCGTGTCGGGAAAGTGATTACGTACGTGGATGCGGTTGAAAGCCCGCACCCGGTGCGTTTCTCGGTGCCGATCGGGGCAGTGCGGCCGTTGTATTCCACCGCCGCCGGCCGTGTGCTGCTCGCCTTCGCCACCGAGCAGTGGCAGGAGGAATACTTCCGCACTACGAAGCTCGAACAGCGTACACCGCGGACCATCACGACACGTAAAGGCTTGCGGGAAGAGCTCGAGCGAATTCGCAAGACGCACGTCTCTGTCAGCATCGGTGAGAATTTCCCGGAATCAGCGGCGATTTCGGCGCCCATCTTTGGCGCCGACGGAACGCTCGTGGCCGCAATCGCGATCGGCGCACCGAGCGACAGGTTGGCGCCCCGGCTGGCGGAGCTGCGCCCCATGATCGTGGAGGTTGCATCGCGGGCGTCGGGTGTAGCACCCAACGCCGCGGACCTGGATAGCACCGTGTATCCGGAATCCGAGGCGGAGGCCCTCCGTCCGGTGAGTGCGCCTCGGCGGCGAGTCGCGGTCACCTGAGCGATCGGGCGTGCGGGCAGGGCCCCGCATCTCGCGAGGCGCCCAAATCCTATGCAGGGTCTCCTAGGCCGGGAAGCCGGCCTTTGGGCTATTCCGCATCTGGACGCACGTTCACATAGTCGAGCATAATTCAGAAATGAGAAGGGCTACCGACTACGAAGAAATCCGCAGCGGCGTGCGCGCGCTGTGTGCGCAATTTCCCGATGAGTATTTCCGCAAGGTGGATGCCGAGCGCGGCTATCCATCCGAGTTCGTCGCCGCGCTGACTTCCGCGGGCTGGCTTGCGGCGTTGATTCCGGAAGAATACGGCGGATCGGGACTGAGCCTGGCTGCCGCGTCAGTGATCATGGAGGAGATCAACCGGAGCGGGGGCAATTCCGGTGCCTGTCACGGCCAGATGTATGTGATGAATGTACTCGTGCGCCACGGCTCCGAGGCACAGAAGCAGGAGTACCTGCCCCGAATCGCCCGCGGCGAGCTGCGCATGCAATCCATGGCGGTGACGGAACCCACGACTGGCACCGACACGACCAAACTGAAGACCACAGCCGTACGCAATGGCGACCGGTACGTCGTCAACGGCCAGAAGGTATGGATTTCGCGCGTGCGGCATTCCGACCTGCTGGTGCTGTTGGCGCGCACCACGCCGCTCGCGCAGGTGCAGCGCAAATCCGACGGCATGTCAGTGTTTCTCGTCAACCTGCACGACTCCGTGGGCAAAGGCCTGACGCTGCGGTCGATCCCCAACATGGTCAACCACGAGACCAGCGAGTTGTTCTTCGACAATCTCGAAATTCCCGCGGATAACCTCGTCGGCGAGGAGGGCAAAGGCTTCAAGTACATACTCGACGGCCTGAATGCCGAGCGCGCCCTCATAGCCGCGGAGTGCATCGGGGATGGTTACTGGTTCGTCGAGCGCGCCACGAAATACGCCAACGAGCGCGTTGTGTTCGATCGTCCCATCGGGCGCAACCAGGGCGTTCAGTTCCCGATCGCCGAGGCCCACATCGAGGTCGAGGCCGCCAGCCTCATGCGTTTCAAGGCTTGCGAGCTGTACGACGCGCACCAGCCTTGTGGCGCAGAGGCCAACATGGCCAAGTACCTCGCGGCGAAGGCGTCCTGGGAAGCGGCCAACGTCTGCCTTCAGACTCATGGCGGATTCGGTTTCGCCAGTGAGTACGACGTCGAGCGCAAATTCAGGGAGACCCGCCTGTACCAGGTCGCTCCGATCTCAACCAACCTCATTCTTTCGTATGTTGCGGAGCACGTCCTGGGACTGCCCCGCTCATTTTGACTGCACGCCGCACCATGCGCCCTCTGGACGGTGTCACAGTCGTAACGCTCGAACACGCAATTGCCGCACCGTTCTGCACGCGTCAACTGGCAGACCTCGGCGCGCGGGTCATCAAGATAGAACGCCCGGGAACCGGCGATTTCGCACGCGGCTACGATACCCGCGTCCGCGGTATGGCGTCCCACTTCGTCTGGACGAACCGCTCGAAAGAGAGCGTCACGCTGGACGTCAAACACACGAAAGCGCGTGAAATCCTCGGGAAGCTCATCGCGCGTGCCGATGTTCTGGTGCAGAACCTCGCTCCTGGCGCGGCCACGAGGCTGGGTCTGAGCTATGACACACTGGCGGCAGATCATCCGCGCCTGATAGTTTGCGACGTGTCGGGTTACGGGGCCTCCGGTCCCTACGTGGACAAGAAGGCCTACGACCTGTTGATTCAGAGCGAGTCGGGTTTCCTGTCCATTACCGGAACACCCCAGAGTCCGTCCAAGGCCGGCAATTCCATTGCCGACATCTCCGCGGGTATGTATGCGTATAGCAGCATTCTGGCGGCGCTGTTGCAGCGGGGACGGACAGGCCGCGGCACGCGGATCGACGTGTCGCTGTTGGAAACCATGGTCGAGTGGATGAGCTATCCACTCTACTACGCTTTCGAAGGAGCGCCCCCACCGCCGCGGACTGCGGCTTCGCACGCCACGATCTACCCCTATGGACCGTTCCGTGCGGGAGATGGGAAGTTGGTGATGCTTGGCTTGCAGAACGAACGCGAATGGGCTTTATTTTGCGAGCGGGTCCTGCGACGGCCTGAGCTCGCCGGCGATGAGCGCTTTGCGAGCAACGCCCGCCGCGTGGCCGCGCGTGCCGAGGTGGATGCCATCGTGAATGAGACGTTCTCGCATCTATCTGCAGAAGAGGTGGTCCAGAGGCTCGAGCTGGCCGGAATCGCCAATGCCCGCATCAACGAGATGCACGAGGTCTGGGCGCACCCGCAGCTGGCGGCCCGGCAGCGGTGGACGCAAGTGGACACGCCGGCAGGAAGGATCCCAGCTCTCTTGCCGCCCGCACTGCCGGATTCCGTGCAAGCCAGAATGGGCCCGGTGCCTGGGCTCGGCGAACATACTGACTCCGTTCTGGGCGAGCTGGGATACTCACCGGAAACCATCGCCAGCCTGCGGGCCGAGCGGGCAATCTGAGCGGAACGTAGCACCGGGAAATCACGCACCATGACTTATCAGCAGATTCGGTACGAAGTCCAGGATCGGATCGCCACCGTGACCCTCAATCGTCCGGAGCACCTGAACTCCTGGACCGACGTAATGGCAGAAGAGGTGTATCGAGCCACGCATGCCGCGTCTGCCGACGAGAACGTGCGCGTGATCGTACTGACAGGTGCGGGCAAGGCGTTCTGCGCCGGCGGTGATATCACGGGCTTCAAGAGTGACAATCCGCGCCAGCTCATCGACAAGTTGCCCCGTCCGTACGATTTCAGCCGGCGGCCCGACTATCAGAGCCGCACCGCTTATTTTCCGTCGCTGGCCAAGCCCATCATTGCCATGCTGAATGGGGCGACGGCGGGTATCGGTCTCGTCCATGCATTGTTCTGTGACATGCGATTCGCGGCTGAGGACGCCGTGATCACCACAGCCTTCTCGCGCATTGGGCTTGCCTCCGAGTACGGAATGGCCTGGATTCTCAATCGGGTCGTTGGACATGCCAACGCCATCGACCTGTTGCTGTCGGGACGCAAGGTACAGGGGCTCGAGGCCCAAAGGCTCGGGCTCGTTAACCAGTGTCCGCCGCGGGTGGCACTGGAGCAGGTCACTTTTGACTATGCACGCGAGCTTGCGGAGAAGGTGTCGCCACGCTCGCTGCGAGTCATGAAACAACAGTTGTGGGAGCTTCCGTTCCAGTCACTGCACGAGGCCCTCATCACGGACTCCGAGGCAATGCTCGAGGCGAATACCTGTGAGGACTTCAAAGAGGGCAAGCTCGCCTTCATGCAGAAGCGGCCGCCGCGCTTCACCGGAAAATAACCCACCCGTGCAGGAAGCTCGCCATGGACTTGCGTGAATCGCCCGAGACCCAAACCTTCCGCGCCGAGGTGGCCGGCTTCGTTGCCGCCCGCCTGCCGCCGGACATCCGCGCCAAAGTACTCGGTTTCCTGCGGATCGAGCGGCAGGACTATGTTCGCTGGCAGAGGATCCTGAATGAACGGGGCTGGGGAGCGCCAAGCTGGCCGCGTGAGCAGGGTGGCACCGGTTGGAACGCCCGCCAGCGTAGCCTGTTCGAAGAGGAGTGTTTTGTCGCAGGCGCCCCTCGGCAGATGCCCTTCGGTCTCTCGATGGTTGGACCGGTCCTGCAGGCGTTTGGCAGCGAGCACCAGCAGAAGCGTTTCCTGCCTCGTATCCTGACAATGGAAGACTGGTGGTGTCAGGGTTACTCCGAGCCAGGCGCCGGCTCCGACCTCGCGTCTCTGACGACACGGGCCGAGCGCCAGGATGATGTCTACATCGTCAACGGTCAGAAGACCTGGACGAGCTTTGCGCACTGGGCTAACTGGATCTTCTGCCTGGTGAGAACGCGCGCGTCGGGCAAGCCACAGGAGGGCATCTCCTTTCTGTTGATCGACATGACGAGCCCGGGCGTGCGGGTAAAGCCGATCCGGACCCTGGACGAGGGCGCGGATGTCAACGAGGTGTTCCTCGACGACGTGGCGGTCCCGATGGCCAATCTCGTCGGCGAGGAGAATCGCGGCTGGACCATTGCCAAGTTTCTGCTCGGCCACGAGCGAACGACGATTGCCGGGATCGGCACGTGCAAGCGGCTCCTGGTGCGGCTCAAGGAGCTTGCCCGGAGCGAGCCCAAACGGGGCCGGCCGCTCATCGAGGATCCCAGGTTCCGTGATCGCATCGTTAAGGTCGAGATCGACGTCCGTGCGCACGAATGGTCGTTGATGCGGGCCAGCTCGCTCGAGCAGGCGGGCAAGTCCATCGGCGCAGAAGCGTCCATCCTGAAGATACGCGGCTCGGAAATTCAGCAGGAGCTGTCGCAACTGCTGATGGAGTGCGCGGGACCGTACGCGATTCCGCACCTCCCTGAGGCGCTGAATGCGGAGTTTGCCGGCGAAACCGCGGACGGCCACGGACTGAACGCACTGGCGGCCCAGTATCTCGATCTGCGCAAAGTATCGATCTACGGCGGTACCAACGAGGTGCAGAAGAACCTGATCGCCCGCGCGCTCCTGGGAAGTCAGCCGTGAATTTCTCCTACAGCGAAGAGCAGCAGATGTTGGCCGAGACGGTCATGCGCTGGCTGGCTGCGGAGACTGTAGTACAACGCGGGTTTTCGCCCGAGCGGTGGGGGGAGCTGGCCGAGCTCGGCTTGCTGGGACTCAACGTTGACGAAGACCATGGCGGGTTGGGTGCCACACCCGTGGAAACGCTCATCGTCATGCAGGAGTTCGGCCGGGCATTGTTTGGCCAGCCATTCGTATCAACCGCGGTCGTGGGGGCGGCATTGCTCGGTAATATCGGCTCCGCGGCCCAACGAGACGACATGTTGCCGCGGATCGTCAACGGATCACTGCGAGTTGCACTGGCGACCCTGGAGCCCGGCGCCCGTTTCGACCTTGCTGACATCAGCACGACGGCGGTCAGACAGGGTCAGTCCTACGTTCTGAATGGACGCAAGGCCGTGGTCCTTCACGGCGACAGTGCTCATGTTCTCATCGTCTGCGCCCGGACCTCGGGTGGTCAACGTGACCAGGATGGACTGACGTTGTTTTTGGTGGACGCCACAGCGGCCGGCGTGACGGTGAGAGGCTCTCCCACGCTCGACGGACAACGGGCCGCGGAGATCAGTCTCGCAGACGTACAGGTGCCGCTCGACTCCGTTCTGGGAGAGATCGGGTCCGGGTATGTGCCGCTCGAATGGGCGGTTGATCGGGGAATTGCGGCATTGTGCGCAGAGGCCGTCGGAGCGATGGAGAAGCTGATGGAGTTGACGGCCGAGCATCTGCGGACACGCAAACAGTTCGGACAGCCCATAGGGCGGTTTCAGGCGCTGCAGCATCGCTTGGCGGACATGCAAATCGCGGTCGAGCAGGCACGCTCCATGGCGTTGCAGGCGGCCGCCCTGATCGAGCATCCACAGCGAAACGAGCGCCGTAAAGCGCTGTCCGCGGCCAAGGCAATGATCGGCCGCTCGGGGCACTTCGTCGGCCAACAGGCCGTGCAATTGCATGGCGGTATGGGCATGACAGCGGAGCTGGCCGTCGGCAACTATTTCAAGCGCCTCACGTGCATCGACATGACGTGGGGTAACACCGATCATCACGTCGAGCTCTACGGAGACCTGTTGTGAAACCACACCTGGCGAGAGCCTCGCAATGAGCGATTCCACAGAAGAGGTGCTTCTGGTCCGTCATGAAGGGCCCATTGCCATCATGACTCTGAATAACCCGAAACGGCTGAATGCCTTCAACTGGGCAATGCGCCAGGGGATGTATGACCGGTTGCTCGAGATCGAGGCCCTGGAGTCCTGCCGGGCGATCGTGTTGACCGGCGCCGGTGGCAATCTGTGCGCCGGCGGTGACATCTCCGAAATGAAGCACCGCGAAATCATCGAGGGACGGATGCGGATGGACCTTGCGACCCGCATCTTCAAACTGTTGGTGGATGGGCCGAAGCCGTTTGTGTGCGCCGTGGAGGGCAATGCCGCCGGAGCCGGGGTTTCGTTCGTTGCCGCGAGCGATTACGCGGTGGCAGCCTCCGACGCGAAGTTCTCGTGTGCCTTTATCAAGGTCGGCTTGATGCCGGATGTCGGTGCTATCTGGTCGCTGCCGCGCAAGGTAGGGCACCGAAAAGCGATGGAGTTGTGCGCGTTTGCCGAGCCGTTCGACGCACAAGCGGCGTTGGACATGCAGCTGATCAACCGCATCTGCGAGCCGGGTCGCGCGCTCGAGCAGGCGCTGGTGTCAGCCGAGAAGTTCGCTCGCACTCCGGCCGTCGCAATGGCATTGATGAAATCCGCGCTCAACACCGGCAATGATTCAGTGGATCAGGCGATCGCGACCGAGGTCAACTACTCATCCATCCTGCAGAATACGCAGGATTTCGCCGAGGCCGCCGCGGCGTTTGCGCAGAAGCGAAAACCGAAGTTCACGGGCCGCTGAGCCGTCAGCCGCGAGGCATCAGGCGGCGCCCGTTGTCATACATGATGGCGCGTGCGGTGTCCGGAGCCACGCTCACCAGGGCTTCCTTGTAGAAGTCGCGCGGCTCGGGTACGCCTTCCGCGTGTGGGAAGTCGGAACCCATGACCAGACAATCCGCCGTGCCGATCTTCTCGACGATTCCCTTGACGTCATCTTCCGGGTACGCCACGACATAGCAGTGGCGCTTGAAGATCTTGCTGGGACGCTCCTTCAGTTGCCCGCAGGGCCAATAGCCGTTCTTGGCCATGCCGCGCATCTTGTCCATCTTCTCGAGGAAGCCGGGCAACCAGTTGGAGCCGTTTTCGGCGCTCACCATCTTGATGTTCGGAAAACGCTCGAAGAAGTTGTGATACACGATGTTGGCCAGCGTCATCTGCACCGGGATCTCGCTGTAGCAAAACATCCATTGCCATGCGGTCTGCCCGGTGCGGCGCGACTGCAGGGGCTTCTCGCCAAACGCGTGAATTAGCGGATGCATGAATGTGGCCTCGGAGACGTGGAAAGCCACAGCGACGCCGGCTTCGTTCAACCGCGACCAGATGGGATCGAAATAAGGATCCGCGGGGGACTTGTTGTGCGCCGGCCCCATCGGCATGACGACGATTCGCACGCCCTTTCTGATCAGATCTTCCGCCTCTGCCACCGAGGTCTCGAGATCCCACAGGCTCAGCACGGGCGTGGTGTAGATGCGGTTGTCGAAATTGAAGCTCCAGCGCTCGTGCAGATAGCGGTTGTATGCATTCAACACGGCATTGCCCGACGAGTCCGGATCGTAGTATCCGACGGTCGCAATGAATTCACCTGGATAGACGATGGCTCCCTCGACACCGAACTCGTCCAACTTGCGCACCCGCGCGTCCCGGTCGTAGATCTCAGGCGTCGGCTGGATCCAACCCTCGACGTTCGACTTGCCTTCCTTCATGGCCCGCAGCCATTCCTTCAACTTGCCCGGGGGCGGAATGAGTCCCTGCTCATTGGCTTCTGCGTTGTGAACGCGCCGATTGCCGATATAGAGGCCAAACGTGCCGTCAGGACCGACCTTGCGCGCCAGCAGCCACTTCTCGTGATACTTCCTGGGCAGATACTCTTTGAAGAAATCAAAGTCGTGCTCATGCACGTGGCTGTCACAGTCGAAGATCGGACCGTCATAGGTTGCGGAAGGAGTGACGCCCGTGGCAGGCGCGGTGTCGATGCTCATGTTCTGGCCTCCTGTAATGTGGCGTGCTCTAGGGTTCCGAGGAGAGTTTCTTCAACTCCTCGGCGGGGGTTCGCTCCCAGAAGCGCTTCCACGTGGGAAACTGGTGCGGCAATGTTGGCTTGCGCTCTTTCCACGCCGGCCAATTCTGGAACTCGGGCTCGCCCGGTCGTTCGAGCACGTCCGAGGAATACCAGTGCTTCTCGGCACGCCGGAGGAAATACCAGCGGCCATCACGACGCTCATACGTGTCGAAGTAACAGATCGCCATGACGATCCACCGGTCCCCGGCCTCGTGCTCGGCGCGGCAATACACAGTGCCCTTGGCGTGGTCGGAATCGACGAACTCAATGACGTGCCCGCAAAGCTGGTGGTGTGAGCGATAGAAAGTGCGCACCGCAGGATCGATGAACTTCTTCAAGGCCTCACGGCCGTTGCCGTACGAGCCGCAATCCACGTCCGCGACGAACAGATCTGCCCACGTGTCGAGGTCGCGAGAGTCCACTGCCAGAGCGTAGCGGGCCGCAAGCTGCTGGATGGCCAACTGCGATTCCACTCGATCCACTCGTCTGGCAAGGTCGGCAAGTTCGGACACGGCACACCTCCCGGCCGTTGCACAGGCCTCGGAACCGATCTAGTATATAGCTGAACATTGTACATCTTTCTGAACGCGCCAAAAAGGCCGCTGGCCTGTGCGTTCGGTAGCGGGAGAGGCGCATGGGGGACCGATCGCGCGTATGGCTCATCACCGGGGTGTCTACCGGGTTCGGCCGGGAACTGGCCAAAGAGGTGCTCACCCGCGGTGAGACCGTAGCCGGCACTTTGCGCCAGGCAGCGCAGGTGGATGAATTCCGTGCGTTGGCGCCGGGGCGCAGCTTTGCATACCGCCTGGATGTCACCGAAGCTGCAACCATTCCACAGGTTGTCGCCAATGTCGTGCGCGACACGGGCCGGATCGATGTGCTGGTCAACAATGCGGGCTACGGGCTGATCGGCGCCGCCGAAGAGACCAGTGATGCGGAGACGCGCAAGCTCTTCGAGACCAATTTTTTCGGATTGTTGAATGTCACCAAGGCTGTCCTGCCGCATATGCGCGCCGCCCGGCGTGGCCATGTCGTCAACTTTTCCTCACTGGCCGGGATCATGGGCATTCCCGGCGTAAGCCTCTACTGCGCGACGAAGTTTGCCGTGGAAGGACTCACGGAGTCGTTGGCGGGTGAGCTGGCAGCCTTTGGAATCAAGGTCACGATCGTCGAGCCAGGCGGATTTCGTACCGATTTCTCGGGCCGTTCCATTGCGATGCCGGCGAAGGTGTTGCCCGAATACGCAGGGACGCCGGCTGCGAACGCGCGCGCGATGTCGGCTCAATATCATGGTCACCAGCCCGGTGACCCCGCGAAAGCCGCGAAGGCTATTGTCGAGGCAGTTGACTCCGATGCGGCGCCGCTACGGCTGGTGCTGGGTGCAGATGCGCTCGGTGCGGGGCGCGCTAAGCTCGCTTCTCTGGCTCAGAACTACGACGCGTGGGAAAAAGTAAGCATGGGTACCCATGCTGGATAGAGCACTGAATACCGCACAGAGGCGTCTGAGCCCGACATTCCGCTCCGGCGTTCATGACTTGCGCGTGGATGTGTCGGATCGCTTGCAATCGGCCCAGCCGATTGAAATCGCAGTGACGGTGTTTCTGCCGAAGGAGTCGGCCCTGTCGGTTCCTCCCGTTGTCATCTTTGGAGTACCGGGGGGAGGTTATTCTCGCGGGTACTACGACATGCACTTCCCCGGGTACGGCGGCTACAGCCAGGCTGACTACCATACGGCGCGCGGCCTCATCTTCGTTGCGTGCGATCCGGTGGGAGTGGGCGACAGTACGCTCCCGGACCCCACAGACATTACCTTCGAGCTGCTGGCACGTGCCTATGACGCGGCAGTTCGCGAAATCTCGGCAAGACTCGCTGCAGGAACACTCGTACCGGGATTTGCTGCTGCGCCGACGTTTTTGCGTATCGGGATCGGCCAGTCAATGGGTGGCAAGATCACCGTACTCGCCCAGGGTCTGCATGGCACTTTCGACGCGATCGCAGTACTCGGCGCGAGCGCCATTCACACCGTGCTGCCGCAGCCGACCGAAGCAGGGTACGAGGCTGCTCGCAAGGGTCACAGGCTGTCGCGTGGTGCGACGGTTGATGAGCAATCGGTGGCTGTGTCGAGTCGCTCGATTGCGGATTTCGTGTACCCCTTCCATTGGGAAGATGTGCCTGAGGACATTCTTCGTGCGGACATGGAGGGCGGCTACCCTTTGCGCCGCGCTCCGGCACCCCCATTTGGCAGCCTGACCATTCCTCCCTGCGCCGTGACGATGATGGCGCCCGGTGTCATTGCTCGCGAAGCGGCTGCTGTAGAAGTTCCGGTGTTGGTCGGAGTTGGTGAGCGCGACACTTGCCCCAATCCGCTCGCAGAGCCCAGCGCGTACCCCAATTCAGGCGACGTCACGGTCTACATCGTTCCGCAGATGGCGCACATGCACAACTTTGCTTCGACCCGCGCGCAACTATGGCAACTGATCGATGCCTGGGCGCGCCGCCTGTCGCAGTTGCAACCGAGGTAGACTCAATGGAGCGGGATCCGGACGGGCAGGTGAAGACGGAGCAGCGCGAACACGTGTTGCTGATCGGCATTGACCGGCCCGAGAAGCGCAATGGCTTCACGCCCAGGATTTTCAGCCAGCTGGCGGCCGCCTATTCACAGCTGGAGAACACTCCGGAACTGCGTTGCGGTGTGTTGTACGCGGAAGGCGACCATTTCACGGCCGGGTTGGACATGCCCAAGATCGTGCCGCTGCGGCGGGCGGGGATTCCGCTCATACCGCCTGCAGAGGTCGATCCATTCAACCTGCGCGAGCCGCTGCGGACGAAACCGATGCTGGTCGCGCTGAAAGGGATCTGTTTCACGGTGGCCATCGAGCTCATGTTGGCCGCGGACATCGCGATTGCAGCCGAAAACTGCAGGTTCTCTCAACTCGAGGTCAAGCGCGGCATCATGCCGGGCTGCGGCGCTACTTTTCGGATGGCGGAACGCGCAGGCTGGGGCAATGCCATGCAGGTACTGCTCACGGGCGATGAATTTTCAGCACGGGATGCGTTGCGCTTCAATTTCGTGCAGGAAGTCGTCCCGGTAGGCAAGGAGCTGCCGCGAGCGTTGGAGCTGGCCGAGCGGATTGCACGCCAGGCGCCGCTTGCGGTGCAAGCGACGATGCAGAACGGGCGCATTGCCATGACACAGGGATGGAAAGCGGCGTACGACCAAATCGCTTCAACCCAACAGCGCCTCTATAGCAGCGAGGACGCCAAGGAAGGCGTGCAATCGTTTCTCGAGAAACGGGAAGCGCGATTCGTGGGCCGCTAACGAGTGTCTCATTGACCGTACGGAGCCAACAGCCCATGGATGCAATCGGAGCCGTCCCCGCGAACTTCGCGAGGACTCGTCGTGGTTCGGTCGCGGGGGTGTACTGCGCGTTGCTGCTGACTGCCTGTGTCGGTTCAGCCGGTATCACCGTTATCTACAACATGCTGCCGACGTTGCAGCGCACGTTTCCGGGACAACCCGCGCTAGCGTGGGTCGTTACGATCTACTGGCTCTGCTCTGCGATTGCAGCGGCGGTGTGTGGCCGCCTAGGAGATCTAAACGGGCGACGCAAGGTGATGTCGGTGGTGTTGACACTGTGCGCCGTAGGTGCACTCGGTGCCGCCATCGCGCCCAGTCTGCCGTGGCTGATCGTCGCTTGCGCACTCCAGGGCACTGCCAGCGCCATCACTCCGCTGTCATTCGGAATCTTTCGCGAGAACCTGCCACCAGAGCGAGTGCCAGTTGCCGTCGGGGTGTTGACGTCTGCCGGAACTGTCTGTGCCGGAATCATATTCGTGGCTTCAGGCGTAGTGATCGATCGTTTCTCGTGGCAGGGCGGCTTTCTGTTGAAAGTGGGCCTCGCGGCCGTGGCGCTGATCGCGGTGTTCGTATTCGTGCCCCCGTCCACTGCGCAGCCCGGGCCTCGGGTCAACCTCGCAAAGGGCATTCTGTTTGCCCCAGCCCTGGCGGCCTTGCTCGTCGGCGTACAGCAGATCCGGGCGTGGGGAACGGCCGATCCACGGCTGTGGGCTCTGTTCGCCGGCGGTGCGATTCTGCTGGTCGTCTGGGCACGATTGCAGCTGCGTGAAGCACAGCCCCTGATTGGTCTGCGCATCCTGGCTAACCGTCAGGTTGCCCTGGCAAATGTCTGTGTCGTGGTCGTCGTGCTGGGCACCATTCAGATCGGCCAGATCCTGTCGATGTTCTTTCAGCAACCTCTGTGGACGGGTACCGGACTCGGCCTCACTGCAACGGGCTCCGGTCTGATGCATCTTGCACTGGACGCGGTTTCCATCATCGCGGCGCCCTGGAGCGGCCGGATAGCCGCCAGGCACGGCGCTCGAACCTCTGCTCTCGTAGGGTTTGCGCTGATCAGCGTCGCGTGGATGTGGTTGGCCCTATGGCATGGTGATCGGGGCGTCACGCTCGCGGGCGCGGCGTTGGCATTGGGAGGGTACGCCGTGACGATGACAGGTCTATACAACCTCATTATCGAGTCAACTCCGCCGCAGCGAACGGGCGAGGCAACCGGAATGACTTACGTCTTCCTGACCGCGTTCTTCGCAGTGGGCGCGCAGATTGTATTCGCGCTGCTGGAGAGTGGCCGGGTCGTGAATCCGGCGCATGGAGGTCTGGCATTTCCATCCGACGGAGCCTACGTCCTGGGATTCGCCTACATTGCGGCGACCGGCGTGTTGGGATTCATCCTCGCCACGCAGCTGCCCCGCCGCGGCAAGGCTGCCGTACCGCTGCAGGGCACGTGAGCGGGGTGGGCGAAACCGTGAAATTCGACACGCGCATCACGCGGCTTCTGGGGATCGATTATCCGATCGTTCAAGGTGGAATGCGGTGGGCCGCGCGCGCCGAGTTGGCCGCGGCCGTCGGCAACGCAGGCGGCATCGGGTTCATTTCCGCACATACTCAGCCTACGCCCGAGGATCTCGCCCGGGAAATCCGCAAAGTGCGCGAACTGAGCCCGAAGCCGTTCGGTGTCAACCTGACTTTGCTTCCGGCCAACACGGGCCTCGATTACGAGGGGTACTTGCGCGTCATTGTCGAGAATGCCGTACCGGTCGTGGAGACTGCCGGAAGCAACCCGGCGAAGTATGTTCCCACGTTCCAGCGCGCCGGCATCAAGGTCATTCACAAGTGTACTTCGGTGCGCTTCGCCTTGAAGGCGGAGCAACTCGGTGTTGATGCAATCAGCATCGATGGATTCGAGTGCGCCGGGCATCCGGGCGAAGATGACATACCGGCCCTGATCCTGATTCCCGCCGTGGCAGCCAAAGTGAAGATTCCGATTCTGGCCTGTGGCGGATTTGCCGATGGCCGCGGCTTGATTGCCGCACTCGCGCTGGGGGCCGAGGGCATCAACATGGGAACCCGCTTCCTGTTGACCCAGGAATCACCGATGCACGCCGCATTGAAGGCGCGGATGGTGGCTGCGACCGAGCGGGACACCGTGCTCGTCGGTCGAAGCTATGGGGATTCGAGTCGCGTGTTGAGAAACGCTGTTACAGCCGCGGCGTTGGAGCGGGAGAAACAGGGCGGGGTGACTTACAAGGATCTCGCACCGATCATCGGCGCGCCTGCATGGATGAAGGCGATGGAGGAGGGCGCTCTCGACGGCGGCGCGATCCCTGCCGGAATGGTCGTGGGCCTGATCGACGATATTCCCAGTTGCGCGCAGCTCATCGCGCGCATAGTCGCTGAGGCCCGCGCGCTGGTGGGAGGGCGGCTACGCGCCGCCGTGGAACCCGATGCCCGCTGAAGATGCCGTAGGAGGTCCCAGCGGCGCAGCCGGCAAAAACCACGCTCTCTGCCGGCGGTCGAGCCGGATGTCTGCTGAGAGCGCCGCACACTGCCTCGGCAGCGCGGCCGAGTCCAATGCGCAGGGGGCCAACAGCCGACGTTCGGGGACGACTAGAGGCCGCGGTCCTGGGCCGTCGTGGGCGACTTGAGCAGTCCCTTCTCCTTGAGGACCTCTGCCGCCGCATTGAGAGCGATGGACACGGCCGGATACCCGACGTACGGGATAGTTTGAATGATCACTTCCTCGATTTCGTCGGCGCTGCAACCATTTGCCAGGGCAGCCCTTACGTGGTTCTGCAGCTCATGCGGTGCACGCAGCGTGATGAGAACGGCCAGCGTGACCATGCTGCGATACTTTCGCTCGAGACCCGGCCTTCCCCAGATATCCCCAAAGGCACCTGCGAGCGCGAGGCGACCCGCCTCGGAGCCGAACGTGCCCGTGGCGATGTGCGCTTCCAGACCTTGGAGGAAGCCTTCTCCGAGCA
>JAQGOF010000094.1 GCA_028293745.1 Gammaproteobacteria bacterium | reverse complement strand
TTCACGGTTGCTCATCGTTTCTTTCCCTTCCGACGGGGTACTTGATTCATACGATCGAGGTGACGCTCAAGCGCGCGCGCGCTCGAATCTGCTCCGGCCGAAGTCGCCACCCTGAAAGCGGCGTGAGATGCCACACCGCGCGGTGTCACACAGGAATTACAGGAACGGCGTGTAGGGCGAACTTCAGATTCGGGTACACATCCAGCCCTCTCTTGAAATAGGCTCGGAGAGCTTCCTTGCCTTTTACCGTACCCGATGGGTCGTTCAGAATCTCTGCGGCAACCGGTGATACCAGAACAACATCTTCTGCGTAGTGCGACATGATTTCATCGAGGTCGTGGGTATTCCACGCCCGGATCCAATAAGACGCCAGGTCTCGTGCGCTATCCTGTGTCAGCATCTTTATCTCCCATAGGACGTTGTTGGTTCCCCCTTCGGGGATGGTGATGGAACCCCTCGCGGGATCGCAACATCCGACGGCTTCACGAGCAGCGAAATTTCTGTACACCCCAGGATAAAGGTCCCTCCCGCTTGAACAGGGAAACTACCCACTTGCAAGTGTGCGACCACCCCTCATAGCGCGCGGCGCCAAGCCCCACACCGGGATCCTCATTGTTCGTCACGATCAGTCTAACGCTTGTAGCGAGCTGTAAAACTGGCTTTGCCGAGCAGTTTGCCGCCGAGCCCCTTGTTCAAAATGAACAAGTGGAGCGCAGGCGTGCCCATTTTCGGAATTCAACCGCTGCTTCGACATCAGCAACGGCAAGTGCATAGAGTGTGAAAACATAACGATGCGGCTTGTCCCCGGTTGGCGGACACGGCCCACCGTAGTTGCCGTTCACTCCCGTCGCGCCCGTATCGAGGAAGTCATTGGCGCCACCGAACGCAGGTACCGGCAGCGCATTGGACGAGTTCCCGGCTCCCTGCGGCAGCTCGGTGGCGGTTGCCGGTATGTTGTAAACCGCCCAATGCCAAAACCCGCTACCCGTCGGCGCATCCAGGTCCTGTACTTGAAGCGCAAGCGACTTTGTTCCCGCCGGCACATTCGACCACGGAGGGTCGGCGAAACGTTGGAGCCGGTGCAAGCGAACCTGGACAATACGGCGCGCCTTCACGCTGCCGGTGTCCTCGTCGCAATCAAGGCCAAACGCGATTTCAACAGCCTGCGCCCTATACGCCTCAATGCAGGAACGGCGGTGTCCTATGGGTTGCCATACCAAGCGGCGCTGGCTGCGATCACCATCAACCCGGCGCGCATCTGGGGAATCGCGGACCGAGCGGGGTCGCTGGATGTAGGCAAGGACGCCGATGTTGTGATCTGGAACGGCGATCCATTGGAGACTCGTTCGTGGCCGCTCGCGGTATTCATTCGCGGTATCGAGCAGCCGGATACCTCGGTTTGCGCCGGTGAGCGGGCAACAACGCCGTCCCGCCGCAGCCTTCCTGGCCACGGCGGGATGACCCCGGCTGGCGCACACGAGGATCCTGACCCGCCTGCCGGTAGCGCAGCAACTTTCGGGATGCGGACACCCCAGTGCAGTGCTGACTTGCTTATCTCACCAAATTGTTCCGGGTACCATTGACCTGCGTTAATGCAAGAAATTTCAATCAGTGGTTGCACCGACAGTGAGCGAGTGCCCTGGAGTGTAGAGATGCCGATCTGGCCCACAATTGAATAGTTAGTGCGATGCGGCAAACTCTGGGCTATTGAACCTACCTCACCACTGACTGAACCGCCCCGGGTTCCCCACGCAGGCGGAGGCCTCTTAGGCGAGCCTAGATCTCCAGATTCAACGCAAAGTTCTTCTGAGACTCCCGCGTACTCAACTCGTTCAGAACTTCCGCGAAGGCACGCGGCTTTTCCACGCCATACCCCTGGGCGTACTGAACCCCAAGTTCGCGCAGTCTTTCGATGATCGGGCCGTTCTCCGCATATTCGGCGACTGTCCCGATGCCAAGATCCTTCGTGAGACTGACGACCGCACGGACCATAGCGTCCGACTGTCTGTTGGTAAGAATGTCGGACACAAAGCTGCCGTCCAGCTTGACGCGGTCCACTGGCAGAGTCGTCAGATTCTTGAGTGAATTCGTCCCCGTGCCAAAGTCATCGAGCGCGAACCGGCAACCCATGGCTCGCAGTTCGCGGATGAACGTCACCGCCTTCGTCAGGCTCAGCACGGCGACCGTTTCGGTGATCTCGAAGGTGATCAGCGAGGGAGCAATTCGGGACCGGCGAATCAGCCGCTGCACGCGCTCGAGGAACGTCTCATCCGTCAAAGAGGGACCGGTGATGTTGATAGACATTGACACGTTCGCGGCCAGCAGCGCTGACCCGTGAGGTGTCGCCTGAGCGAGTGCGCGTTCGGCGACCCACATGTCCAGCGTGGGCGCCAATTGATTGCGAAGGGCCGCGGACAGAAGATCCGCGGGAGCGTGGTTCTTCTGGGGAGTCTGCACAGACCGCAACAACAGCTCGTAGCCCTCTGGGTCATCCTGTCTTTGCAGTGGTGCAATCCTCTGCGCGAACAACATCAGATCGTCATTGCGGAGTGCTTCACGCAGCCGAATGACGGTTGCAGTATCGGACTGGCGAAGAATCATCGAGGCGTCGCTGTCTTGGTAGATCTCTACGCGCCCTCGCCCGCGATCCTTGGCCGTCTGACACGCGAGTTCCGCGAGCGCGAGCCCGCTTTGGAACTCATTCACTCCCTCAAAGGAGGCGACGCCGCAGCTCAAAGACACCGGCTGGTCGCTCCCTACCTGCCCGTGCGACAGCTGCGCCGCTGCCTGCTGGAGAGCCCGGGCTGTCTGAGCCGCCGCCTGTGCATCCACATGAGGCAGCGCGACAGCAAACTCGTCGCCTGAAACGCGGGCCACCAGGGCATTGGGCGGCAGGTGCGGTTGCCGTAGCAGCCGTGCCACGCGGACGATCAGTGCATCTCCGGCATCGAAACCGCTCGTCTCATTGACGACACGTAACCGATCGATGTCGATACAGATCACGCTGTGCGCGCCGAGCGATAGTGACGTGGTGTGCCCCCAGGAATCCACTTGCCCTTGCGCGCTCGAGCGGGTATGCAAGCCCGTCAGCACGTCGAAGTCGGTCTCGAGCAAGGTGGAAATGTGGCGGCTCAAGTGTTTGACCAGGGATAGCTGGGCCCGGCTGAACCCGGGCGCGTCCGTCGCGCGCAGCAGAATCAACACACCCTCGGGCACGCTGGCATGCCCGGCGACGGGTACCGCGAGGATTCTGAAAGGCGACTGTGGACTCCCTGCAGCGGCCCCTTTGTTGGCGATCATGGGTTTGTTGACGACCATCGGCTGATTCTTGCGCTGAACCCAGCTCAGCATGGGCGACTCGAGATGTCGGAGCGCCTCTTCGGCAGCATGCCGCGAAGCATCCGCCGTGCGCACGATCCGCAGTTGTCGCTCCGGAACCACAAGCGCACCCAGAACGCATTGAAGATGTGCAACCGATGCGGCCATCATCGTCGATAACCGCTCGCCGCGATCCTGCGTTGCCGCAGACAGCTCCCCCTGCACGGCGGGCGCGCTGACCTCAAAAAGCCACTCAAGGTCATTGGCGCCGTCTTCTGAAAGGTGTCCTGGCGCAACCCTGTCGGCGATCTGCGCGAGCTGATACCCGACGCAATCCAACGCGGGGTCGAGCTGAGCGTGCAGCATATCGAGAGAGGGAGGCTGCACTCCCTCCCGAACGTGAAGGAGGATCAGGCAGACACCGGCTACCGGACGCGACCTGCGATTTCGACGGCTGGCGTCCGCATCGGCGTACAGCACGAGCGATGCGGCGCGTTCAGAGGCGGTGACGGGCAAGATCGATTCCACCGGGTGGCCTGCGCCAGCCGCGGCCGACTTCAGAGCAGCACGAACCTGAGATCGAGTCTCCGCGAGCGGTACGGGACCGCGTCCGCGGAGTGGGTTGCCGCGGGCATCGAAGAACGCCACGGCGCGGACGGTCGGCAGCAGCTTTTCGATGACCCGTGCATGGCTGTCGAGGAATTCATATCGGGTCTTTGCGCCAGCATCTGTCGGCGTGATCTCCCCATCGTTCCGACTCATCGGAAATGAGCTCATCACATCTCCGAGGGCTTACGGGCCGGGCTCCAGGCGCGCGGTAAATCGTGCTTCTGAGCCATCGCCACCAAGTCTCGCCAGACTGGGCGATCATACGTTTCGTCTGTGGCGGTCCAAAGGAGAATGAAGCGGGCTCTGGCGTCCAGGTGTCGACACAGGCACGAGATGTATGACTCTCCCCGCTTTTGAGTCCGGACGACCGCTTCGGTCGCGTTGAGCACGAAATCCTTCAGACATCCCTTCGATAGAAGGGCCTTCGCCCCGTATGCGCTCAGTTGGTCCTTGAGATAACGTGTTCCAGCCGTCAGCTTCGGGACCCCTGAGCCGATCGTGAAGTGCAATAGCGTCACGACACGTCTCCCCGGTGGTGACTATCGTCGGAATACTTACACAGTCGTGACCTTCTCTCCGGGAACATCGTCGCAGTTTTAAGACAATAGCGGCCTAGGCAGGTCATCACTGAACATAACGGCGGTGCACTGTCTGAAACAGAGTCTGGATGGCCGCTCGGGTGAGCCTCGTCCTTGAAAATGACGTCGCTGCGGGGGAAACCCGCAAGCTCAGGTTGGTCGCCGCGAGCCATGTCCTGCTGTCAATCTCGGCTGACGATGCTCGGGTCAGGATTCATCTCCACCAGTGCCCTCACGGCGTCCCGCCAGGAACTTGAGACGCCCCTTCCCTTTCTCGAGCAGCTCAGCGAGCACATCGCTGGACACCGGCTTGCCGAGCAGGAAACCCTGTGCCTGGTCGCACCCCATTTCCCAGAGCAAACCGAGTTGATCTTCCGTTTCGACGCCCTCCGCCACAACGCTCATGCCAAAGGCGTGCGCGAGCGAGATGATCGTGGAGACGAGTGTCCTGCCGGGGCCGTCTTCTGCCAAACGGCTGATGAACATGCGATCGATCTTTAGCGTGTCGATTGGGAGGTCTGACAGGCGGCTCAAGGAGGAGTAGCCGGTGCCGAAGTCGTCGATGGCGATGCGAACCCCGACACTGCGGAGCAGCTTCAGTCTTTTCACCTCGGCGGCACAGTCATCGAACAGCGCGCCCTCGGTGATCTCGATATCCAGCCCGCACCCAGCGTTCGCCCACGGTTTGGTCACCTGGAGGAAGCGCTCCGCGAAGTCCGGGCGACGAAGTTGTACCGGCGAGATGTTGACGGCGACGCGGACCGCGGGCAACCCCAGCCGCTGCCAATGCTGGCAGTCCCTTGCAGCCTGCTCCAGAACCCAGTCCCCCACTTCGGCGATCAGACCCGTTGATTCCAGCAGCGGCAGGAACGCTCCGGGCAAGACCAGGCCGGACTCCGGGTCGCGCCAGCGAATGAGCGCTTCGACGCCATCGATGCGCCGCGATTTGATGCCCACTTTCAGCTGGTAGTGGAGCTCGAACTGTCGGCGCTCCAGCGCCGTTCGGAGCTTGTGTTCGAGCGCCAGTCGCGCCACAACGGCGGAGTGCTGCTCGAGGCTGAAATGCAGATGCGGCTGGCCGCTCGCCCTGGCATTGCGCAGAGCCGCCTCGGCATTCTGCGCAAGCACGGCTGCCTCTTTGCCGTCCTCAGGATAGAGCGCCAATCCTGACTTGACGCTAACCGGTATCTCGCGTCCTTCAATCTCGAACGGCCGTCCGAAAATGGCAGTGAGGTTCCCTTGGAGAGTCGCGATCGGGTCTGCGGCGTCCCTTGTCACATCCAAAGCAACGGCGAACGTGCCACCGCCAAACTGCGCCAGCAGTTCGGTATCGTGGAAGTGCCGCCGAAGGCGGTCAGCCACATGTTGCAGGAGGAGATCTCCCGTGTGCCGGCCGAAGGAATCGTTGATCACGCTCAGTTTTTCGACGTCAATGACGGCCACGGCGCTACGCATCCCGCGGTTGCCCGAGCGCGCCCAGAGTCGCCCGACCCGCTCGCAGAAGAGCGAACGCTTCGCAAGACCCGTATGCGCATCGAAGTACGAAAGAAAACGGACCGTGTTGTCCTTCTGTAGATACTGCAGCGCGAAGGCGAGATTCGCGGCGACCTCGCGCAGCATCTGTAGCTCTTCGTCGCTCAGCGTTCCAACTTCCGGGGCGGTCAGCAACAGAACCCCGATCGCTGTCTTGTCGATCAGAAGCGGTAGGGCAACGATGGACCGAAATCCGGTCTGCGCCATAATCTCCTGGATGTTAGCCGTGGCGGTCGGATCGGTCGTGTCGTTGCACACGAATGCGGCGCCTGTTTTCAAGACCCGCCTGACGATGCTCGTTCCCAGGCTGACAGACTCAGCGACAGCCGCGCGCAGAGTCTCGGTCGCCTGAGGGTCAACACCTGAGCAGGCGACGGGCTGGACCGCGCGCGTTGTGGGGTGCGGAAGCATCACGATAGCCGTCGTGTAGCCACCGACGGTAACGGCAAGCCGGCACGCCTCAGCAAACAATTCGCTGCGGTCGCGGATCCGAAGGACGGCTCCGTTGATACCGCTTAACATGCGCAGCACACGGGTGAGGCGCGCGATCTGCGACTCCTGCCGCCGGCTCTCCAGGCGGGCGGCAGCATCATCGAGCGCGCGATTGATGGCCGGTGCCAGCCGACTGAGGTTGCCCTTGAGGACGTAGTCCACCGCTCCACAACGCAGGGCCTCGATTGCGCGCTCTTCGCCGATCGTGCCCGACACGAAAATAAATGGCAGATTCGGCGCAACCTCGCGTGCTATCCGCAGCGCCGTAAGCCCACTGAGCTGGGGCAGCGAGAAGTCGGAGAGAATGACGTTCGGTTGAAAGTCACGCAAGGCATCGCGAAGCGCCACCTCGGTATCGACCCGATGCCAAATACACGCGATACCACCCTTGCGAACATAGTGGATGGTCAGCTCGGCCTCGTCAGGCACATCCTCAATCACGAGAATGCGGACGTCTCCACGGCGGGCACGAGATTCGGTGCCTGCGGTCTGTGGCACTGGCATGCGATCGTAGTTTGGGCGCCCTTGCGCAGCCATCGGCGGACACTCCCAGCGCGGCGACAACTCTTTTGCAGCGGCGCGGGCTCGGCGCGTCGCTACACGCGCTGGCAAACTTACACGACGTTCTGAAGCCGCTTAGTGATCTGTATTGCGCTTTGCGGGAGAAAAGGTGACGCATCGCACGCATGGGTATTCGTGCGGCGCGCTGATGCATTAACCCGTGGGCCAAGAAGCGAAGGAATGGCCCTTGGCGCGCAAGACACGTTTTGGAGCTCTGATGAGCTGTTGTGAGTATGTCGCCGGCTTGCATCCGCGATTGACCCTCGCCCGCCAGTACAACCGTAAGCTGCACAATACAAAAGGACACCGCGCTGGAGCGTTGCGGCCCGACAACCAGCGGCCACGAGGATGCTAACCCCGTAGGACGCGCGTCGCCGCGTTCGCCCTGCGGTCAATCATCAGGATAGAGGGTTCTGCGTTGTTGTGGTTGAGGTTCGGTTGCGATGCTGGCATGCTGCAGCGCATAAGAAGTCCGCATCCGCATGAAGCGGTTCTGGCGATAGGAAATCACTGACTTTCTGCAATCCGGTCGTCGCATCAATGCGGCGGTTGCGACTGCTCGAAAGCATTCGCGGCACCGATGTCGGACGTGTGGTCGTGTTGGTAACGGGCGGGTTAGAAAGGCGATCTTTTGAGCCAAGGTGGGTTTGCGCCTGCCTAAGTCTTCGGAGGCCCGTTTCGTGTATTCAGTCGACTATCGCATGCAGTCTTTCATCGCGTGGCATGGTGAGGTGCCGCCAGAGGCAAAACGGCTCGAGGACTTCGAGGCCCGCACGCACGGCGCGCCCTGGATACGACGACTGATTGGCAAGGGTCTCGCCTGCAGTTACGTTGTTGGTTACGCGCTGGGCCAACGGTGGTGGACGTTGTGCTTCGAGCGCAAGAAGCGTCATGACAGTGTCACGCCCGAAGGTGCCGAAGACTGGTGCATCGAGGCATATGACCATACCGGTAACAGCTGGACCGGCCATTACCACTTTTGGCCAGCGGAGGACCGCTGGCGAGACGCCCTTACCATTCTCGCGGCGAGAACTGCGGGCGACACCTAGTGTAACGTCATTGGGAAAAACTCGTTGTCCTGCGAACAGGGTAAAGCGGTGTGTCCTCGGATTGCGGAGCATGTCCTGCAATTTAGAAACACCTAGCGATAGATATGGCCGCTCTGATCAATCACCACGAATCGGCGCGAAAGTCCCATTGTTGTTTTGTCCTCGTCGGTGTCTCATTCCGCCGATCCGGGCGCTGGATAACGATAGCTCGATTACGACGGAATAAGGACGTTGAGCAGCTCTCGCGCCGCGACAATTGGCGTGGAGCTCACGCGCTGTCACTCGCGCTGCCCCTTTATTCCCTGAGCCACAGCGGACTCTTCCAGGCTGCCAGCGCCTCCAGGAAGACGTTCAACCTCAAAGGCAGGAATTTCCGATTCGAGTAGACGGCGAAAACGGGCATTTGCGGGGAAGCCCACTTCGGTAAAAGCCGTATGAGTGCACCGCTCGCGAGTGCTTCGTCACAATACGTTGACGGCAGTAGTCCGATCCCGTGACTCCGGTACACGAAGGTGCTGATCGAATTGAAGTCGCGACTCGATAGCGGCCCCGAGACATGGATGCGTGCCTTTTTTCTGCCGTTGACCAGGTCCCAGTCGGTCTCGTTGTTCCTGGCGTTGAGCATCACACAGTCGTGCCGCTCGAGGTCCGCAGGCTCGACAGGAAGCTTTCGGCCTTTCAGGTATTCCGGGGTTGCCACGACATAGCGAATGCTCTTACCGATGCGGGTGGCGACCACGCTGGAGTCCTCCAACTCTCCGAAGCGGATCGCGACGTCAGTGTTTTCCGCAACCAGATCGAGGAAGAGATTCGTGATGAAGAGGTCGATCCGAATCCGCGCGTGAGCTTTCAGGAACCCCGAGAGGAAGTTCAGGAAGGGCTCCTGACCCAGAATGACCGGAACGGAAATCCTCAACACACCTTCGGGCGTCTTCTGTCCTAGAGTCAGAACTCGCTCAGCCTCTTCCAGGAGGGTCAGCGGCTCCCGGCACTGATTGAAGTACTCACGTCCCTGCGCAGTCAGGGTCACCCGTCGCGTCGTGCGCCTCAGGAGCGACACGCCGAGCTTCGATTCCAGCACCGATAACCGCCGGCTCACCGTCGAGATCGGCATACCCAGCGAGCGGGCTGCCCGGCTGATGCTCTCGAACTGGGCCACTTTGACGAATATCAGGATGTCGTCGAGGTTCGCCATGGGAGGTCACTTTGCCATTTTTGGAAATTAGATTCCAGAGTTTCCCATCTAATCAGTCGCAGTGCGCAGCCCGACAATACGTTCCAACAGACGGGTGATTGGAACCCAGGACCGACAACCACAGCCGAAGGCGGAAGACTCATATGACTACGAAACAGAAGACCATCATTGTGACGGGAGCCTCTCAGGGAATCGGTGCCGCGATTGCTAACCTGTTCCTCGATCGCGGCTACAACGTGGTGGGTAACTCGCGCAAAATCAGTCATAAGAACGAGCTGCAGCGCTCGGACAAGCTGGCCCTGGTGGACGGCGACATCGGTCTGGCCTCGACGGCCGAGATGATAGTTGGTACTGCGGTAAAGCGGTTCGGCTCGGTCGATGCCCTGGTGAACAACGCGGGGATTTTCTTTGCGAAGCCGTTCACCGAGTACACGCCCGAGGACTTCCGGGTGTTGTCGTCGACCAATTTGGATGGTTTTATCTATACGACGCAGTTGGCTGTGAAGCAGATGCTCTCGCAAAAGAGCGGCGGCAGTGTCGTGAGCATCACGACTTCTATCGTCGAGCATCCGCTTGCGGCTGTCACCGCATCCGTCCCAATGATCACCAAGGGCGGTATCAACGCGATCTCCCGCAGTCTCGCGATGGAATACGCGCCGCAGGGCATTCGAGTGAACGTGGTAGCTCCAGGCGTTGTGGATACCCCGCTGCACAAGAACAATCCCAAGGAGTTCCTGCGCACACTGTCGCCTCTTGGGCAGATTTCGGGCGCTAAGGACATCGCAGAGGCCGTGTTCTATCTCACCGAGGCGAGCCAGGTCACCGGCGAGGTGCTGCATGTTGACGGCGGCGCGCATCTGGGTCGCTGGTGATGTAGTCGCAGATGAAGGGCGGAGGCAGGCGTTTCCTGTCGGTCTCCGGAGGCGACCTCGAGTGATATCCATGGAAAACCGGTAATGTCCACGAACACAACGAATGCTAGTGCCGAACAACGGCTGAAAGACCTTGGCATAAACCTGCCTCGTCCCTCAACCCCGCTCGGCGCCTACGTTGAAGCGGTGCAGTCCGGGAATTTGCTCTTTCTGAGTGGCACGCTGCCAGTGGAGGGAGGAGCCCCCAAGTTCTTGGGACGCATCGGAGGTGAGTTGAGCGTCGAAGACGGACGGCGCGCGACTCGCCTGGCCGCGTTGAACTCTCTTGCGCTCGCCAAGGAGCATTTGGGGTCGCTGGACAGAGTGACGCGCGTAGTCCGTCTCGGGGTTGCACTCGTCACGACTCCCGAGTTCCGTGAGCACCCGAAGGTCGCGGACGCCGCATCGGAATTACTGGTCAGTGTATTCGGAGCTGACAAGACATCGACTCGCCTGGTCTTCGGCATGGCGAGCCTCCCGGTAGGCGTTTGTGTCGTGCTAGAGAGCATCTTCGAAATTGGTAACTGAGCTCGTATTTGATACCCGATTCGAGAACGAGAAGGGGACCAACCCGGAGGAGTTGATCGCCGCCGCGCACGCAGGGTGCTTCACGATGGCCTTCGCCCTTCGATTACAGGACGCGGGGTACACCCCTACACAGCTCAATACCGAGGCAGCCGTCACCCTGGAACGGGACACGGAGGGCTTCCGTATCAGTCGCTCCGCCCTGACACTGCGCGCGAGCGTACCTAATCTGGATCAGGACACGTTCGATCGGTTGGCGCAGCACGCCGAGCAGAATTGCCCGGTTTCCAGGGTGCTCAGGGCCGAGATCACACTGGACGCGAAGCTGGTTTGAACGTAGATCGGCGAATGCGCCATGAAGTCGCCGACTGTGGCTGTTGCCCGCCAGTTACATGAAGCAGCTTGAGGGCAGGCGGGTCAGCTGGATTGAGACTCCCTTCGGGGCCACGATCAATGCGAAGACACCGGTGATCGTATTGGACCCAGTCTCCGATACTCTACGGGAGGGCCAGGAGGCGGCCCCGGCCGCCGCGCCCGGGTTGCATGAGGTTTCGCCGATTCTATCGCTAACCGGGGCGCGTCGTTGCGCACGGGACTCCCGATCAGGAGGGCCAATTGGAATATATCGGTGCGGCGGTCGCGCGCACCTCGCGCTAGACTCAAACGCGCCGTTCGTGTCGGGTGAACATGCCGCGCGAGATCAAGGAAGCCGACTGGAAGTTACTGAGGCGCTTGCATCCGCTCGCGCTAGAACGCTTCTGCGAACGTGCGCTTGCCGAGATCGAAAGCGTCAAGCATGACGACGCCCGGAGTTTCCATCAGCGCTACCTGGACATCTTCGAGATCGTCGAGCGCCGCGATCGAGAGATGGCACGCATCTTCGATAATCTGAAACGCTCGAATGCGCTGACGATGTTGGCGCAAATGCGCTCGAAGGGATTGCTGATGGGCGATGAATACTCCAGTTTGAGTCCGGAAACGCACAGTGCCATTGAATCGCTGCTGGGCACCGGGTAGAGCCCGAACAAACTGCTCCGTTATCCTGTGCGGGATGATATTGCTCATGCGCCGGCTGGCCCGCTAGCACTGGCCTTGCGCGAGCTTCGCGAGTAGATTCCGCGGAAGAGTCACGAAGACTAACCGAGAACCCGGTAGACTCAAGGCATCCTCAGAACGACCTTTGTGGCGATCAACAGTGCACGGTAAGGCTGCGCGCAGTCGCTCGGATCGGGTGGGATCTGCACCACTCTCCCGATTCTCCACCTCCACTGTCTTCGGCTCGAAATACCTCGTCCCCTGGCTTGCGGCTCAAGGGCCCTTGGCCTACAGCCCCATCGAGCCACCGGCGAGAGACTACTTTTTCCAATACAGCTGGATCCTGCCCGGAATCTTCGACCCGACGGTCAATCTGCGCGAACACCGCTACTTCGGCAGGTACCGCAAGGACAGCTCGAAATTTCTTTTCGACTTCTGGGGCAGCGCCCGGAAGGGTTGCGGAGCAGCGCTGCAACAGTACTGCGAGCCAGGGTTTTTCTCTGACGTCGAGGTCAAGGCACCACTCGCCGCCTATCACCACGTCCGCAAATACTACGACACGGCGGGCTCCATCCTGATTCAGCACGGCAGCTATCAGTGGATCTCCCGTGAGGACCAACCACGTATCGATCAGGGACAGGTGCTGCTCTACCGCGGTATTGGGCAGAGCACCATTTTCCGCTGCCTGCAGTTCGACCCGAGTGACCTCACCGCTGCGAACCGGGAGATCTGGCGAAAGTACCTGGGCGTCCAGGCTGAGATGCTGTCCGACTCGGTCCTGTCGTTCAACACCATCCACGATCGCGTCAAGCGCAGCGAGACCGAGGGCCTGCGCCATGGCACGTGGCTGGGTGACGAGATGGCGACGCAGGCTGGAGCCGTCGGCTGCCAGGTGGAATTCATCCCTCCAATGGAATGCACAACCGAGTAATTTCCGAGGTCTCATGCTGACGAAGCCAAGCGCCGAGCTGACGTTGTTCGACACGCTTTCGCGCCTGACTTTCGTTAGGGCTACGAAGCTTCTGGGTGCCGATGGCAATAACCTCATCGCCGCGGGCGGCAAGTACGACATCGACATCGCCACCCAGGTCAAATTCGATCGGGATCGGTTTCGCCTCACCGTTGACTCCACTGGCGTAACGCTTGCCCTCAGTCCGGCGGCACGCAACCGCATCGAATGGCACTGCGACACGTGTGACGTGCCGTGCGAGCACGCCGGCGCGGCGTTCTCCCTGATCCTGGAGGAGAAGCTCGCGCTGGGCTTGGCGGACGCGCCGCCCGAACGGGCGCCCGTAGAAAGCCAGAGCGAGGAGGCGCTGATCGCACAAGCCCTCGCGGAGCGCGAGGAGCGCGCCCGCACCGAGAAAATGCGGCTCACGTCCCTCGACCCGCAAGAGATCTGGGCCGACTACACGGTCACGAACGCTGCGTCCGGCAAGTCCTATCGCCTTGCCCTGCGCGGGTGGCGACCCGGTGAGTCGTACTGCTCGTGCCCAGATTTCCGCAAGAACACCCTCGGCACCTGCAAGCACATCCTCCACGCACTCGAGAAAGTCCGCCGTCGGTTTCCCGACTCGGTGCGCGATCGGCCCTATCGGCAACGCGATATCTGCGTGCATCTTTCCTATGGCAATGAGCTGGAGCTGCGCATCCTGCTGCCGAGTCAGCTCGACGCCCAAGCGAGCGCGATCGTGCGCCCGATCCGCGACAGGCCCATCACCGATCTGACGGACCTGCTCAAACGCATGCGGCGACTCGAGGCGCACGGCCTCGCCGTGACCATGTATCCGGATGCCGAGGAGTACATGCAAACCCGGCTCTTGTTGCAGCGTATCGCGACCAAGGTCGCCGACATCCGCCGCGATCCGAGAGCCCACTCGCTGCGCAAGACGCTCCTGAAGGTGGAGCTTCTGCCCTACCAACTGGACGGCATCGCCTTTGCGGCCGGCGCAGGGCGCGCGATCCTGGCCGACGACATGGGACTCGGCAAAACCATTCAGGGTATCGGCATGGCGGAGCTGCTCGCGCAGGAAGCGAGCATCCGGAAGGTTCTGATCGTTTGCCCCGCCTCGGTCAAATCCCAATGGCGCAGCGAGATCCTGCGCTTTTCGGAGCGCGACTGTCAGATCGTGCTTGGCGACGCCGCGAAACGCGCCGCGCAGTACGAGAACGGGTGCTTCTTCACCATCTGCAACTATGAGCAGGTGCTGCGTGACAGCCTCGCCATCGAGCGCGCGAAGTGGGACCTGATCGTTCTGGACGAGGGTCAGCGCATCAAGAACTGGGAGGCGAAGACAACCCAGACCATGAAGAGCCTGCGCTCGCCGTTCGCGCTCGTGCTCTCCGGCACCCCGCTCGAGAATCGGCTGGATGATCTGTTCTCCGTCGTGGAGTTCATCGATGACCGGCGGCTCGGTCCCGCGTTCCGGTTCTACAACCGCCATCGCGTCACGGATGAGAATGGCAAGGTCCTCGGCTACAAGGATCTCGACCTGCTGCGCGAGAGCCTGAAACCGGTGCTCTTGCGACGGACGCGAAGCGCTGTGATGAAGGACCTGCCGCCGCGCACGACGGAGATCGTACGCATTGCGCCCACGGCGGAGCAGCTCGAAATCGATCAGGCGCAGATGCAGATCGTCAGCACGATCGTCTCCAAGAAATACATCTCGGAGATGGACCTGCTGCGTCTACAGAAAGCGCTGTTGCTCGCACGGATGAATGCAGACAGCACCTATCTCGTGGACAAGCGCGCTCCCGGCTTCTCAACCAAGCTCGAGCGGCTCGAGGAGCTGTTCGAAGAGTTGGCCGCGGAGGAAGCGCGCAAGATCGTGTTGTTCTCCGAATGGACGACGATGCTCACGCTCATCGAGCGTCGGATCAAGCGGTTCAATCTCGATTACGTTCGACTCGATGGCTCCGTGCCACAGAAGAAGCGGCAGCAGCTGGTGCACCAGTTTCAGCGTGATCCGGCGTGCCGCCTGTTCCTCACGACCAACGCGGGCTCCACGGGACTCAACCTCCAGGCGGCGAATACTGTCATCAACGTGGATCTGCCATGGAATCCCGCCATCCTGGAACAGCGCATCGCACGCGCTCATCGGATGGGACAGAAGAACCCGGTGCAGGTCTACCTGCTCGTGACGGAAGAGACCATCGAGGAAAAGCTGCTGGGGACACTCGCAGCCAAGCACGACCTGGCGCTCGCCGCGCTCGATATGGATTCCAACGTGCGGGAGGTCGCGCTCGCGTCGGGCATGGAGGAGCTGAAGCAGCGCCTCGAAGTGTTGCTCGGCGCGAAACCGCACGGCGCGGTGGACGAGACCGAGAAGCAGCGGCAACAACAAGAAGCAGAGCGGCTCTCGCGCCGCTCGCGCGTGGCAGAGGCCGGCGGCCATCTCCTCACCGCAGCGTTCACGTTCCTCGGCGAAATGATTCCGCAACGGGAACCGACGGACGGCACGGCGCGAATGGCACGCGAGTTCAAGGCTCGTCTCGATGAGTGTCTCGACCGTGACGATCGGGGCCGGCCGCGGCTCACCGTCACCTTGCCTGACGAAACCGCGCTCGCCAATCTCGCCCGCTCATTGGCCGCACTACTCGGCTGAGGACTTGAAGCGCGGCGATGAGTGCAAGGCCGCCGGGCTGAGCACGACCGTCGTATTCTAAGCCGGTCCGCGCCGTGCCGCCTCAATGGCGGCGATGTCGATCTTTTTCATTCTCATCATCGCCTTGAACGCGCGATTCGCGGCCGCACGGTCATGATCGGTCGTTGCCTCCAGGAGCACTCGCGGGGTGATCTGCCAGGACAAGCCCCATTTGTCCTTGCACCACCCGCACTGGCTCTCGGCTCCGCCATTGCCGACGATTGCATGCCAGTAGCGATCGGTCTCGGCCTGGTCGTCGGTGATGATTTGAAATGAAAAGGCTTCACTGTGTTTGAAGGCCGGCCCGCCATTGAGGCCGAGGCAGGGCACTCCCAGTACCGTAAACTCTACAGTCAGCACCTGTCCTTCTTCGCCATCCGGGTAGTCGCCAGGGGCACGGTGGACTGCTGTCACGGCGCTGTCCGGAAAAGTCTGCGCATAAAACCTGGCGGCCTCTTCTGCTGTGCCGTCATACCAAAGGCAAATCACGTTTTCGGCCATCTTCCGTCTCCGTTCATTGGTCATTCGGGGATCCGACTGAGTAAAGACGAAACAGCAACGCGGAAATCGACAGCAGGCCTTACGAAACTTACATCCGGCGATGCCGCCACATACGCATATCCAAGCCCCTGGATCAGAGCATTCTCAACCGCCTCGCCCCGGAGACCGTGTGCGATCGATTGCACAGGCCAAGCTCCAGGTCGGGTGAAGCCTATCCGGGCCTAAACTCTTTGATGCATCGCAATCGCATGACAATCAGCTACTACCCTGCGCCCGCAATCTGCCGGGGTTCACGGCCGCCAACCGCGAGAAACGAACCGCCGTTGGCGCGCGCTCGGTGACGGTGGTTTGGCTCGTGCGCCGGTTACGGGTGCTCATTCGGAGCATCTCGCACAACCTCCTGCGCAATCTGCAACGCGATCTGCCTCGAATCGCCCGTGGGGACCGTCGTGTAGGTGCCGGTGTTCCGGCTCCATCGCTCCCCAAAGGCAAACCAGTCGATGGGTGCAGCTGGGATGCCTGTGCGAAGCTGCTGCTTCAGCGCGTTGAAATAAGCCTGCCAACGAGCTTTGTAGTAGTCCCCGGTGAGCCCGGACCAATCCTTGTTCCCGTAGTCATGCAAGCTCGCCCGCTCGCTCGCATTGCGGTCACCCCAGGTAGTGAGCAGGGACCGGGCGTCGAAGCGTAATCGCCCCAACTCTTCAGGTGTTGACGCCCACGGCTGCACATATTTGAGCCAGGTTCCCACCATGAAGGCTGGATGCGTACTGAGAAGTTGCTCCTGAAGGTCCATGAGATGGAGCCAGCGGTTGGTGAGATGCTCAAACCGCTCGGAATCCTCCTTTTCGAACACTGCCTTGATTTCGGGCAGAAGCAAGCGGCTTTCATTCGCCAGGGTCTGCCGCGCGACATCAACCAGATCGTATGAAATATTCTTCAACGTCGGCGCAGCAGCCAGCAGTTCTGGAAGCGCCTTCTTGAAGAGTTTCGCGTCGTACCGGATCGCCTCTGGTGACCAGTTCGAAGCACGATTTGCCGTAAGACCGGGTTGTGCATTGAAGAGAGATTCCTGCGCAGCATCCCGCTCACTATTGAAGCTCACTTCATCTATACGGATGTTGTAGGCGGTTCGGATCAGGATCTGCCAGGCAGCGAGCGCGTGCGGATCAGCAGCACCGTATCTTCTACGGACGTAGTCGGACGTCCATGATGCAATGTCAACCGGCTCGCGACGCCAGGCCATCTCGGTGAACAAGTCATAGGCAAACGGATTGGTATCCATGCCTTCCGTGAAGAGTGCCGTTCCGACCATGTTCGAGTTCGTTCGAGCCAAGAGCTGGAGACGCTCCGTGATGTTACTGACGTTGGCTCCCAGCGTGGTTCGGCCGCCGAATTCCCAGATTCCACCGAACAGAAACGGCGCGCCCTGAAAATCAGTCTGCCGATGATCGCGCGGCTTGCGGTCGTGATCGATATCGACGATGAGCAAGCGGCTGCGGTCAACGCCTGAGAGCAGGTCCTGCCGGGGATTGCCTTGCCAAGCCATCATCATCCAGAGCGATCCGGGATTCGCAGTTTCGAGCGCGCTTTGAACCGCCTTTGCGGCAGCGGCTACCGGAACCCCGCCCGAATCGCCCCCCTCCTGGAACACTTCCATGTCATACACGTCCGACCGTCCGAAGAGCTCTCGCTGATGAGCGTAGAACGCAGCAGCAATCCTGGAGAACATCGGATCTCGCGGATCGAGCCAGTCCGGGCGCTCGAAGCCGGCCCATTCGCCCTGTGGCACGATGTGTGACTGGGAAAACTTGGTCTTGAAGCTTTTCGGTACGATTCCAAAAAATCCTGGCAGGATCGGCGTAATGCCCAACTCACGCAGCCGGGCGATGATCTGCTTCGCGGAAGCCTCCCGCCGCTGCAACAGCCGCGGGCTGATGGGCCCGTTATAGCAACAGAGGTTTCCCATGAGCTGCCAGTTCTGGTGCGCCGGCAGCGTGATCCAGTCGCGCAGCTCCTCGTCGGTATGCCCGAAATCGCGGAAAGTCCGGTACAACACGCTGTCCGTGCCGCGCTCGATCAGGATTGCATTGATTCCCGACAAGGCCAGTACGTCGATTTCCCGCTCCCAACGGGGCCAGTCCCAGTAGGCAGCCGTATATCCATCGACATTCTCATTCAGCGCGTATCGGTATCGGTACGGCGTCTCTCCTTCGATGACTCGATCTGGAATAGGCAGATTGCCAGAGGGCAACTGATCGCCGTTGGGGGAAATTTGCGCCTGCGCGATGTACTTCAGATACCAGTTGATCCCGAAGAGAAGCGAGCTGATCGTGCTGCCTTCAACGCGTATGTGAGTATTTGCGGGCGAGATGCGAAACCGATCGGCAGCGCCTGGTCGGGGCAATGCGCTCAGTTCGAACTGCGCTGCCTGCCGCGGCAGAAGGCGTTTCAATGCCCCTTCTGCCGGACGGAGATCAAAGTTGGATACAGATTCAGCCGGGCACGGGCCGCACAACACGAGGCAAGCAACTAACGAAACGAGGACTCGGCAAAGCACGTCGTTAACGACCGGCATCAGCGCTCCGCGTCCCTCAGCAAACACTTTGGCGTGTGATTCGTGCAACGCAATACATCCGAAGCTCGGAATTATGGAGTTGGAGTTTTGAAGGCGGCCACTATCCTGTCAAGGCGTTCGGTGTCCACGGCGCGGACGCCGACGAGTCAAATGCTGTGCAACTGTGGAACTGTGTATTTCTGGCGGTGTGGCTGCCATCCGGGCCGCCCTCGAGTCGCCGCTCACGCCTGTCATTTCCGCGGACGTTGCTCCACCAAGTCGCCATTTACGTAGAACCACCTTCCGCCCTCGCGAACGAAACGGCTGCGCTCGTGTTGGCAAACGGCGGGGACCCGGGCCCAAGGCACCGTCAAAGGAACTGATTGCCGCAATCCTCGAGATCAAGCGCCTCAATCCGCGGTTCGGCTGGCCCCGCATTGCCCAACAGATTTCGCATGCCTTCGGCCGGTGTCGAACCCGCGCATATCGACGGCATCAGCATCTGCCGCATGTTCAACCAGGCTCGGCGCGGTCAGCCTGTTCCCAAGCGCCTCAGTTCCGATCATGACCCACTATTCCGGTTTCATCGCTGGCGAGCGAATCTGCGAATTCTCGACATCGAGGAACTCAAGTCTGTCCCCTTCGTGCCTCGCTCTCATCCGTTCATCGAGCGGCTCATCGGAACCCTTCGGCGCGAGTATCTCGACCAGACCTTCTTCTGGAACGGCCTCGACCTCCATCGCAAGCTGGATCGATTCGCCACCTACTACAACCAGCGGCGTGTCCACGTCGGACTGGGTGGTCGGACGCCCTTCGAGCGATGCGACACGACCGCATGCCAACCCGCGAATCTTCAATACTTCGCTTGGCAATCCGACTGTTCCGGCCTCTTCCACACGCCAATTGCTGCGTAATCATGAATTCGCCATGGTCAGGCCGCAAGCCACCGCCAAAGCCTTCAACTCTTAACACATGTTTGCGGGTACACAACTCAATATTGCGTAGTCAGTATTATCCTGGATGCAGATAGAGATGTTCTCGACCGGCGAGTTGGTGACGAAAACTATTGATCACCTTGACAATAACCCGCAATGCTATCGTTACACTTCTAACCTGATTCCACAGTATTCCTGCCAGCCGGGTTGCGTGCTCGGGAGGATGGCTCATTTCTCTGGCGAGCGCGGGGTTCTGACGCCCTCAATCATTGCTCGGATTACCTGCGACCCGGTATTCGCGTGCGATGTTGGGTACAACGACTTCTTCAGGCGCCTGGATGAGTGCTACCCGCTTCATCTTGGTCACTGGCGATCGAACGCTACGCATACGATCGCGGCGCTGCGTGCGTACGCGACCAAGTATCCGGAGGCTCCCGGTCTTCCGGTGTGGGCGCGGATGCGCGACCGCGAGGCGCGTGTCGCCAGGCAGTCCTACGATCAGTTCCGGGCATCCTTGGATCTTGGTCGCTTGCCGGACAGCCAGTGGAGCATGTCTGCACCTGCGGCAAATCTGGCGAGTGCAGAGTGCGAGCGGAGCCCGTGCCGAGCGGGCTGTGGCCGAATATCTCGGCGCCGTCATCGAGACACGCAGGCAACGACCCGGCACTGACTTGATCAGCACCATGATCGCAGCCAATGAAGGCCAGGAACGGCTGACCGACTCGGAGATCATCTCGCAATG
>JAQGOF010000067.1 GCA_028293745.1 Gammaproteobacteria bacterium | reverse complement strand
TACATCACGGTGATGAACGAGAACTACGCGCAGCCCGTCATGCCGAAGGGCGTGGAAGCCGGAATTCTCAAGGGTGCCTACTCGTTGCAGACCGGCGGCCGCGGCAAGGTGCGCGCCACCTTGTTGGGATCGGGCACGATATTGCGCGAGGCCCAGGCCGCTGCCCAGATTCTCGAAAACGACTATGGCGTGCCTGCTGACGTGTACTCCGTGACCAGCTTCAGTGAGCTGCGCCGCGAAGCGCTCGAGATCGAGCGTTGGAACATGTTGCATCCCGGCGAGCCGGCTCGCGTGCCGTACGTGGAGCAGCTGTTGAAAGACCGGGAAGGACCTGTCGTCGCTGCGACGGATTACATGCGCGTTGTGCCGGATCAAATCCGAGAGTGGGTACGTGGCCGGTACGTGACACTGGGTACCGACGGATACGGCCGGTCAGATTCGCGCGCTGCGTTGCGCAAACACTTCGAGGTCGATCGCAACTACATTACAGTCGCGGCTCTGAAAGCGCTTGCCGATGAAGGCAAGGTCGATCAGAAGACCGTGATCGGTGCGATGCAGAAGCTCGGCATCGACCCCTCCAAGCCAGTTCCCTGGAAAATCTGAAGGCTATTGCCATGAACGCGGCTGCAGGCCTCGTAGAAGTGCGAGTGCCCGATATGGGCAACTTCAAGGACGTCGCCATCATCGACGTGCTCGTCAAACCCGGTGAGAAGATCGAGCCGGAGGCGCCGCTCGTCACCCTCGAAACCGAGAAGGCGACAATGGATGTCCCGTCCACCGTCGGTGGTGTGGTCGAGAAGATCCATATCGCCAAAGGCGGGACGGTCTCCACGGGGGACCTGATTGTTACGGTGCGGTCGGAGGGGGCTGCCGTCGAAGGGGCTGCTGGCGAGGCAAGCGCAGGCGGAAGCGCTGCGGGCGTCGCAACTGCTGGTGGCTCGCCCGATGCGGAGTCGCGTGGTGGCGCGGGCTCCGCAGGCGGAGCTGGTGCAGCCGGTGGCGCTGGGTCCTCCAGTTCCACAGGTAGGCCTGGAGCGGCCGGTAGCGCTGGGTCGTTCGGTGCCGCCGGCGCGACCGCGGCAGGTCGCCCGTCTCAGACCACACCGGGAGCCCCACAGGCCGCCTTTGTGGGGCCCGCCCAGGCTACGTCTACGTCGGCCAGAGCCGCCCGAGGCGCCCCTGGCACTGCTCAATTCGCGTCCACGCTTGGCCAATCCGGGTCTGGACAGACCGCATCCGCGCCGGCGCAGCCGGGAGTGGGAGGGGCGGCGCCCCCTGGCGCACCCACCGCGGGGACGGCCAGCGGCGGTCGCACTGCGCCGGGAGCCAGCGCTGCCGGGGCACCCTCCGGCGGCCCGTCAGGTGCTGCATCGGCGCGGTCCGACGGTGCTACGGGAGGCCAGGCGGCTGCAGCCTCAGCCCAGCCGGTTGCCGGTTCGGGCCAAACGTCTGCTGGCCAGTCGCCAGCTCATTCGGGGAACGGTGCCGGTGCGGGTCGCCCCGATTTGCCGCCCATCAACGAGCCGGGGTTCTCGCGAGCGCATGCGGGGCCCTCCGTACGACGGTTTGCGCGTGAGCTGGGCGTTGATCTGACGCAGGTCAAAGGCGGTGGCTTCAAGGGCCGCGTCACGCACGACGACGTCAAAGCGTTCGTGAAGAAGTTCCTGGCGGCCGGCGCCGGTGCGAAACCTGCCCCAGCCGTGGCCAAAAGCGCACCCGGAGCTCCTTCATCGTTCCCCGCCGTTCCGGTGATCGATTTCTCGCAATTCGGGCCGATCGAGACCAAGCCCCTTTCGCGCATCCAGAAGATCTCCGGCCCCCGCCTGCATGCCAGTTGGGTCAACATCCCGCATGTCACGCAGTTCGATGAAGCCGATATCACCGAGCTCGAAGATGTGCGGACCCAGCTGAAGCAGAGTGCGCTGCAGGCTGGCATCAAGCTCACACCGCTGGCGTTCATCGTGCGCGCCTGCGTCAGGGCGCTGCAGGAATTTCCGCTGGTCAATTCCTCGCTGGATCCAACAGGCGCGAACCTGGTCCTGAAGAAGTACATCCATGTTGGATTCGCCGCGGATACGCCGAATGGCCTGGTGGTCCCGGTGGTGCGCGATGCGAATCGCAAGGACATCTACGAAATTGCGCGGCAGCTCGGCGAGCTCTCCGAGAAAGCCCGCGCGGGGAAGTTATTGGCCGGGGAAATGCAGGGAGGCAGCTTTACGATTTCCAGCCTTGGCGGCATCGGCGGGACGGCGTTCACGCCGATCATCAATGCGCCCGAGGTAGCCATCCTGGGTGTCTCGCGCTCGGCGATGAAACCTGTGTTCCGTGACGGTGCATTCGTGCCTCGTCTTATCCTGCCGCTGTCACTGTCATACGATCATCGGGTCATCGACGGTGCCTCGGCTGCCCGATTCACAACATTCCTCGCACAGACGCTTGCCGATCCGCGTGCGCTTACGGAGGCGGTACCGTGAGCCGCGTAGATTTGGTTGTTCCTGACATCGGCAACTTCGTCGATATCCTGGTTGTCGACGTGTTGGTAAAACGGGGGGACGCCATCGACGTGGACGCGCCGCTCGTCACGCTCGAGACCGACAAAGCATCGATGGACGTACCGGCCACTTCGGCGGGTACCGTCTCCGAGGTGCTTCTGAAGCCCGGCGACAAGGTGTCGAAGGGTACGGTGATTGCGCGGCTTGAGACTAACTCGCAGGCAGCTGAGGCGAGTCCCGGGGCTGGGGCTGGTTCTGCCACCGAGGTTGGTGCCGGCGCGGGCGCTGGTTCTGGCACGCCGGGTGGCGCAGGCACGGCGGCTGGCGCAGGCAATGCGGTTGGCGCAGGCGCTGGTCGTGGCGCGGCCAATGCGGTTGGCGCCGGCGCTGGTCCCGGCAGTGGGGCTGGTCCTGGCACGGGCGCTGGCGTAGGGGTTGGATCCGGTGCCGCGTTGAGCGGTGCAAAAGCGACCAGTGCCAGTGGTGCAAGCGGCGCTAGCGGCAGTGGGGCCACCGCCACGGCGGACGCGGACGCGGAATTCAGCGCCGCCTTCGACGCTGACGAGCTTGAGCGAACGGTTACCCAGCCAGTCCTGTCATTGGGTGCCGCGCAAGGTGCAGCAGCGCTGGGCAGCCCGGGAAGTCAGGCCGCGTTGGGTAAAGCAGTGGCAGGGGCGGGGGGAGCAGCAGCGCCGGTAGCGGCACCGACAGTAGGAGCGGCGGCCAAAGCGGACGCCAACAGTGGCTCCAATGCGCGCTCTAACACCGGCGTTGCGGGCACCGGTGCCCGGTCCGATGTCGGCGGCTCCAATGCCCGTTCTGACGCCGGCGCCAGTGCCCGGTCCGACGGCGGTGGCGACACCGTTCGTATGCCGATCCCTGACCTTGGACGCCGCGATCGCGCGGAAATTGAATTCAATCGATCCACTCAACTCCTTGTGTTGGGTTCGGGACCCGGTGGATATACGGCGGCGTTCCGTGCAGCCGATCTCGGCATGCAAGTGACGTTGGTCGAACGCTGGCCGGTGCTCGGCGGCGTTTGCCTGAATGTTGGCTGCATTCCCTCGAAGGCCCTCCTGCATGCCGCGAAGGTGATCGAGGACGCCGAGGCCATGGGAGCCCATGGCATCGCATTTGGTGCGCCTGCGATCGATATGGACAAGCTGCGGAACTGGAAAGGTTCCGTGGTCAAAAAGCTGACCGGCGGCCTGCAGATGCTCGCCAAGCAGCGCAAGGTCGATGTCGTGCAGGGTGTGGGTCGATTTGTGAGCCCGAACGTGATCGAGGTGATGGGCAGCAGCGGTTCGGAACGAATCCGTTTCGACTACTGCATCATTGCCGCAGGTTCCGAGGCCGTCAAACTACCTGGCTTGCCAACAGACCAGCGCGTCATGGATTCGACGGACGCGCTGGAGCTTCCCGAATTCTCCGGAGGAATGCTCGTCATCGGTGGAGGCATCATCGGCCTCGAGATGGCGTGTGTTTATGACGCTCTGGGAAGTCGCGTGAGTGTCGTGGAACTGACTCCGCACTTGATGCCAGGCACGGACCTGGACTTGGTACGCCCCCTGGAAAAAAGGATCAAGGCGCGGTACCAGCAGATTCTCACGGGCACCAAAGTGACACGCGTCGAACCGCTGCTCGAGGGGCTGCGCGTAACATTCGAGGGTGAAAAAGCCCCCGAACCTCAGATCTACGACCGGATATTGGTGGCAGTGGGTCGTGTGCCTAACGGCAAGACGCTCAGCGCCGAAAATGCCGGTGTTACTGTATCGGATCGCGGCTACATACCTGTCGACAAGCAGATGCGGACCAACGTGCCGCATATTTTCGCCATTGGCGACGTTGCGGCTCCGCCGATGCTGGCGCACAAGGCCATGCACGAGGCCAAAGTTGCTGCCGAAGTTGCTGCGGGTCACAAGAGCGCATTCGATGCGCGTGTGATTCCGTCAGTCGCTTACACCGATCCGGAAATCGCCTGGGTCGGCCTGACGGAGACGGAAGCAAAAGCCAAGAACATTCCGTACAAGAAGGGCGCATTCCCGTGGGTGGCCAACGGCCGCTCGCTCTCGCTGGGAAGGGAAGAGGGCTTCACGAAGCTCCTGTTTGACCCCGAGACGCACCGCGTGCTGGGCGGTGGCATCGTTGGTACGAACGCGGGTGACTTGATCAGTGAGATCGCGCTGGCCATCGAGACCGGATGCGACGCCGCTGATGTCGGGCTGACGATCCATCCGCATCCGACTCTGTCGGAGACAGTGGCAGGCGCGGCCGATGCATTCGAAGGGACGCTGACGGACCTTTACATTCCGAAGCGGTAGGGGCGGGCCGATGCGCTGAGGCCGGCCGAGTCGCAAGGCGGGCCGAGCCGCTAAGGCTGGGCGCAACCGCTAGGGCCGGGCCGAAGCGCTGTGCCCGGGCTGCGACTCCTTCGCCACGAGCCACTTCGCAAGCTCGATCATCTGCTGCATTCCGCCGGCCGATTGCCCGGTGATGCGGTATTTGCCGTTCACAATCAAACTCGGTGTGCCGTCAATGTGGTACGCCAGTATCAGCGCGTCAGCGTGGCGCATCGCCGCATCCACCGAAAATGACTTCGATGCAGCCAGGAACTGATCGACCGCGATACCGCTGATCCGGTTGTAGTACCGCGCAGCATCTTCGATTGTTGGGAGAGGATTTCTCAAGACGTGCGTTTTAGGATCGCTGATAGCGAGTTCGCCCGTCTTCCAGACAGCATCGAACATCGCGTCATGCGTCTTGTCGAGAATGCCCAGCGCCTGTGCCGTGCAGGTGGCGCGTTGGAACATCGGCCAGTCCTCGGATGGATTGAATGAGGCTGGAACGAAGACCAGTTGCGCGTTTCCCGGGAGGGACTTTCCCAACTGTTGCATCAGCGGGTTGAACTGCGCGCAGTACGGGCAAGCGTACGAAAATATCTCCGCGACTTCTATTTTCCCGGCGGGTACGTTGGTGTGTTGCGCCGGAATGACGGGAAAGTAATTTGTCCCTTCGGTCCAGTTTTGCGCGTGCGCGAGTGAGGTGATCAGCGCCAGCAGCGCTGCCAAAGTGACGTGTCTTCTCATCCTGCGAATTCTCCCTTTACGCAGGCGTTGCCTGCTCACTGTCGATCCGGGGCGTCTCTCGCGAGCCGCCCGTGCGCCGCATGCGGCGCACCCCTGGGTTCAGCGCCGAAGTACCGCGCGTTCACAGCTTGCGCAGCTTCTCCAGGTACGCCTGTTCGTTCGGCGCGCGGCCGTTACGCTGCGCTTCCCAAAGAGTCTCGGCAAGTGGTTCGAGCATTGCATGTTCAGCAGCGTGCGCGTCGCCCAAGCGCTTCGACAAGGTGTCGTGGATGCTCGCTATACCCTGCGGCCGATTGGTCGCGACCTGCTCGCGGATCGCGAGATGTAAGCCCATGTGCAAGAACGGATTTTGCCGGCCGCTTTCAGGTGTGAACTCGGCCGCAAGGGCCTCTTCGCCGGATTCCAGCCATTGCACATACTCCGCGTGTTCCGCGATGACAGCGGCGACCTGGGCTTCGAGTGGCTCCAGCGGAACGCGCGCGGTGAATTTGCGCCATGTGTCCAGATACATGCGACGCAACTGATCGCGATTCTGTCCGGCGAAGACGGCCATGTGTCAGATCAGCTTGCCAACGCCGGCGCGCTTGCGCTTGCGGTTTGTCGGACGGCGAGCGTCATGCGCCGCCTTCGCGCCCGACGCCGCTTTCGCGTCAGCCGGGGGCCGAGGGCCAACCTTGCGCACCACGGGCGCGTCAGACTTGTCCAGGGCCTTGGGGGGCGTCTTGTTGGGATACTCGCAGAGGTCCGCGATGATGCATTTCGGGCACGCAGGAACGCGCGCGACGCACACATAACGCCCATGCAGAAGGAGCCAATGGTGGGCGTCCTTCATGTATTCCTTCGGAGTGGTCGCTACGAGTTCGTCCTCGACAGCGCGCGGCGTTTTGCCCGGCGCCAGTCCTGTGCGATTGGCAACGCGGAAGATGTGCGTGTCGACCGCAACTTCGGTCTGGCCGAACACCATGTTGAGAATGATGCTTGCCGTTTTGCGGCCGACTCCCGGCAATGCTTCCAGCGCCTCGCGGCTGTCGGGCACCTCCCCACCGTGTTGCTCGACGATCTGCTGGGCGAGCCCAATGAGGTTCTTGGCCTTCGTGTTGTAAAGGCCCACGGTCTTGAGGTACGGCTTCACTCCCTCGATCCCAAGCTTCGCAATCGCAGCTGGAGTGTTCGCGACCGGAAATAACTTCCGGCTCGCGGCGTTGACGCTCTTGTCCGTCGTATGTGCCGATAGCATCACCGCCACGAGAAGCTCGAATGGCGTCTCGTGGAGCAGCTCGGTAGTAGGGCTGGGATTTGCAGCCTGAAGCCGCCGAAAAATGGCGCGCCGGCGAGCGGGGTTCATGAAGCCTCTCCCGTGAGTGCTGACCGCGCTTGGTGACTCGCGGATGACGCCGTTGACACCTCACCTGCGGCCTGCTTGCGTGCAGCAAGCAACGCGGTTTGCGCCTCAGCGCGTCGCGTAAGGCGAGCCGTGTGCGCGTAGTAACGCGCCCGATTGAGCTCGGGGGTTGGATCGCGCGACTCCGATACCCGCGGCACCATCGTTATGCAGTCAACTGGGCATGGCGCAACGCACAGCTCACATCCTGTACAGACATCCGCGATCACTGTATGTGTTTGCCGCCGGGCACCAACGATCGCATCGACGGGGCATGGCGGGAGGCATTTGACGCATCCAATACAGCGATCTTCGTCAACGACGGCAACCAACGCCGGTCCCTCGACACCATTGGCGGGATTGAGCGGAAGCGTCTCCCGCTGAAGCAGACGGGCGAGTGAAGTGATAGTCGCGCTCCCGCCTGGCGGGCACTGGTTGATCTGCGCTTGACCGCTGGCCATCGCCGCCGAATAGGGGCGACAGCCATCGTAGCCACAGCGCGTGCACTGCGTCTGCGGGAGGAGGGCGTCGATGTCGTCGGCGAGTGCCATGATGTCAGGAGCAGCAACGTGCCGTCGTCAGCGCACCGCCTCCGTCGCGGGCGGCGCAGCGTCCGTCAGCAGCGGCACGGCGCCCGTCAGCAGCGGCACGGCGTCCGTCAGCAGCGGCACGGCCCATGGCCTTCTGCCGCCACATGGCCTAACTGATCCTCATGCCCGGTTTGGCGCCACTGTCAGGTGACAGCAGGTACAACCCAGGTTCGTCACCGCTGGCAGCGAGCACCATTCCCTCCGACAAACCAAACCTCATCTTCCGGGGCGCAAGGTTTGCCACAACGACTGTCAGGCGCCCAATGAGTAGCGCAGGATCGTAGGCTGACTTGATCCCCGCAAAGACGGTGCGGGTCTCGAATCCCAGGTCCAGCGTCAGTTTCAGCAGCTTGTCAGCGCCCTCGACGTGCTCGGCATTCGCGATCTTCGCCACGCGCAGGTCGACGCGCTTGAACTCATCGATCGAGATGGTTGCAGCACCGGAGGAGTCCTCCTTGGTGCCGACCGGGGTCGCCGCCGGAGCAGCCTTGGCCGCTGCAGGTGCAGACTTCGCTGCCGCTCGCGCCGGGTTCGCGCCTGTCGCGGCTTTCGCCTCTGCACGCGCAAGGTTCGCGTCCGTCGCCGTCTTCGGCCCGCTCTCGACATCAAACAAGACATCCAGTTGCTTCGGATCCACCCGGGTCATCAGGTGTTGATACGAGTTGATCCGTTCCGGCAGCACGTCGGCATCGCTCCAAGTGAACGTCCGCGTCATCCCAAACAACTCCCGCGCGACCCGTCCCGCAACCTCAGGTAACACAGGAGCGATCAGAACAGTCAACAGGCGGAAGCCCTGCAACGCACGCGAGCAGACGTCCTGCAGCTCAGTCCGATTCGCCGGGTCCTTGGCGAGCACCCAGGGCTGGTGGGCGTCAAAGTCGTGATTGATCCGATCCGCCAGCGCCATGATCTCCCGCATGGCCTTGCCCAGCTCCCGCGCCTCGTAGTGCCCGGCGACCGCAGCTGCAATGCCGCGCGCTTCGCGGGCCAGCAGGCCGGTGTCGCCACTGAATTTGAGCTCACCGCCGAAGTGCCTGCTGATGAAATTCGCGGCCCGGCTCGCAATGTTGACGTACTTCCCCACCAGGTCGCTGTTGACCCGCGCGATGAAGTCATCGGGGTTGAAGTCGATGTCTTCGACATTCGCATTCAACTTGGCGGCGATGTAGTAGCGCAGCCACTCCGGGTTCATCCCGATTTCCAGGTAGCGCAACGGGCTGATGCCCGTGCCGCGCGACTTCGACATCTTCTCGCCCGAAACCGTGATGAATCCGTGGGCGTACACGTGATCGGGCACCTTGTACGGCGGGCCCGCAAACTTCAACATCGCCGGCCAGAACAGCGTGTGGAAGTAGATGATGTCCTTGCCGATGAAATGCAGCTGCTCGGTATCGGGAGCCGCGAGGAATTCCTCGAACGAGAGCGGTTCGCCGTTGGCGCGCGCTTTGCCCGTATCGAAGTAATTCTTCAGCGCCGCAAGATAGCCGACCGGCGCATCCAGCCAGACATAGAAATACTTTCCGGGAGCATCGGGAATCGGAATGCCGAAGTACGGCGCATCCCGGGAAATGTCCCAATCACCCAGCGCCTCATCGCCCTTGCCGGACAGCCACTCGCGGGCCTTGTTGAGCACCTGCGGTTGCAGCCGCTGGGGCGTAGTCAACCAGGAGCGCAGGAATTCGACGCATCGATCGTCCGACAAACGGAAGAAGTAGTGGTCGGAGGTCCTCATCACCGGCTTTGCGCCCGAGAGCGTCGAATAAGGACTGATGAGATCAGCCGGTGTGTTGACGATGCTGCACACTTCGCATGCATCGGCGTACTGGTCTTTCGCGTGACAGTTCGGACACTCACCCTTGAGGTAGCGGTCAGCGAGGAACATCCCCTTGACGGGGTCATAGAACTGCTCGACCGGCTTGACGTAGATCAGCTCAGCCGCTCTCAGGCGGCGATAGATATCCTGGGACAGCGCGGTGTTGTCGGGCGAGTCGGTCGAATGCCAGTGATCGAAACCGATGTAAAAGCCGTTGAGATATTTCGGCCGCTCGGCAGCGATCCGCGCCACCAGCTCCTGCGGCGTAATCCCCTCGGATTCTGCCTTGAGCATGATCGGCGCGCCGTGTGCATCGTCCGCGCAGACGAAGTGCACCACGTTGCCCACCATCCTCTGAAATCGCACCCAGATGTCGGCCTGGATGTACTCCATGATGTGCCCGATGTGAAACGGGCCATTGGCGTTGGGAAGAGCGGTGGTGACGATGAGTTTGCGGGCCATCACTCGATTCTATAGCAGTGCCGGCGTTTCACCAGCACCCGGCGGGCTAGCCCGAATCCTTCACAGGCTCGAATTTGGCCTTATTGATGGCCTTCTTGTACGCCTCTTTGCCCGTGACCTGGCGCGAGTCCAGCAGCTGTTGGATCGCGGTATCCATGGCGCGCATTCCGAATGCGCCGCCGGCTTGCATGACGTTCTCGAGCTGGTCGAGCTTGCCCTGGCGGATCAGGTTCTGAGAAGCGGTCGTATTCACGAGGATTTCCAGGGCTGCAACGCGACCCTGCTTGTCGGTTCGCTGCAGGAGCTGCTGCGACACCACTCCACGCAGCGAAGTGGACAGCATCGTTCGGACGTGCGACTGCTTGTCGGACGGAAACACGTTGATCATCCGGTCGACGGTCGCTGCAGCGCCGTTCGTATGCAGCGTGCCCATGACCAGGATACCCATCTCGGCTGCGGTGACCGCAATGCTCATCGTTTCCAGGTCGCGCAACTCACCGACCAGGATGACATCCGGATCTTCGCGCAAGGCGGAATGCAGCGCGGCCGCGAAGCTGGGGCTATGCACGCCAATTTCGCGCTGGCTGATCAGACAGCTCTTGCGCTGGTGCACGAATTCGATCGGGTCCTCGATCGTGAGGATGTGCCCCTTAACACGTGAGTTGATGTCGTCGATCATCGCTGCGAGGGTGGTGGACTTTCCCGATCCCGTCTTGCCGGTCACCAGGATGAGCCCGTTGTTCGCGCGGCACATCTGCCGCACGGCCTCCGGCATTTTCAAATCATCGAGCGACAGGGCCTTGGAAGGTATCGCGCGGAAGACGCCACCCATGCCGTTCAGCTGCCGCATGACATTTACGCGGAAGCGGCCTTTGTCGGCAAACGTGTAGGCAAAGTCGGCGCCGTCTTTCGCCTCAAACCGATCGACCGCCGGCTTGGGCATGATTTCGTACAGCGCCTGCTTGACGTACTCCGGCGCAAGCTTGTCCGGCCTGAGGGCGGTCAGGTCGCCGAACAGCCGCACCCGCGGCGGGTCGCCGGCAATGAAGTGCAGATCCGAGCCCCGCCGCTCCAGGATCTCCGTGAGAAAGGCATCAATTTCCGCCATGCCTGCAGCTCACGCGGACGCCGGCGAGGTTGGTTTCTGGGCGGGACTCGGGCCCGTGAGATCCGCTTTCGGCAGCATGCTCGTATCCGTTACGTACTTCTGGAAGCCCTTCTTTTCCGAGGCATAGACGTACGCATCGTCCGGATCGATCTCGCGTGCAGTGAGTGCGGCAAACAGCGACTGGTCCAGCAGCGACATCCCCAGATCGCGCCCCATCTGCATCTGCGTTGGAATCTGGTGCGACTGCTCCGTCTGGATCAGCTTCGCGATGGCCTTGGTCATCATCAACACTTCGCAGATTGCCTTGCGGCCGCGCCCGTCGATCGTCTTCACCAGCACCTGGGTGACAACAGCCAGCAGGCTCTGCGCAAGAAAGCTCTTGGTCTGCTCGCGTTCTTCAACGGGCAGAGCATCGATGATGCGGTCGATCGTCTTTACGGCGCTCGTCGTGTGCAACGTCCCGAGAACCAGGTGTCCGGTTTCGGCCGCCGTCATTGCCATCGTGATCGTTTCGGCATCGCGCAACTCGCCAACCAGGATCACGTCAGGGTCTTCGCGCATCGCAGCGCGCACCCCTTCCGCAAAACTGGGAATGTGCGTTCCCAGCTCGCGCTGAATCACCTGGCTGTTCTTGCTCCGGTGCACGAACTCGATGGGATCCTCCAGGCTGATGATGTTGAGTCGGCGGGTCTGGTTGAGATGGTCGATCATCGCCGCCAGCGTGGTCGACTTCCCAGTCCCGGTGGAGCCGGTGACCAGGATCATTCCCTGGTGGAAATCACACAGCTTGGTCACGATGGGCGGCAGTGCGAGCTTCTCGAGAGTTGGCACTTCCTGCGGGATGGAGCGGAAGGTCGCGCCCATGCCCGTTTCCTTGCGGAACACGTTGACGCGGAACCGGCCGCCCTCGGAGGAGACGTATGAGAAGTCGAGGTCATTGCCCTTGGTCAGCACATCGACCTGCGACCGGGTGAGGATCTCGGTGATATAGCCTTCGAGCTCGCCCTGGCGAAGATCGCGAAATTTGATGGGCAGCAGGTCGCCATGCATTCTGAGCATTGGCGGCACACCCACGGCCAAATGCACGTCGGAGCAGCCTTGCTGCGTGCCAAGCTTCAGAAACGCGTCTATACGCGCCAAGGCGACCACCCTCGATTCAAGGATTTCAGACACCCTGTTTTGCCCGGAGCGGGCCGCGGAATCAACAGTGGGTGCGTCAAAATTTGACGTAATCCACGTACTTGGCAAGCCGGTTGGGGGGAAAACGCACCCCTTTGGGACGCAGCCGGCAAAAACCACGCTTTTTTGCCGGCGGTCGAGCCCGATGTCCGCTGAAAGCGCCGCAGGCGACTTTCAGCCAATAAAGTCAGAGGCACCTCTCCAGGGCCGCCCGCAGGTCTTCCATCGACTGATGGCGTTTGCTCTTGTCCACCGCCATGGCCTTGGCCACCAGGTCAGACAATGCCTGAGGCAAGGCTGGGTTGATTTCCCGGGGGACCCGCGCCTTGCCCTGCACGTGCTGGTACATCACCGACATGTGATCACCGCGGGAGTAGGGCGGCACGCCCGTCACCATTTCGTACATGATGACACCCAGCGCGTAGATGTCTGCGCGCTCGTCGACCTTCTTGCCGAGAATCTGCTCTGGCGCCATGTACTTGGGCGAGCCGATGACGTAGCCGGTCTTGGTCAGCTGCGTGTCGCCCTCGCGATGGGCGGCTGCGACACCGAAGTCCACGATCTTCAGGAGTCCTTCCTGGTTGATGAGCACGTTCGCAGGCTTCAGATCCCGGTGCACGATACCCACATGATGCGCAACGGTCATTCCGTTGCACATGTCGATACCAAACTGAATGGCGCGCCGTAGCTCGAGAGGTTTCTCGTTCACTACCTCGCTGCCCAATGTATGCGACGGGAAATACTCCATCGAGATGGCATAGTTGCCCTGCATGTACAGGAAGTCATAGATGCGGATGACGTTCTTGTGAGTGATCTTGCGCGAGTAACGTAACTCGTGGACGAAGCGCTTCATCACCTCTTCGTCATTGGACACGTTGGGGTTCAGGAACTTCAGGATCAGCCGCTCATCGACGACCGTATCCTCCATCAACAGTACCGTGCCGAACGCGCCACGGCCGATTCGATCGATGTACTTGTAGCGGCCCTCGATCACATCGCCGGGTTTGAGCGAACCGATGTCCAGCCTTGCGGCCGCTTCCGCCTGTTTGGCTGCCGCCGAGACGGCAGTCTCGGACATCAACATCGTCTTGGCCTGCTCGGCTGGCGGTAACGGCGGCCGCAGAGTCGGTGGCGCAGGCGTGTGTCCGGTACCCGTCGTAATGCCTGCCCCGGAACCGGTTGGTGAGATGCTGCCGATGCGATTGTCGAGCTCCGCCATTGCGGAAGCTGCCATGCGGGCGATGGTCTGATCCGCCGAGCCGGCCTGGTTTTGCAACTCGGCACGCAGCTGCTCGACACGCCGCTCGTCCACGAGTTTCGCCAGGGCCTGTATTGCCTCGATCCGCACTTCGCGCTCGCCTCCCGAGACCAGCGGCAGCAAGGCGTCGACAAACTTGGTGTCCCCGAGCTTGCCGATGGCGCGGACCACGATGGGCATGGCTTTCCCATTCCCCGACTGCAGCATCTCCGCGAGCCGCGGCAGCGCGCGCTTGCTGCCAATTTCGGCCAGTGCGTCGACGGCGCGCTCGCTGACCCACCAGTCACTGTCGTGCGTGGCCTGGATCAACGAGTCAACCGCCCGCTCATCCTTGGTCTGATTGAGGATCTCGATGGCGGCACGCCGGATGTCATCATCCTTGTCGCGCACCAGTTGCAACACGGCTTCGATCACGCGTGGGCCGCCGATCTTGCCGAGCGCATCGGCCGCACGGCTGCGTACCCACCAGTCGCTGTCCTTCAGCGCCTCGAGCAGGTACTTCACCGACTTCGCATTGCCGACTTCGTTCAGGACCTCGACCGCCGCGCGGCGGGCGTTCTCGTTCTCGTCCTTCAGGATCTCGATCAGGTAGCGGATCGTGTCCGGATGATTTGCCTTGATGACGACGTCGACCGCCTTGTTCTGCACGTCGATCTCGGGATCTTTGAGCAGGGTGCAGATGCGCTCGATGTCGATCGGGCCGTCCATTCTCTGCAGCGCGGACAACGTGGCGCCCCGGATCAGCTTGTTGGGATCCTTCAGTTGCGTCTGCAGCGCAGTCTGTACTTCAGGGGTGTTGAAGCGCGCCAGCAGGTTGATGATGTGCACGCGCGCGATGGGGTCTTTGCCCCCGATTCGCCCCACGAGCTCCGAAACCGAGCTCGTAGTCGCGACCTCGCCGATGACCCGGAACAGCGCGGCCTTCTCGTTCGGCTCCTGCTGATAGGCCGCGGCCAGCAGCTCGCGTACGCCGAAACGGTCCTTCTGTGCCGAGATGACTTCCAGAATGGCCGGCTTGGATATTCCGGGTGTGGCCAGTGCCTCGATGAGCAGGTGCGGGGGATAGTTGCGGTTGCTGGTGAGCGCCCAGGAAATGGCCTTGATCACGCGCGCGCTGCCCTCGACCAGCCCGCGGACGAACTGCGGAAACGTTTTCTGACTGACCAGGCCCGTCAGCACCTCGACGAAGCCGACGGTCGCCTCCTTGCTCGCATCTGGCAGGGCGGCAAAAACGGGCTCGATTGCGCCGGGCCCGAGGTCCCTGAGCCGCGCTACGGCCTTCTGCGTGACGGGGCTTTCCGGGTCCGTCGTTGACCGGATGTCCGTGATCAGCCGGTCGGCGCGCAAATTCGTGAAAAAGCTCATTCAGCCTTTGAGGTCTGGGGCGTTCCCGCGCGCATGCGATGCTACGTCCGGCGGCCGCGGCAACCAGACGCCCTCCACAAGGTTAGCGCGGGTATGGGCGCAGTGCGCGGCAGCTCGTCGATTGCGCGCGCTGCGACAACTGGATTATGCCACAGCCTCGGCTGCAGCCAGCGAGAGACACTCCGCAGCCGCCGAGCGCGCAATCGTCGCACCCACTACAATCCAAACCCTTTATCCCTCCCGGTTTCAACATGACCGATGACGCCACTTTAAACGCTTTGCGAGCGGCTTTGGACTCGTATGTGGACCCCTATTTAGGGGAGTCTTTCGGGGCGGCGCAAGCCGTGCAGGAGCTTGCCTTCACTCCCGGGGGCGCTGCTGCCGTGCGTATACGGCTTGGCTTCCCTGTGGGCGGTTATCTTGACGAGCTGACCGCGGCCCTGAAGAAGCATCTGGCCCAGGCCGGCATCGACACGCCGCTGACCCTGGAGCTGGCGGCCGATATTCGCTCGCATGCAGTGCAAAGAAACCTGAAGCCTATCGAGCAGATCAAGAACGTGGTCGCCGTTGCCTCGGGCAAGGGCGGCGTTGGTAAATCGACGGTCGCCGTGAACCTGGCGCTCGCATGGGCCGCTCAGGGCGCGCGCGTTGGGCTGCTGGATGCTGACATCTACGGGCCGAGCCAGCCCCTGATGCTGGGCCTCGAGGGCCAGCGCCCCTCGGCGCCTGACGGCAAGCACCTGCAGCCGCTCCCCGCTCACGGGATCGTCGCCATGTCCATCGGTTTCCTGGTTGACGCCGAGCAGCCCATGGTGTGGCGCGGTCCGATGGTGACCCAGGCACTGACCCAGCTCCTGTCCGAAACGAATTGGGGCACGCTCGACTATCTCGTGGTCGATATGCCCCCTGGGACCGGTGACATCCAGCTGACGCTCGCGCAGCGTGTCCCAGTTGCCGGTGCGGTGATCGTGACCACGCCGCAGGATATTGCTCTTGCCGACGCTCGCAAGGGCCTCAAGATGTTCGAGAAGGTCTCAGTGCCCGTTCTCGGCATCGTCGAGAACATGAGCATCCACGTGTGCTCGAACTGCGGCCACGCCGAGCACATTTTCGGTGCAGGCGGGGGAGCGAAGATGGCAGAGCAGTACGGGGTTGCGCTGCTGGGCGAGTTGCCCCTCGATGCGCGTATCCGAGAGGAAGCGGACGGAGGCCGGCCTACCGTAGTAGCGGCACCGGATTCGCCGCGTGCCAAAGCGTATTTCGAGATGGCCCGCCGGTCTGCCGCTGCACTATCTCGCCGCGCGCGGGACCGCAGCAGCGTATTTCCAAAAATAGTGATCGAAGAAAGCTGACACAACTCAACAGGCTCAGTCGCGCTTCACGGACTGCACCTGCATGGCCCACTGGACCTCGTCATCCTTCTTCTGCTCGACGCGCACCGGAATGTAGCCGCGCGATGGGGCACACCAGAAACGAGTCACCCGCGGTGAGCCTTTCTTCTGACTGCGATAGATGACCGTGTCGAGCTTCCCGAGGGGCGTGGAGAGTGACTCCTCGCCCTCGCGTGTGTACCGGTATTCGCGCACCGAGTTCTTGTCGATCAGCAGGAACTGATCGGGCGTGCGGCCGGCGAGCAGCTCGACCATCACGGCAATCTGCACCGACAGGTCATCCTGGGTGCCCGGCTGAAGCGGCATGTCTACCTTGACGTCCTCGTAGATACCGGTCACCCGGTTGTGTTCCCAATCAAACTGCAGGTCCACGTCCCGTTTGGTCGACGACGTGCCATCCTCGGCCTTGTAATGAAGCGGTCGAACGCCAGCTTCGGTGACACGCAGAGTGCTTTGCTGCTTCGGGCGTTCGGCGAACACCTTGCCGATTCCGCGAGGGTCGCTCCGGGACGAATACACCCAGGTGTCCTGTTGGTGTTCGAGCTTCAAACTCGAGACTGCCACGTTCATACCGTGCCAGATCCAGGCGTACGAAGCCTCGAAGGGTTTCAGCTCATCGGCGCTGGCTAAGCGGCTCGTTGCGAGCGTGGCGATGCACAGGACGAAAGCGGGCAATGCCGGCAATATATTATTGATAGCTCGCACCGAAATACTCCACGACCGGCTCATGCAGCGCTTTGCCATCCAGCAGCGGATGACCGCCATTCCATTCGAGCCGGCCCTCCGCGATCCAGTCGATCACGCGCGGATAGATCACGTGTTCGGTGGCTTGCACCCGGGCGGACAGTGTAGCCTCCGTATCGCCCGCATTCACGGGTACCCGTGCTTGTAGGATCAGCGGCCCGCCGTCGAGTTCCGGTGTCACGAAATGCACGGTCGCGCCATGCGCAGTATCGCCGGCCTCGAGCACCCGGCGATGCGTGTGCAGGCCCGTGTATTTCGGCAACAGCGACGGGTGAATGTTGAGCATGCGCCCAGCGTACCGCTCCACGAACGGACCGGACAGCACCCGCATGAAGCCAGCGAGGACCACCAGGTCAGGGGTGTATGCGTCAATGCACTGACCCAGCGTCAGCTCAAACGCCGCCCGGTCTGCCGCGCTCTTCCAGGAAACGACGTGGGTCTCGATACCGAGATCCTGCGCAGTCGTAATGCCTGCAACGCCGGGCCGGTCGGAAATCACAACAGCCACGGCCGCAAGCCGGTTTTGCAGACAGGCGCGGGCTATCGTGGCCATGTTGGAGCCACGGCCGGAAATCAGGATCGCGAGTCGTAAGGGCGGGCGAGCGATTGTGCTTACTCGTTGATGACTACGCCGCGCCCGCCTTTGCGGACCTCGCCAATGACCGAAGCGGTTTCACCGCGCGAGTTGAGAAGACTGACGGCCGCTTGCGCGTGCTCGTTCGGAACGATCGCCACCATTCCGATCCCGCAGTTGAATGTCCGGTACATCTCCGCTGCGCTGATGCGTGCCGTGCGCTGAAGCCAGTCGAAGACCGGATCGCGCTGCCAACTCCCGCGCTCGAGCACTACTTCGAATCCATCACTCAATACGCGTGGGATGTTGTCTGTGATCCCACCGCCGGTGATATGGGCGAGTCCGTGCACGGGAACGGTCCGAATCAGCTCGAGCAGCGCCTTCACATAGATACGCGTTGGAGTCAGGAGTCGCTCAAACAGCGGGCGGCCGTCCAGCACGGTGTCGGGGGTCGCGTGTGCGACCTCGATCAGCTTGCGGATGAGCGAGTAGCCGTTTGAATGTGGGCCGGAGGAGGCGAGCCCGATGACCGCATCACCGGGATTGATCCGTGTGCCATCGATGATCGCACTCTTCTCAACCACGCCCACGCAGAACCCGGCGAGGTCGTAATCGTCACCCGAGTAGATGCCCGGCATTTCGGCGGTCTCGCCGCCCACCAACGCCGCCCCCGCCTGAACGCAGCCTTCGGCGATACCTCGGATTACCGCCTCCGCGACGTCGACTCGCAGCTTCCCTGTCGCGTAGTAGTCCAGGAAGAAGAGGGGCTCCGCTCCCTGGACGACAACATCGTTCACGCACATGGCGACCAGGTCAATTCCAATGGTGTCGTGGCGAGCGGTGTCGATTGCGAGCCGAAGTTTTGTGCCGACGCCGTCCGTGCCCGAGACGAGCACGGGTTGCTTATAGCCTGCCGGGATTTCTACCAGGGCGCCGAAGCCGCCGATTCCCGCGAGGACTTCGGGGCGTTGCGTGCGTCGAACGACTGGCTTGATGCGCTCGACGAGCTCATCGCCCGCATCGATGTCGACACCGGCGTCGCGGTAGGTAATTCCTCGGTCAACTGGCGGATTTTTTCCCATGTAAATATTCTACCAGCACATAGAATGTCCGCATGGCCGAGAACAAGCTGTTACTCAAGGGGTTCGCGTGGCTCGTCTGCTGCGCCATTTCGTGCTCTGCCTGGGCCGGGCGTCCGGTCAGAGTCTATGAAGTCGGCCTGAAGGGTGGCCAATCCCCAGCTTCTCTGCAGGACGCTATGCGCGAGGCGCTCGTGCGGACGACAGGTCGCCGCGAATCCGCCACCGACCCCGCACTCGCCAACCTGATTTCGGAAGCCCAGAACTACGTCAAAAGCTACAGTCCGGTGACCCGTGGCCAGTCGCAGGTGATTTTCGATGGCGTCGCCGTTGAGCGTGCGATCGTCGAAGCGGGTCGAAGTGTCTGGGACCGCAACCGTCCCTTTACCCTGGTGGTCCTATACCCGCCCCCTGCACGCACTGCGGAAGATGCCACGCGGGTCGAAGTGGAGCGGACCGCCATTGAGCGCGGACTCCCCGTAACGCTGGTCCCGCTGTCACCCGTTGACGCTTCAGGCAACGATTTGGGCCGCGAAGCGTTGATGCAGATGGCACAACGGTACGGTGGCGATGCCGTTTTGGTCGGGCGTGGCGACGCCAGCTCGGGAAGCGGCCAGTTGCAGTGGACTCTGCACACGAATTTCTCGAGCGAAAGCTGGAGCGGTCCGCTCGCGGCCGGCATCAATGGTGCGGTCGATACAATGGCCTCGGTGCAAGGCGGATCGCTGGCGCAGACTGAAGCCAGCGCGAGAGTTGAAATCGAGGGAGTGACAACCCTCGCTGACTACGCAAATGTCGAACGGATGCTGGAAAGCGTACCCGGTGTTCGGCGCGCCAACGTAAGCGCCGCCAGCGGCAATGCCGTGATGTTCGACGTGGTGGCACGCGGTGGCGGCGATGCTATCAGTCACGCTTTGACGGGCTCGACCCATCTAGTGCGATCGGACGCTTCCAGTGCACGACTCGCCTATCAATACCGACCTTAGTCTTCGGCCTGTGGGTCTTCGACTGTGGCGGACCGCTGCGCTCCGGGCTCGACGTGCGTCATTTACCTAACATCATCTGCGTCCTGCGCATTGCGCTCGTGTGGCCCGTTGCCGCTGCGCTCGCTCACCGCGAATACCTTCTGGCACTCGCTCTGATCATCGTTGCCGGCGTGTCCGATGTAGTCGACGGCTACCTCGCCAAGCGATTCAACTGGACCTCCGAGCTGGGTAAGTTCCTGGACCCCCTCGCCGACAAGCTGTTGTTGGTTACGGTGTTCGTGGAGGCGGCCTGGCTCGGCCTTGCACCCTGGTGGCTGACTTCCGCCGTAGTGGCGCGCGATGTCCTCATCGGCCTCGGCGCGATGGTCTTTCGCCTGTGGTTTGGGCCCCTGCGTGGCCGGCCAACCATCTCGAGCAAGATCAACACGGCCATGCAGCTGTTGTACCCCATGGCGATGCTCGTCAATGCGGCGATCAACTTTCCTCCGCACGAGGTTCTGGACGCGCTTGCCATCCTCGTGTTTATAACAACCGTATTCTCGGGCCTGAACTACATGGCCATTTTCACCCGGCGAGCGTGGGCGTCGCCGGTGAGTCCGTCCTGAGGCATCACCTGCCGTGCAACAGCTTCCCCTTGGAGTACGCATCCCCGATCGCGCGGTGTTTCAAAGTTTCCTGCCGGGCAGGAACCTTCAGGCCGTCGAGCACGCGCTGCGGGTGGCCAGCGGTGCTGCAACGGGAGCTGCATGGATTTGCGGTCCGGCGGCTGCGGGCAAGACCCATTTGCTGCAGGCGGTTTGCGCACGCGCCAGTGAGAGTGGCGGCCGCGCAGGTTATTTTCCACTTGCGGAGCTGGCTTCGCTCGGGGTCGGCGTCCTCGAGGGCCTTACACTGCTCGAGTGCGTCTGCCTCGACGATCTGGATCGGGTCGTCGGCGAGTTGGAATGGGAGCTTGCGCTCTTCGCCGTGCTGCGGGAAATCCAGGAGAGAGAGGGACGGTTGGTCGTCGCCGCGAAAGCGCCACCGGCGCTTCTGTCCTGGAAGCTGCCCGACCTGGGCTCACGCTTCACTGCCGCGGCGATCTTTCAGTTGCGCGAGTTGGACGAGAGGGAGCAACGGGACGCTTTGCGATTGCGGGCCCGGCTGCGGGGATTCGAGCTTCCTGATGACACGTCGCGTTGGCTCCAGCGGCGTTTCCCGAGAGACATGCGAACCATGTACGAGCTCCTGGATACGCTGGACGAGGCATCTCTCGTCGCTCAGCGCCGCCTCACCGTCCCGTTCATCCGGTCTGTGCTGAAAGAGTAACGGTTTCAAGGCGTCCGTAGCCGCTCCGCCAACGCTGCGACTCGCCGGCCCAATGCCTGCGCCAATGTCTTCTCGTGGTCTGCGAGTACGGGGTCGTCCTGCATGCCCGCGACGTGAGATGCACCGTACGGTGAACCGCCGAAGCGCGTCTCGTTGAGAGCGCGTTCCGTGTAAGGGATGCCGACGAGGTACATGCCGTGATGAATCAGGGGCATCATCATGGAAAGCAGGGTTGTCTCCTGTCCGCCGTGCATGGATTGCGTCGAAGTGAAGACGCCGGCCGGCTTTCCAGCCAGTGCGCCCGAAAGCCACAGGCTCGAGGTGCAATCCAGAAAATATTTGAGGGGGGCGGCCATATTGCCGAACCGCGTCGGACTGCCCAGGATGAGCCCATCCGCCTGGCGCAGATCTTCGAGCGTTGCATAGGGCGGTCCGCTGGCCGGAATGGGTTTGGCCGGCCCCTCGTTCTCCGCGCTCACTGGCGGCACGGTGCGCAGTTTGGCCGTTACGCCCGCGATGCTCTCGATCCCGCGGCACACCTGCCTGGCGAGCTCTGCCGTTGAGCCCTTGCGGGAGTAGTAGAGCACCAGTATTTCTGTCATCAACGATTCCTCCAGCGCTGCATCGAGACACGGACGGGCGAAGGCCGCCGGCGCGGTGTGCGTTTCGGGATACGTTGCCACAGGCAAACGGTCATCGGCCATAGCGGCATCACTCCGTCCTTGAGCGAAGGGGATGCGAGTGTGATCCCGGATGCGGGCGCGGGTGCAGTCCTCAAATCTGCCGTCATCGTGCAGAAATGGCGGGCTGCCTCTATATTGGGTCCCACGGGTTCTTAGCGCGGAAGCAGAAGTGGCTTGCAGGAAATATTTCGTGGGTGGCCGGGTGCAGGGAGTGTTCTACCGTGCCACGGCGGCGCGGCATGCACGCGAGCTGCAGATCACCGGCTACGCGAAAAATCTGCCTGACGGGCGCGTCGAAGTGCTCGCGTGCGGCTCCGAAGCCGCCTTGGAAGAACTCACGACGCGGCTCTGGATCGGCTCCTCCGCCTCGAAGGTCACGTCAGTGGAGGTTGCGGCTGCCCCTGCTGCGGACTTTCCGACTGACTTCATCACTCGCTAAGGATCGACATCACTCATGCCTGTGTTTCGCCTGCGCGCGCTGCGCCTATCCCTGATTGCATCCTTGTCGGTCGTGGCGTCAGTCGCTGCGGCCAAGGCGCCCGCTCCGGCCGCCACTGCACCGGTTGCTGCAAAGCAGACTGCCGCAGTTGTTGCGGCCAACCCGCTGGCCGTGGCGGCGGGCGCTGAGATCCTGCGAAAGGGCGGCAGCGCTGTAGATGCAGCAGTTGCCATCCAGGCGATGTTGGGCCTTGTAGAGCCGCAAAGCTCCGGCATAGGTGGTGGCTCTTTCATGATGTACTACGATGCCAGGACCAACGTGGTCACGGCGCTCGACGGGCGTGAGAAAGCGCCCGCCGGTGCAACGCCGGACATGTTTCTCGATGAGAACGGCAAGCCCATGTCGTATGTGCAGGCTGTGCGCACCGGACGGTCGACGGGCGTGCCTGGTGCCATGAGGATGCTTGCCGACGCGCAGGGGCGACTCGGCAAGTTGCCGTGGCGCGAGCTGTTTACGCCGGCGATTCGCGCGGCAGAGGAGGGCTTCAAGGTTCCGCAGCGGTTGGCCAACTTCCTGGCGCCCAACTTCGCATTTCCTGCGACGCCCGAAATCAGGGCTCTGTTCCATCGTCCGGACGGGACACCCTTGCAAGCGGGCGACGAGTTCAAGAATCCGCTCTACGCGCGCACCCTTCGGCGGCTCGCAGCGGTCGGTGCCAAGGCTTTGTACGAAGGACCCATTGCCGAGGAGATCGTAAAGAAAACGCATGAGGCACCGTACCCGGGAACGATGACATTGCAGGATCTTGGCTCCTATCGCGCGGACTGGGTGCAGCCGCTGTGTCGTCCGTATCGGGAGTATTCGGTATGCATACCGCCACCTCCGTCGAGTGGTGTCAACTTGCTGCAGTTCCTCGCGATACTCGATCACACTGACATTGCGGATCGCGGGCCGTCAGATCCGCAATCATGGTTTCTGTTCGCGCAGGCGAGCCGGCTCATGTACGCAGATCGCGACCGGTACGTCGCCGATCCGCAATTCGTACCGGTTCCCGTGGAGCGCTTGCTCGATCCCAACTATCTGGCCGATCGGGCGCGGTTGATCGGCGACCATTTGGGGCCGCCGCCGCCGCCCGGGCAGCTGGCCGGCGTGTTGCGGGGAGTGGATGCAACGCGGGAGGCGCAAGGTACGAGTCACCTTGTTGTAATGGATTCGGCGGGCAATGTCGTGTCCATGACCACAACTGTCGAGTCCGTGTTTGGTTCGGGCCGCACGGTTGGTGGTTTCGTACTCAACAACCAGCTTACGGATTTCTCCTTCCGGCCTACCGATGAGCATGGTCCCGTTGCGAATGCAGTTCAGGGTGGAAAGCGGCCGCGCTCGTCCATGGCGCCCGTGATCGTCGTCGATCACGACGGGCATTTCGTGGCGGCGTTCGGGTCGCCTGGAGGATCGTCGATCCTCGACTACAACGCGAAGACCGCGGTGGGTGTGTTCGCGTGGAAGTTGTCGATGCAGGCGGCCATCGAGCTGCCCAACCTGATTGCGCGTGGCAACGACATTGCCGGTGAGGTCGATCGGTTCTCGCCCGAGGTGTTGGCGGGGCTGCGGGAGAAGGGCATCAATCTCGAGCCGGGGCGTGCGGAGAATTCGGGCCTGCATGGGTTGCGGCGCAAGCCTGATGGGACCCTCGAGGGTGGGGCGGATTCGCGGCGCGAAGGGATCGTGATGATGGTGCCGCCGACTGCCCACTGAGGTGGAGGGTGGTGGCCGCACCGGCGCACGGGGCCTCACTTGCGCCGCGGCGTCGCCGACGGGAACCCCAGGTCGTCAGCGCCATTCCAACGCGTCCACCTCGAAATCACCATATCGGGATACCCGCGCTGACCGACGCTGCCGTTATACCGGGCGAGCGCCTTGCGAACATCGTTGCGCTCGTAACGGAGGTAGTAACGCAGGATGGCGCAACCCATGTGGATGTTGGGGCCCGTGTGAATGAGCTCGTAGCGCTTGATGCCGAGCCGTTCAGGCCAGAACGGCATGACCTGCATCAATCCCACGGCACCCGCTGAGGAGACGGCCCAGCGGTTGAAGCGGCTTTCGATGTCCATGACCGCCATGACGAGGCCAGGCGGCAGGCGCGCCTCGCCTGAGCGGTGAGTCTCGCAGTACACCTCCTTGAGGATCTCCATCCGCTCATCGTGCTCCTTCACGATGACCCGCAATCGCGGCTCCATGAGCGTGTACCAGACCGCAGAGTCGTAATGGTCTGTGAAACACTCGGCCTGCGAGATCGCCCGCTGGATGACCTCTTTCAATTCCGGTTCGCGCTGCTGATCCGCGGCTGCGATGCTGGACAGCAGCGCACCCGCGAGAACTAGCGCGACTCGCGCGCGGTCAACGAGCCAGGTGCGAGCGGATGAATGCGAGCGCATCGTCGAGCGGGAATTCCTGGCTTTCCGTATCACGTCGATTGCGGTACTCGAGTTTGCCTGCTTCCAATCCGCGCTCACCGACAACGACGCGGTGAGGAATGCCCAGCAGCTCCGCATCCGCGAATTTGACCCCCGGGCGGGCGTCCCGGTCGTCGTACAACACCTCGATTCCGGCGGCAGTGAGCTCCGCATACAGCCGGTCGGCGACCTCGCGCACCCGTGCCGATTTCTGCATGCCCATAGGCACCAGCACGACCTGAAAGGGTGCGATCGGCTCCGGCCAGATGATGCCCCGCTCATCGTGATTCTGCTCGATGGCGGCGGCCACGATGCGCGTCACACCGATGCCGTAGCAGCCCATGTGCAGCGTCACTTCCTTGCCGCTTTCATCGAGCACCACGCCCTTCATGGGCTGGCTGTATTTCTGCCCGAGCTGGAAGATGTGACCGACTTCGATTCCCCGGGCGATCTTCAGGCGACCATGCCCGGACGGGCTCGGATCGCCTTCGACCACGTTCCGGATGTCGGCTGCGACCATTCCCTGCACGTCCCGGTCCCAGTTCGTCCCGGTGAAATGCATGTCCTTTTCGTTCGCGCCGCTGACGAAATCCGCCAGCGCCAGGGCGCTGTGATCCACGTAGAGACGGCCGCGAAATCCGATCGGGCCAATGAACCCCGCCTCTGCGCCTGTCGCACGCGCGATGCGCTCCGCGCTAGCCATGTGCAGGGGATTGGCCACCCCTGGCAACTTCTGGGCCTTCACGGCATTCAGCTCGTGATCACCGCGGACGACCAGCGCTACGACCTCGTCCTCGAGGCCATCCACAAGCAGGGTCTTGATCGTCTTCGAAGGTGGCACCTTCAGGAAGCGCGCAAGGTCCTCGATCGTCTTCGCACCCGGCGTGACGACCTTCGTCAGCTGTTCCTTCGGCGCGGGCCGTGGCTCTGTGGGCGGCACGGCGGCTGCCGCCTCGAGGTTCGCCGCGTAGTCATCCGCGTCCGAGAATACGATTGCGTCCTCACCGGAGGAGGCGAGAACGTGGAATTCCTGTGAGACATCGCCGCCGATGGCCCCCGAATCCGCGCGAACTGCGCGAAAATTGAGCCCAGTTCGCGTGAAAATCCGCGTATAGGCATCGTACATCGTACGATACCCTTCCTGGAGCGAGGGCTGATCTATGTGGAAGGAGTAGGCGTCCTTCATGATGAACTCGCGCGCCCGCATCACCCCGAAGCGCGGCCGGATCTCATCCCTGAATTTCGTCTGGATCTGATAGAAAGTCACCGGCAGTTGGCGGTAGCTCTTCAGGTCGCGGCGCGCGATGTCGGTAATCACTTCCTCGTGAGTGGGCCCGGCGACATAGTCCCGCTTGTGTCGGTCCTGGATGCGCAGCAGCTCGGGACCGTATTCTTCCCAACGGCGCGATTCCTGCCACAACTCGGCCGGCTGTACCACCGGCATGACGAGCTCGAACGCACCGGAGCGATTCATCTCCTCGCGGATAATCCGTTCCACTTTCTGTAGGGTCCGCAGCCCCATCGGGAGCCAGCTGTACAAGCCGGCAGCCAGGCGGCGGATCAATCCGGCCCGAAGCATGAGCTGGTGACTGATCACCTCCGCTTCGGCTGGCGTTTCTTTCAGGGTGTTGATCGGGTATTGCGAGAGCCTCATCGGGTGCGTTCGGATCCATGGCAGTCAAGAGGGACGGGATCTTAGCACCTGATAAGATGCGGCCCGAAACCTACAGCACGAGCCAGAACACGCTGCCCATGCAGACGGAAGTCGAAGAGGAGTTGAAGCCGCGCAGCAAGGGAATTTACCTGTTGCCGAACCTGCTGACCACAGCCTGCATGTTTTCGGGCTTCTACGCGATCGTTGCCGCGATCGACAAGCACTTCGCAGCGGCAGGCGCGGCCATCTTCGTGGCGATGATTTTCGACACGCTCGATGGGCGCATGGCGCGCCTGACGAAGACGGAGAGCGCTTTCGGCAAGGAGTACGACAGCCTTGCAGACATGGTGTCGTTTGGCGTTGCACCTGCCATCGTTGCGTACCAGTGGGGAGTGGTGCAAATAGCCGAATACGGCCACTACTGGGGCCGTTTCGGCTGGCTGGCCTGTTTCTTCTACACCGCCGCGGCGGGGATGCGCCTCGCCCGGTTCAATACGCGGGCCGCGGCCGACAAGCGTTATTTCGAGGGGCTGCCCAGCCCCTCCGCAGCCGCCATCGTGGCCGCATTCGTATGGTTCTCGAGTCATTTCCCGCAGCCGGGACTCATCGGGCTGATCGCCGCCCTGATGCTGACCGCCTTCGCCGGCGCCTTGATGGTCAGCCGCTTCAGCTTTCCGAGCTTCAAGCAGTTCAATCTCGATCGCCGCGTCAAGTTTGTGTACATCCTGATCGTGCCGCTGTTCTTCGTGCTGATCGCCATCGATCCGCCGGCGATGCTTCTGTCGATGTTCGCAACCTATGCGCTGTCCGCCCCGGTGTTGTGGGTTGCCCGCCGCCTGCGGCGCCTGTTTCGCGGCCCTCCGGTGACTGGCCAGGGCTGATGGACTCGCTGCGTCGAAACCAGTATCTCCAGGCGATCGGCGTGGACGTGTGGGTGTCACGGCGGGCCGTGGCTGTTGCAGACGAAGTCGCTATCGCGGGCGCTGCCGCGTCCACCGCAGGCGCCGCTGCGGCCATGCAGGAGCCCGTGCCGTCGCTGGGTGGCGGCGTCGCCGCGGCCTCGGCAGGTCCCGACTCTGCATCCCGCGTTGCGTCCCCTGCAGCGTCCACGGTAACAACTTGGGAATCCCTGCGTGCCGAGGTCTTGACCTGCACCAAATGTACCCTGCACACCACCCGCACACAGGGCGTGTTTGGTGTCGGGAACCGCGAGGCGCAGTGGCTGGTCGTAGGTGAGGCTCCCGGCGCGGAAGAGGATCGCCGCGGTGAGCCATTCGTCGGGCGGGCGGGGCATCTGCTGGACGCCATGCTTCGCGCTATTGGGCTCAACCGTGTCAACAACGTGTATATCGCAAACGTGTTGAAGAGCCGGCCGCCCGGCAACCGTGACCCTAAACCCGAGGAGGTAGCCGCCTGTCTCCCCTTCTTGATGCGTCAGATCGAGCTGCTTAAGCCCCGCGTCATGCTTGCGGTCGGAAGAATCGCGGCGCAGAACCTCCTGGCCACCGACGCTCCGTTAGGTCGTTTGCGAGGGAAGGTTCATCATTTCGGTGAGCTTAATACGCCGCTGATTGTGACGTATCATCCGGCTTACCTCCTGCGCACCCCCAGCGATAAGCGCAAGGCGTGGGAGGACCTGAAGTTTGCGCGTAGCGTGTTTCGGGAACTCACCATAACCTAAGGCAACGCAGATTCTGATGGCAACTGCGCCTGAGCTGCTCGATGCGGTTCCGGATGTCCTCATCCGACCCATGGCCGAAACGGATGTCTCCGACGTCATCGCGGTCGAGCGTGCGTCGTATCAGTTTCCGTGGAGCGAAGGTATCTTCAGGGACTGCCTCAGGGTCGGCTACGTTTGCCGCGTCGTAACAATAAACGACGCCACCATCGGCTACGGCGTGATGAGTGTGGGCGCTGGTGAGGCCCACGTCCTGAACCTGTGCATCAGCGAAGTGCACCGCTGCCAGGGTGTTGGCAAGCGATTGCTGACCTATCTCATCGACCGGGGAGCAGCTACCGGCATGAGCGAGGTATTCCTGGAAGTGCGTCCGTCGAATACGTCTGCCATTCGCCTCTACCTGTCGGTCGGCTTCGAGCAGGTTGGCATGCGCCGTGGCTATTACCAGGCTGTGGGTGGTCGGGAAGACGCCGCGGTGCTCAAGCTAGCCCTCAGACCCCGACGCGCCAGTCCCTGAGCCGGGCTCGGCAAGGACTACCAAGCTCAAGGAACCAGCTTACGCAGGGCAGGCGTGCTCGACTCGGTGGCCCCCTATGGACACGGCAATGTGACCCCAAATCTCCGCTCTGGGTTGCAAGCTATTCGTGGGACTTTGGGGCTGGCGGGGCGGAAGCCCTAAACTATGCCTGTTCATTTTTAAGGACGCTATTTTGACCGACGTAAGTGCCGAAGAAATAAGGAAAAGACGCACCTTTGCCATCATCTCCCACCCGGACGCCGGCAAGACCACCCTGACCGAAAAGCTCCTGCTGTTCGGAGGCGCCATCCAGATGGCGGGCACGGTCAAGGGGCGCAAGGCGGCGCGGCATGCGACGTCGGACTGGATGCGCCTCGAGCAACAGCGCGGAATCTCCGTGACCTCATCCGTCATGCAGTTCCCGTATCGGGACTGCATCGTGAACCTGCTCGATACCCCAGGACACGAGGACTTCTCCGAAGACACCTATCGGACCCTGACGGCCGTCGATTCGGCGCTCATGGTGATCGACTGTGCGAAGGGCGTTGAGCAGCGGACCATCAAGCTCATGGAAGTCTGCCGGCTGCGCGACACGCCGATCATGACTTTCATCAACAAACTGGACCGCGACGGACGGCAGCCCATCGAGCTGCTGGATGAGATCGAGAAGGTCCTTGGAATCCGCACCGCCCCCATTACCTGGCCCATCGGCATGGGCCGTGAGCTGCGCGGCATTTACCACCTGCTGGAAGATCGCATTTACGCCTACGAGGCGGGTGAGCGTGGCCGGGTGGGTGAGAACCTCACGATCGACGGACTCCACAGTCCGGAAGGGCGCGAGTTCCTCGGTGATCTGGCGCAGGCGTTCGACGACGAAATCGAGCTCGTCAGAGGCGCCACCGAAAGCTTTGATGCGAAGGAGTATCGCGCGGGTTTGCAGACTCCCGTGTTCTTCGGGTCGGCGATCAACAATTTCGGCGTGGAGGAGCTGTTGGCGTCCTTCACGACACATGCTCCAGGACCGCTGCCGCGCGTGGCACGCGAGCGTCTCGTCGAACCATCCGAGGACCACCTGACGGGTTTTGTGTTCAAGATCCAGGCGAACATGGATCCCATGCATCGCGACCGGATTGCCTTTCTGCGGCTCTGCTCGGGCAAGTACTCACGGGGCATGCGGCTGTACCACACGCGGCTGGCCAAGGAAGTTCGCGTGGCTGACGCGCTGACATTCATGGCCGCGGACCGCGCACAAGCCGAAGAAGCTTTTGCGGGCGACATCATCGGGCTGCACAATCACGGCACGATCAACATCGGTGACACGTTCACGGATGGCGAGCGCCTTGCGTTCACGGGTGTTCCCAACTTCGCGCCGGAAATATTCCGCCGCGCCGTGCTCAAGGATCCCTTGAAGATGAAGGCGTTGAGCAAAGGATTGTCGCAACTGTGCGAGGAGGGCGCGACGCAGCTCTTCAAGCCGGTGCGCAACAACGATCTGATACTCGGCGCCGTGGGACAACTGCAATTCGAGGTCGTCGCGTTCAGGCTGCAGGACGAGTACAGCGTGCAGTGTGTGTTTGACGCGATCAACGTCCATACGGCCCGTTGGATCACGGCCGCGAACGAACAGAAGCTGGAGGAGTTCCGCGCCAAGGCGTACGACAACCTCGCAGTGGATCACAGCGGGGCGCTCGTGTATCTCGCGCCCTCCAGGGTCAATTTGCAGTTGACCATGGAGCGCTGGCCTGACATCACGTTCCATGAAACGCGCGAGCACGCCACGTGATTCTTATCCTCCGGCGCGCTTCGCGCCGCTACGCCTCGGGGGTCGCGCTTGCGCGATCCCCCAGGAAAGTTGCGCGCAGCGCATGACAAGTGCTTCGGCCGTGAGCAGCGGAACCCGGCGCGTTCTGACGCGCCGACCTGTCTTTGGCTGGGCGATGTATGACTGGGCGAATTCCTCGTTCGCGACCACAGTCATGGCCGGCTTTTTCCCGCTGTTCTTCAAACAGTTCTGGAACGCTGGCGTGCCGGCCACCGAGAGCACCTTCCGGCTCGGCATCGCAAACGGAATGGCAAGCTTCCTGGTAGCGCTGGTGGCTCCCTTGGTAGGCGCCATCGCCGACAAGAGCAGTGCCCGCGTGCGCCTTCTGGCGCTCTTCACTGTATTGGGCGCCGCCGCAACCGCAGGCATGTTCCTGGTCAGCAAGGGTGACTGGTTCACCGCGGCTGTTCTGTATGTAGTTGCGTCGCTCGGATTCTGGGGCGGCAACCAGTTCTACGACTCGCTTCTCACCGACGTATCCGAAGAACACGAGTACGACCTCGTCTCGGGTTACGGCTATGCCATGGGCTACCTGGGCGGCGGCCTGCTGTTTGCAGTCAATGTTGCAATGGTCTTGAAACCTGCCCTGTTCGGCCTTGCAGATGCCAGTGAGGCGGTGCGCTGGTCATTTGTTACAGTCGGTATCTGGTGGGCCGGCTTTACACTGTTCACGATCCTGTTTGTGCGTGAGCGCTCCACACAGGCGGCCTTACCGGCTGGTGAGGCAATTCGTGCCGGGGCGGCCGAGCTTTTCAACACGTTGCGGCACCTCCGGGGTGATCGGACGCTGCTGATGTTCCTGCTTGCCTATTGGTTCTACATCGATGGTGTCAACACCATCATCAAGATGGCCGTGGACTACGGCCTGTCGCTCGGTCTCAAGCAGAATAGCCTCATCACGGCGCTACTCGTGGTGCAGTTCGTCGGCTTTCCGGCGGCGTTGGGATTTGGGTGGCTGGGGCAGAAGATCGGGCCGCGTGCCGGCATTCTCATCGGCATCGCCGTGTATGCGGGCATTGCGGGCTATGCTTATTTCCTGCGCACCGAGACGCAGTTCATGATCATGGCCATCATCATCGGCCTCGTGCAGGGCGGTGTTCAATCCCTGTCCAGGTCGCTGTTCGGTCGCCTCGTGCCACCGGGCAAGTCCGGGGAATTCTTCGGCTTCTACAACCTGATGGGAAAAGCCGCGGCTATTCTCGGGCCTACACTGACGGGCGTCGTGGCCCTGCTGACCCACGATTCGCGGCTTGCGATCCTGTCGATCACGATCCTGTTTGTCATCGGCGCGGCGTTTCTGATGCGCGTGCGCGTAGAGCCAGCCGGCTGACTTCTCGCTCGAAGTCACGCACGTCAGCCAGGTATGACTCACCTTCCGTGCGGCCGTACCGCAATTGAGCATATCGAAGGAGCAGGTGCTGCACATCCGCGGGCAAGTCGGGCCGGTGTCTGGAGACTTCACCCGCGAATGCCAGCGGTCCCTGGTGTGATTCCCGCGTAACGCCCGCACGGCCGAGTTTCTTGCACAGAGCGGTGTACGCGCGTGCAAGTTTGTCCGGTCGCGATCGCGGCGCTCCCCGTCCAACATGCCACGCGATCCACAGCATCCAACCAACGAGCCCGGCGCCAAACGCCCAACCCAGCTCCCGGGCCCCCGGAGACTTGAACCCGAACTGCTGCAGCAGGCGCAACTGATCGCCGTAGTTGAACTTGATCACCCGATCATTCCACGCCGTGTTGAGCGCGTCCCAGCGTTGCAACAGGCCCCCCAGCCAGGGTTGCGACCACACGAACCGGGCCGGCGCGGAGACGGCGTTCGGCAGGATATCGAGAATGCCGCGGCGCAGGCGCTCGGGTGCGACGACCGCGGTCGGATCTATCCGCGTCCAGCCGCGGTCATCCAGCCACACCTCCGCCCAGGAGTGTGCGTCGGACTGCCGCACGACGAAGTAGTGGCCAATGGGGTTCCATTCGCCGCCGAGATAGCCGGTGACGACCCGGGCTGGAATACCGGCGGCACGCATCATCAACACGAACGCCGAGGCGTAGTGTCCGCAAAACCCCAGCCGGGTGTTGAATAGGAAATCATCCACCGAGTCGAAACCGAGCCGCGGCGGTGTCAACGTGTACTCGAAGCCACCCGTGCGAAACAAATCGAGCACTGAGGCAACGTATGCGTCATCGGACGCCGCACTACTGCGAAGCTTGACCGCCAGCGCGCGCGACCTGGGATTTCGCTCCCCGGACAACCCGGTGTCATAACGACGCGCGAGCTGTGCGAGCGGCTGCATGGCCCGGGTGTGCGTGTACGACACGAGCGCGTAGTTGGTTCCTTCCGTGACCGGCTCAGCCGAGATCAGCTGGTAGTCGAAGGTGAAATAGACCTTGGGCACGGGCGAGCCCGTCGCAGTATCCAGTGAGAACCACCAGCGCTGCGCACTGGGCTCGAGTGCGATGCGGTAGCGGTACTCGGTGCCAAGATACTGGAGCGGCTGCATGTGGGCGAAGCTGTGAGCCGTCCGCCGCCAGGTGAAGCCGTCGAATTCGTGCAACACCGGGCCGCGCCAGTAAAGCTCCTGCGGGGGCGGCGGAGGACCGTCGAAGTGGGCCCTGAAGGCAACTTCGTATGAGTTGGTCAGTTGGGCGATGCTGCCGGGGCTCATCGAGTCGCCCAGGCCGGTGAGCGCCGCGTCGGACCTGGGAATGGCCCAGAAGGCGCCGGGCAGGCGCGGGAAGAACACGAACAGCATGACTGCGAGCGGCAAGGCGAATAGCAGGCTTCGGCCCGCGAGCAGCATGGCGGCGCGATTGTCGAGACCGACCTGGGCCGTCGATGAAGCCAGTGATGAAGCCAGGGCCGAAGCGGTGGGAACGTATGCGATAACCGCCAACGCGGCACAACACAGCCATGCATGCAACAGGTACAACGGTGCGCGGACCAGGCCTTGTCTGTCGAGACACGCAGCCACCAACAGAAACACCGCCGCCGCAACCACGATGAATTGATCCCGTTGAGCGCGGGTTTCCAACAGTTTGACCGAGCCCATCAATATGAGCAGGGCCGTGCCGGCGCTCAGCCCGTTGAGCGTATGGAACCGAAGCATGACACCTGCAACCAGCAGTAACGCCAGCAGGGTTCTTATCACGGCGCCCGGCAGGCGCAACGACCGGGAACCTGCCATCACGCGCCAAAAGACCAGAACTAGTGCCGCGACGGGGACCCACGAAGGCACGCGATCGACGTTGAGCAATACACCCGCGCCGAACGCACCTGTCGCCCAGAAGAGGCCGCGACGCGACCCTTCAGGTGGCTTTGTCTTCGCCACGCTGCGCATCCTCGAGCCCGAACATCGCCAGTGCTGCGAGACATCGATGTCGATGTTCCGGCCCGCGATCGGGTTCGATGTGATTGTCGGGAAGCCTCAACCCGTAACGCTCGCCACCTCCTTCCGCGTCCACTACCCAACGGGCCAGTTGTTCCAGTTTCGTCTCGAGCTGCAAGTTGCCGAGCGCGCCAAAGTCGAACATCCGCAGTTCCGCGCCCGCGGCACTGTATTCCTTCACCAGTAAGGGTGCCTCGCGGGCGTAGGCCTTCCAGTCGACCTGCCGGGGTGAATCGCCATCGCGGAACGGCCGCAAGCCCAGCCATTCGTCGGAGCCGGTGTTGGTGACAGATCTTGCGCCGGCCTTGTTGCCGTAATGAGTGGGCATCGGCAGCGAGCCATTCGGACGGGGGTACACGAGCATCTCGACCGGCGCATGCACCCAAGTCCACGTGCGGAATAGTCCGAACGGGTGCGTGGTGATGAGGTGCAGCCGGTCGATCTGCACCAGGCCGCGCTTAGCTGCAGCCACCGACAGCTCGACTTTGCCGCGCCCACGCGCGGGCAAGTCGGTCGGCGCTACGGGCTCGTCTCCAACCCCGGCCGCGATTCGCAAGCGTGCCGCTGCAGCCGCATTCTCAAAGATCAGACTGAGGGTGCCGCTGCGGTGGGCGAAAGTTGGCTGAGCAGTCGCAGCAACCAACTGCGCGCCGAGAAGATTCCGGTGGCACTGGTGCATGGCGACCAGTGCGAAGCCCGTCAACAAGAAGGTGAGGAACAGCGCCGTGCTGTTGGCGTAGTTGAGTCCCGCTACGAGCATTAGGGCTAGCAGCAGTCCAAATCCGACGCCTGCGCGCGTGGGGAGGATGTACAGTCTCTTGCGAGACAAGGTCAACGGCAGGCTGTCCGGGCCTTGCCGCTTCCTGATCCACCGGGCCATCCGCCCGCGCAGCCTCGTCTTCATCAGACTGGGACGGGTACGGCTCGGATCAACTCGTTCGCGATTGCGTGGCCGTCGCCGCCGCTGCCGGTCCGGCCGATTCTGGCGGCGGCCTCAGCGCTGTACTCCAGGCGGTGGGAAACAACGGCGGCAAGTACGGCCTGGATATCATCCGGAAGCACCGCATTTCGGTCCGCGAGATAGGTCCATGCCTGGGCGGCCCGAATGAGACCTTGTCCCGCGCGTGGCGACAAACCGAGTTTCAAGTCCGTACGGTCGCGCGTTCGCGCGATTAGTGCTTGCGCGTAGTCCAACACTGCGTCCGACACATATACGGTGCGGACACGGGCCTGAATCCTGATGACCGCCTCTGGAGTCAGAGCAGAAGCGATCTGCGGCAACATCTCCCTGCGCTCGCCGCTGCGGAGCAGCTCGCGCTCGTGAGCAGCGTCCGGATAACCGAGTGTGACTCGCATGAGAAACCGGTCGAGCTGCGACTCAGGCAATGCAAAGGTGCCGAGCTGCTCGTGCGGATTTTGTGTCGCGACGACGAAAAAAGGCTCGGGTAGCCGATACGTCGTCACATCAGCGCTGATCTGCCGCTCCTCCATCGCCTCGAGGAGCGCGCTCTGCGTGCGCGGGCTGGCCCGATTTACTTCATCCGCCAGCAGCAGCTGGGTGAAGATCGGCCCCTGGCGAAAATGGAACTGCTGGCCGGCACGATCGAAGACGGATACGCCGATGATGTCGGCTGGCAGCAGATCGCTCGTGAACTGCACGCGCTGCCACGCAAGGCCCAGCACATGCGCGAGCGCGTGCGCCAGTGTGGTCTTGCCGACACCCGGCACGTCTTCGATGAGCAGGTGGCCGCGGGCGAGCAGGCAGGCGAGACACAGCCGAACCTGTGCCGGCTTACCCAGAATGAGGGTCTCGAGCGTGCTGACTGCGCGATGCAACGCCGCGGAATCAATATCAATCGCGGCGGCTGCGTTCATGGCTTGAATAATCGCCGCACACGCTCCAGCTGCGCCGTGAGGCTGATCACAGTGCGTTCGAGCTCGGCAACGCGGGCCCGCTCGGCTTCGACGACCTCGGGTGGCGCATTGCGCACGAAGTTCTCGTTCGCAAGCTTCTGCCCTGTCTTGGCGAGATCGGCCTGCGCTTTCGCCAGCTGCTTGCCGAGGCGTTCCGCTTCGGCGGCGGCATCGATGAGGCCCTCCATGGGCACCAGGATTGACAGGTCGCCGACGAGAGCAATGGCTGCCTCCGGCGGCTGCGCACCTTCGGGCACCACCGTCACGCTCTCGAGCCCAGCGAGTCTCTCGAGGTAGGGACGATGGCGCTCGGCGTAGATCTTGTCCTGGTCGGAGGCGTTCCTCAGCAGCACCGGAATCAGCCTCGAGGGCTTGATGTTCATCTCACCGCGGATCTGGCGCACTCCGAGCACGAAGGACTGTACCCAGCCGATTTCCTTCTCGGCCACTTCGTCATGCGGGTACTCCGTTGCTTGCGGATAGCTCGCGAGCATCACAGTTGGACCCGCGCGTCCGGCCAATCCCGCAACACCCTGCCAGATCTCCTCCGTGATGAATGGCATTAGAGGATGCAGTGCCCGCTGCAGCGCTTCGAGAATTTCGACGAGCGTCTTGCGAGTGCCACGTTTCATGGCCGCCGAGACGCTGTCCGACTGCAACACGGGCTTCGTCAGCTCGAGGTACCAGTCGCAGAAGGCATACCACGTGAATTCATACAGCGCAGTGGCCGCGAAGTCGAACCGGTAGTCGCGGAAAGCCGCTTCCACATCGGCGATCATGCGTCCGAAACGCGAGCGGATCCATTGATCCGCCATTGACAGCTCGACCGGCCCACTGTCGGTCAGGGCAGCGTCGCCAACTGACATCTCGACGAACCGCGCAGCATTCCACAACTTGTTGCAGAAGTTGCGATAGCCCGCAACGCGTCCCAAGTCGAAGCGGATATCGCGGCTCGGCGCCGCAAGCGCTGCAAGAGTGAACCGCAGTGCATCGGTTCCGTGCGGGGAGATTCCTTCCGGATATTGTTTGCGGGTGGACTTTGCGATGCTGTCGGCGAGCTGCGGCTGCATCATGCCGCTGGTGCGCTTCGCCACCAACGCTTCCAGCTCTATGCCGTCAACGATGTCGAGCGGATCGATGACGTTGCCCTTGGACTTCGACATCTTGTCGCCGTGCTCGTCGCGGATGAGTCCGGTGATGTAGATATCACGGAACGGCACGTCGCCCATGAACTTCACGCCCATCATCATCATGCGCGCGACCCAGAAGAAGATGATGTCGAAGCCTGTGATGAGCACACTCGTCGGATAGAACTTCGCCAGCTCCGGTGTTTTATCCGGCCAGCCGAGCGTGGAGAACGGCCACAGCGCAGAGGAGAACCAGGTGTCGAGTACGTCGTCGTCCTGCTTCAACTTCACGCTCGCGGCAATCTTGTGCTGGGCGCGGATCTCAGCCTCGCTGCGCCCGACGTACACGTTGCCCTGCGGGTCGTACCAGGCGGGTATGCGATGTCCCCACCAGATCTGGCGGCTCACACACCAGTCCTTGATGTTGCGCATCCATTCGAAATACGTTTTGGCCCAGTTTTCCGGGATGAATCGCGTCCGGCCGTCTTCGACCGCAGCCACGGCGGGCGCCGCCAGGGGTGCAATCTTCACGTACCACTGGTCCGTGAGATACGGCTCCAGCACGGCGTTGGTGCGTTCTCCCCGCGGGACGACCAACTGGTGCTTTTCGATCCGCTCGATGAGTCCCGCGGCTCCCAGTTCCGCGACGACACGCTTGCGCGCTTCGAAACGATCGAGGCCCCGGAAGCGCTCCGGCACGTTGTCATTCAGCGCCGCGCGCGGTGTGAGGATGTTGATCTGCTCGAGGCCGTGGCGTGCGCCGATCTCGTAGTCGTTGAAATCGTGGGCAGGGGTGATCTTGACGGCGCCGGACCCAAATGCGGAATCAACATAGGTGTCCGCGATGATGGGAATCAGCCGGTCCGCCAGCGGCAGCCGGATTTTCTTGCCGACCAGGTGTTTGTAGCGCTCGTCGTCGGGATTCACGGCCACTGCCGTGTCGCCGAACATCGTTTCGGGACGAGTCGTGGCCACGACGAGGTTGCCCGATCCATCCTCGAGCGGGTAGCGCAGGTGCCACAGTTGACCGTCTTCCGGCTCGCTCTGCACTTCGAGATCGGACAAGGCGCTGAGCAGCACCGGGTCCCAGTTGACCAGCCGCTTACCGCGATAAATCAGGCCTTCTTCGTGCAGACGCACGAACACCTCGACCACAGCCGCCGCGCGCTGGGGATCCATGGTGAAGGCATCGCGAGACCAGTCAACCGAGTCGCCCAGGCGGCGCATCTGCGATGCCATGGTGCCGCCGGATTGCTCCTTCCACTCCCAGACTCGCTCGACGAATTTTTCGCGGCCGAGATCGCTTCCCTTCAATCCCTGCGCGTTGAGCTGGCGCTCGACGACCATCTGAGTTGCGATGCCGGCATGATCAGTACCCGGTTGCCAGAGCGTGGTATCGCCTCGCATGCGGTGATAGCGAGTGAGCGCGTCCATCAGCGTCTGCTGAAACGCATGCCCGAGGTGGAGCGTGCCCGTCACGTTCGGTGGGGGAATCACGATGGAATACGGGGGTCCGTCGCCGCGAGGCGCAAACCATCCGTTCGATTCCCAGCGCTCGTAAATCCGCCGCTCGATTTCTTGCGGCGCGTAGACTTTATCCATCAATAATGGCTCGGGACCTGTGCAGGCGCGAAGAGGGCGCCACCCGCCCGAGTATAAATTATAGCCCGTGACGTGCAGCCCCCGGCTGCGGCGTCAGGCGCGAACGTTGTGGGATGCTGGCTGAATGCCCAGGTCCCGATAGGCCTTGAAACGTGCCCGGCCGGCGCGGCGACGTGAATCGTCGCCATCGATGATTTCGGCAATGCGCCGCGTGCGCGACAGGCAGGTGGGCACTTCCGGGGCGAGATTGATGATGATGTCGATGTCCGCAGGGGGCGCCGTCCCGGCACTCAGCAGTACAGGGGTGTCCTCGCTCGATGCGCCCGCTGTGAGCATCTCATGCGGCACGAAACTGCCGTCCATGAACGTCCACAGCAAATCATCGAACGCCTTGAGCTCTTCGGCATCCGTGTGCCACACAAGCGCAGTCTGTGCCGCGAGATAGGCTTTCTCAGCCAATCTGCAGGCGAGTTTCAACCGCGCGCCGGCAGAGGACTCATCGAGAATGTAGAAATCGACACGCAACCCTTCAACGGCATGGCTCGCCTGGCTATCGCCTGACGAGCCGAGCGGCGATGAACTTCCGTCGCTCGAGGCGGCAGAATCGGACGTGCCGGCGCTGTCGTGCATGACTGACGCCGTTCCTCGTCAAAGGCCCGCGCGACGGATAAGAAAGTCTGCGAGCAACGGCGTTGGCCGGCCCGTACTGCCTTTCTGCGCACCGCCCTGATAAGCGGTCCCTGCGACGTCGAGATGCGCCCATTTGAGCCCCTTGGTGAACTTGCTCAGGAATGCCGCAGCCGTAATGGCACCACCCTCGCGCCCACCTACATTCGCGAAATCCGCGAAGTTGCTCTTCAACTGGTCGGCGTACTCATCGGTGAGGGGCAACTGCCACGCCCGGTCATCCGCACGCATACCCGCCTCCACGAGCTCATGCACGAGATCTTCGTCATTACCCATGGCGCCTGAGTGATGATGCCCCAGTGCAACGACGCACGCACCGGTCAATGTCGCAATATCTACGACTATGGCGGGATTGAAGCGCCGCGAGTAGTGAAGCGCGTCGCACAGAACGAGCCGGCCCTCCGCATCCGTGTTGAGAATCTCGACTGTCAGTCCCGCAGCGCTCGTTGCGATGTCACCCGGCTTGACGGCCCGGCTACTGGGCATGTTTTCGACTGCGCCGACGAGTCCGATGACGCGCATCGGCAGGCGCAGCTTCGCGACGAGTGACATCGATGCCAGCACCGCAGCGGCCCCGCTCATATCGAACTTCATCTCGTCCATGCCGGGAGGGTCTTTGAGCGAGATACCACCCGTATCGAAGGTCACACCCTTGCCGATGAGTACGACAGGGGGGCTGTCATCCTTGGCGCCGCGACCGCCGACGCGATGCTCGAGCACGATGAAGCGCGGCGGCTGAGCACTTCCCTGCGAGACTGCGAGCAGGCAGCCCATCTTCTCCTTCTTGATAGCCGCTTCATCGAGAACCTGGACGCGCAGTGACGTGTACTGCTTCGCGAGCGCGCGTGCCTGGTCCGCGAGGTAAATCGGCGTGCAGACATTGGCAGGCAGATTGGCCAAGTCGCGCTGCAGGCTCACGGCGGACGACACGGCTTGTCCATGTTCCAGCCCGCGCTCGGCAGCTTCCACACCGGCCTTGCGCACCGGTCCCGCCAGGACTTTTTGCAAGGGCGCCGCTTTTGGTTTCTTGGTCGTCTTCAGATCGTTGACCCTGTACAGGGTTGAGCCGACGATTTCAGCGATTGCGCGCCCGAAATAATAGTCGTCGAGGTCCTTCGGGGGCGGCCGGTCGATTGCCACGGCAATGCTCGCAATCCGGGTCTTGGAAATTGCGGTCATGGCCGCGCCGAGCGAGCGGCGCCAACTCTTGCGCCCGAAGCTCTTCTTTGCGCCGAGGCCCGTCAGGAGAGCACGGGACGCTTCGATTCCGGGCACTTCGGCGAGCAGCAGGGTTTCCCCTGTGCGTCCGGAGAAGTCCCCGCGGGCCAGCAGCTTCTTGAGGTACCCGTTGGATGCCGAGTCGATACCATGCGTCTCTTCTGGCAGCTCACCCTCCTCGAAGACACCGAGAACGATACAATCAACGCTGAGTGTGGCCAATCCTTTGGCCCAGACCTCGAACTGCATTCGATCTCCCCTTGAAATTTTTGCCAGTGTAACTAAGCGAGCCTTCGGTTGGGGAAAATCCTCGGGCGCTACATTTTTCGGGAAGTGGTGGTGGCCTCCGTGGTCGTGACCGCGGTCCTGCTGGTCATTCTGCTGGCCAACCAGGTCGCCGTTGTGCTGGAGCGAGCCGCCGTCAACCAGTTTCCGCAGGGCGTCGTGCTGCAGCTGATCTGGCTGGGCGCATTGCAGAACCTGAGCATTCTGATCCCGGTGGGCCTGCTCCTGGGCGTGGTATTGGCGTTTGGCCGTATGTACCACGACAGTGAAATGGCGGCTGCACTCGCCTGTGGCGTGGGCCCGGGTACCGTCTACACGCCCGTTGCTCTGTTGGCGATCGTCGTGGCGGCCGGGTTGGCGTGGCTGACGCTTTCGCTCTCACCCGACGCTACAGCTCGCACTCTCAGCCTCAGGAGCGCGGCCGCGCGCGCGGGTCGTTTTGCGGCAATTGCGCCAGGGAAATTCCGCACTTTCGGTGGCAGTGCGGTTGTCTATGCGGAAGACGTGAATCCGGATGGCACACTTGGCAATGTGTTCGTCGAACATAACCGCGGTCCGCGCGTCGAAGTTGCGCTGGCCGAGCGCGCGCGTCACTCCGTCACGGCGGATGGCATGACACACACGATCACGCTGTATGACGGTGAACGTTTCGAAGGCGTGCCCGGAAGCCCGCAATTTCGAATCGTCCGCTTCGCCGAGCACGTGGTTCCCATTCAGGTGCCGACACCTTCCGATGTGGTCAAAAATATCGAAGCACAGCCTACGCAAGACCTGATCGGCTCGAGGGATCCCGAAAAGCGAGCCGAGCTGCATTGGCGGATCGCGCTGCCCACGATGTGTCTGGTTCTCACATTGATCGCCGTGCCGCTCGCACGCTTACGGCCTCGTCAGGGACGCTACTCGCGTGTGTGGCTCACGATCGTGGTGTATTTCGCGTACTCCAACCTGGTCTCGGCCGGCAGAGTCTGGCTGGCACGCGGTACGATTCCTGAATTCCTGGGTCTGTGGTGGACCCATGCCGCGATCGTGTTGCTGGCCCTCGCCTTCATCGCGGGTCCGCGCATGCTGGCGAATTTGCGCTTGAGACTTCGCTCATGACCGTCCTGGATCGATACATCGTGCGCACCATCATCGGATCGGTGCTTATGGTCATGTCCGTGTTCCTCGTTCTGGGGGGACTGTTCATTTTCATCGATCAGCAGGATGACATTGGCGTGGGTCGCTACAGCGCCCTCAGCGCCTTGTGGTTCACACTGCTCAATCTTCCGCAGCAGGCCTACGAGCTGCTGCCGATCACTGCGCTGATGGGCTCGCTGCTGGGCATGGGGTCGCTGGCGCGAGGCAGCGAGCTCGTCGTGGTGCGTGCGACCGGTGTATCTACCCAGCGCATCGCGGGAGCAGCTGCGATTGCCGGCCTGATTCTGATTGGCGTGGAGCTGCTGTTGGGAGAGGTCATGGCTCCGCCGCTGCACGAAGCGGCCAAGGAGCAGAAGGCGTTCAGCAAATTCAATAATGTCAGCTTCGGCGGCGGCAGCGGCGCGTGGGTGAGGGATGGAAACCTCATCATCAACGTCGCGCGCCAATCGGGGCAGCGGCAGTTCAGTGGCATGCAGATTTTCGAGCTCTCGGCCGATCACCGGCTGCGCGCGATAGGCCACGCGGCGGGTGCGACTGCGGGAGCCAATCGCACCTGGCTGTTGACCGACTACACCGAGTCGCGCTTTACCCCGGAGCGCGTGATCGCGCCGCCGCCCGGTCAACGGGTGCTGGAATCGAATGTCACGGCGGGATTTCTGGGTCTAGCGGTTGAGAGTCCGGCGCAGCTCAACAGCCGCGCGTTGTTGAAGCTGATCCGCTACATGCAGGCCAATTCTCTGAGCGCGCGCGACTACCTGTTCGCGTTTTCGTCGCGGCTCGCGCGCACGGTTGCGATCCTGTTCTCGGTGCTGCTGGCGATCCCGTTCGTGTTGGGGTCACTGCGCTCGGCGGGGGCGGGCACGCGCATGTTGATGGGGCTGGTGGCTGGTATCGCGCTGTTCCTGCTGCAGCGGCTGATCGACAGCGGCACCGTGGTGTTCGATCTCAACCCGGTGCTGCTCGCGTGGTTGCCAACAGCGTTGCTGGCAACGGTGACTTTGCTGCTGCTGGCCCGCGCGCGCTGACTTGCTGCTGTTACTTGCCGGGACCCGGTGGCGCCGCATCGGCGGCGGGCGCTGGCGTCGACTTCTTGCCAGCTTTGCCAGGCTTCTGACCGTCCTTCGCGGCCTCCTTGTCGCCCGCCTTGCCCTTGGCTCCTTTCGCTGCCGGCTCCGGCTTCTTCAGCAGGTCATCCAACGGCCGGAACAGGCCGTCGTACTTGTAGCTCGGGATTTCAAACTCCCAGCCGTTGAGGCGCGCTGCGAGCGTCTTCGCCTCGGCTTCCGTTTCCTTGGCAGTCGAGCTCGGCGTGAAGGACACGAGCGTTTTGGTGCCTTCCTTGCGGCCTGCGACATCGATCTTCAGTCCGTCGAAGGTGCTGAAAACCGCGTGCGACACTCCCGCCGGAGGTGTCTGTGGCGCGTGCTGCACGTCATCCAGTGAGACGCTGGCGAGCGATCCGGCAATGGGATCCGCCGCGGCAGGGCTGCTCAATTCGCGGCCTTTCGGCACCTCGGCGACCGTGAAGTCGGCCTGGTCCTTGTTCGGGCGAGTGGCGGTATACGCAGGTCCCTGAGCGGGCTTCACCGCAAACTCCTTGACCCGATCCTGTGGAATATCGATCAACGTGTGATCCAGCCACCGTCGCGGATCGGCATCGAGGGTGATCAGCGGTGCCGCCAGGAAGCTCTGCGGCGTGTTGACTACGCGCACATACCCGGATTTCGCCCCAGAGGATTTGCCGACGATCACGCTGTAGGTTTTCGCCCCTGTGACCGCATCGACACGGGTTCCAGTAGCCTTGGCCGAAGTAGTGTCCTCGACCCCGAGCGCAGGGTAGTAATCCGGCGTGCGGGTTTTCTCCTCCACCACGTTCAACGCGGCGAGGTCCAGCAGCAGCTTGCGAACCTTGCCCGAATCCGCGGGGTAGTCGCGCTCGCCGACGCTCCAGTCCGTCGCCCCTTTCTTGAGAGTCGTCTTGGTTCCGTCGCCCTTGCTCAGACGCACTTCGGTGATGGAGTTGAGCGAGCTTTTTTCCAGCCCGGCCACAACGGGGTCGCCAGCCAGTGTGCCGCGCTCGACTTGCCGCTTTGACGACAGCCACACCGCCAGCACGATCACCAGCACGCCGGCGATCAGGAGGATGGTGACACGGCGTGCAGTCATGGCTGCGCCTCCTTGGCCTTCATGCTCAAGGGCGTCACAGCGGGGGGATGCTGCCGTTTGCGCCACAACCCGACGAGCAGGGCGACCACGGCAAAGACAATCGGGACCACGATGATGTTCACGATCTTCAGCTCGTTACCCAGTCCCTTGATGTCCTTGTCGAGACCGGCCCGGACGGCCCGCAGCTCTTTGCGGATCCGCAGCTTCTCGTCCTGGAAGTTGTCGAGCTCCTTTTCCTGCTCGGGGCTGAGGATCATGGCTGACTTGTCGTTGCGGCGCGATTGCAGCGCCGTGAGCTTCTCTTCGGTGTCACGCAGTTGTTTCTCCAGCTCCTGTTCCTTGGCACGGAACTGGTCATCGGCGATGTGGCGCAGCCGCTCCACCCGGTCGAAGGGACGCGAGAAGCTCGCCCGGCCGCGCACGCTGATCAGGTCCGCGCTCCCCGCGAGGTTGTCGAGCGTGTTGAGGACGAGGTCGCCGTTGTTGGCAAACACCTGCTCGACCCGTTGCCCGAACACGCTCTGGGCATGCACCCACAGGTAGTCGGTCAACATGTCGGTATCGGCGTACACGACGAGGTTGAGAGGCTTGGCGGACTCCTTGAGCGCGCTCCGGCCCGCGGGCAGCGTTACGCCGGCCGGCGGCCCTGCGGGGAACGCCGTCTTGACGTTACCGATCACCCGGGCACCCATTACGTACCGTTTGCCGGTCGGCTTGAATCCGTCCCGTAGCGTGTTCGGATCAAACAGCATCTGGAACCGCTCCGTGGGGAGCAGTGCCGCATCGGCGCTCGAGACCAACAGCGGCTCGAACTTCGTCTGCGCGCCTTTTACCTGCTCGAGGTTGCCGGCGGTGGCCACGTTGATACTCGACAGGCCGGCCGTGATGACATCGCCAGCCGTGAAGTCGCTGGAATTCAGGCCGAGAACCCCCAGGTGCAGCACCGGGCTCTCGCTCTGGCGCGTTGACACCTGCAGCGCGTGGCCCCGGTCGGCGACCACCTGCTTGGGATTGAACTGCACGCCCCACGCCGCGAGCAGGGGTCCGGGTTGCGAGGATTTATCGGCCGACATGGCGGCCATCGGATTCTGCGGGTCGGCCCCGGACTGATCGGCATCGGCCAGCGGGTCCACGAACATCGCGACGTGTCCGCCGCGCAGGGCGTACTGATCGATTGCAAATTGCATCGCAGGGGTCAGGTTCTTCGGATGCGCGATCACGAGCACGCTGAGGTCAGGATCGATCTTGCCCGAGGCCGCATCGACGGGCCGTACATCGAACAGCTGCTGCGCCTGGCTGTAGACCGCCCACGGCTCGCGCATCTGCCCGGTCTGCTGATCGAATCCGGTCGCCATCGGCAGGCTCGACAGCCAGCCGACCACCGGCTTCTTGGGGCTCGCCAGCTGGTAGACCAGCTTGACGATGTCGTATTCGAGAAACTCTTCTTTCTTGGGATCGAAGAACTCGATGGCCTGGTGGCCGTCGGTGGAGTTGGTCCCGGCCAGGCCGAAATACAACTGGTTGCCGGCGGCATCCAGGGGCTTGCCCCGCACTCCCAGTTCCGAGGCGCGGTCCTCGTCCTCGGAGAAGGGTTGCGGGTCCACGACGTGCAGCCGGACCTTGCCGCCCGAGCGCGCCACGATCTCTTCGAGGAACTCCCGCACGCGCACCCCGTAGGTGGCGATGTCCGGCATCTGTGTCGCCGGCTTCTCCGAGTAGAAGAAGTACAGGTTGATCGGCTCCCTGAGGCTCTTCAGGATGCGATCGGTACCGGGCGCGGTGGTGTAGAGATGATTGGCCGTCAGGTCCAGCCGCCAGCCGCGCAAGGCGTGATCGAAGAGGACCGTGAGACCCACGAGCAGGAGAGCTAGCGCGAGGAGTGCGCTGCCACCGAGTGTCGAGCGATTCGTCATAGGGTAGGGTCCGGCTAGTGTGCTTTGCGCAAGTCGAGCGCGATGGAGGTCGCGAGCAGGAAGAACGCGCCCAACATCCCGAAATACAACAGGTCGCGCACGTCGATCACGCCTTTCTTGATGGAATCGAAGTGCGTGAGGAATGACAGCGAGGCAATGGCATCCACGAACCATTGCGGTGCCCAGCTGCGGAATGCATCCAGCACCAGCGGGAACCCCGCAAGCAGCACGACGAAACACGCGACCACCCCCAGGATGAAGGCGATGACCTGGTTGTTGGTCAGCGCGGACATGCACGAGCCGATGGCGAGATAGCCGCCGGCGAGCAGCAGGCTGCCGATGTAGGCAGCCAGGATGGTGCCGTTGTCGGGCTTGCCCAGGTAGTTGACCGTGATCCACATCGGGAATGTCAGGACGAGCGCCAGGGCCGCGAAGAGCCAGGCGGCAAAGTATTTGCCCAGCACGGCTTCCCACAGCGTCACTGGCTGGGTCATGAGCAGCTCGATGCTGCCGGACTTGCGCTCCTCGGCCCACAGGCGCATGGAGATGGCCGGGATCAGGAACAGGTACAGCCACGGATGCCAGTAGAAGAACCACTGCAGATCGGCCTGGCCGCGCTCGAAAAAGCCCCCGAGATAGAAGGTGAAGGCATTCGCGAGCAGCAGGAAGATCAGGATGAAGACATAGGCGAGCGGCGTCGCAAAGTAACTTGCAAGCTCGCGGCGCATGATGATGCCCACGTTACGCATGGAGTCCCTTTCTTTAAGATGGACCAGGCTCGTCTTGTGAGTGCCTTCAGACGAACTAGGCAGTTATGGTGCGGAAGACTTCGTCGAGCCGGCCCGACTCCAGATGCAGCTCTTTCAGCTTCAGACCCTGGCGCACGGCGAGCTCCGATACCGTTGTCAGGATTGTTGCGCCTGCACGCGGAAGCGCGGTCAGGCGTGCATCGCGCACGCTGACCTCAACTTCGGCAACGGCGGGTAGTGCGGCTACCGCGGCGCGGGCAGCTTCCAGTTGATCTGCCTGCTCCAGCTGGAGGGTCACGGCGTTGTAGTAACGGGACTTCGCCTCGAGTGCCAGCGGCGTGTCATCGGCAACTATCCGGCCACGCGCGATGATGATCGCGCGGCTGCAGACCGCATCGACTTCTTCGAGTATGTGGGTCGAGATGACGATGATCTTGTCGCGCGCCATCTCGTTGATGAGCGTGCGCACTTCGTGCTTCTGGTTCGGGTCGAGGCCGTCGGTGGGCTCATCGAGAATCAGGACCGGCGGATCGTGCACGATGGCCTGTGCGAGTCCCACACGGCGCCGAAAGCCTTTAGAAAGGGTCTCGATGGTTTGATCGAGGACCCGCGACAGTTGCAGGCGCCCGATGACGTAATCCAGCCGGGCGCGGCGGCGGTCGCCCTCGAGGCGCCGCAGGTCAGCAATGAATTCCAGGAACCGCCTTACAGTCATCTCGCCGTAGGTCGGCGCGCCCTCGGGCAGATAACCCAGGCTGGCCTTGGCCAGCAGGGGCTCGGTGGCGATGTCGTGGCCGCAGATGGAGGCTTTGCCCGCTGTGGGCGTGACGAAGCCCGCCAACATGCGCATGGTGGTCGTCTTGCCCGCGCCGTTGGGGCCGAGAAAGCCCAGCACCTCTCCGGGAGCCACCTGGAAGCTCACATCGTCCACGGCGACGAGCGAGTCGTAGCGTTTGCTTAAGTGTTCTGTCTTGATCATACGATGGCGCTCTAGAGGGAGGGTCAGGCACAAAAGTTCCCTCCCGGTTCCTTTCGGGCGCGGATTGTATCAGCGCAAAGCGCTTCTATCACTGTCTCGCGTCCGCCACAGCAGGATCATGATGGCCCCGCCCAGCATGCCGCCGAGGTGCGCGAAGTGAGCAACACTGTCCTGCGCGCCGGTGACACCCAACACCAGCTCGAGCACGCCGTAGACTGTTACGAACAACCAGGCGGGCATCGGGATGGGTGGAAACAGCAGCATCAGCCTCTGGCGCGGGAAGAACCAGGCGAATCCCAGCAGCAGGCCGAAGACACCGCCGGAGGCGCCGATCACCGGCTCCACGACCTTCGACTCGGTCAGGACCAGGAGCTCAGTTCCCGCTGCCGCCAGGACGCTTGCGAAGTAAAACACCGCGAATCGCCGGCTGCCCCAAAAGCCCTCGAGCGCGCCGCCGAACATGTACAGCGCAAACATATTGAAGAGGATGTGCAGAATGTTGCGCGGGTCGTGCAGGAAGGCGTACGTGACAACCTGCCAGGGATGAAACAGCGGGCCGAGCGGCCACAAGGCGAACAGGTCGATGAACGTGCCCGGGGTGACCTGCTCGAGCAGGAACACGAGGACGTTTGCGATGATGATCGCCCGGGTGACGGGCGGTATTGTGCGGAACATCACGCCAGTTTACCCATGTGTCCCGGGGGCCTGTCTGACTAATGATGCGCCTGCTGCGTTCCAGCATGCAGGTAATGGTTCAGGCAGCTTCGCTGAGGGCGTTACCCAGAAATCGGATGAGCGCAGGCGCTGTGCTGTGCGCGACGTTGAAGCGCAGCCATTGGCCGCAACCTCTCGACGGTGAGAACAGAGAGCCCTTGGCCAGCAGGATGGAGTGCTCCCTGGCGTCGCGGACCAGCTTGTCCACGGGCGCGCGATCAGGGACGCGGCCCCAGAGGAAGATTCCTTCCCCCCCGGCACTCTCGAACGTAACCCCGGCCCGCTCCAGAGCTTGGCGCGCATCGCGCCTCATACGAGACAGGCGCGTCCGGACGGTGTCCACGTGCTTTCGATAGCGGCCGCTGTCAAGCACTTCGGAGACGAAACCTTCGAGCAGTGCTGATCCCGAGAGCACCGATAACACCTTGCGTTCGACGATCTGTGCGATCAGCGCCGGCTCAGCTGCGACGAAACCGACTCGCAGCGCCGGACCAATGAGCTTCGTGAAGCTGCCTACGTGAATGACATGCCGCAGGCCGTCAATCTGCGCGAGCCGCACTGCCGGTCCGGCATGCAGGTCACCATACACATCGTCCTCGATGACAGCGAAGTGGAATTGCTCCGCGAGCGACAACACCCGGTGACAATTGGCCGGCGCGCTGTTGGAGCCTGTCGGATTGTGCAGCAGCGTCTGCGTGAAGAAGGCGCGTGGCCGATGGGTGCGGCAGGCGTTCTCGAGAGCGTCCAGGTCAGGTCCCGCCGCGGTCCGTGGAATCGGGACGAGGTTGACGTGCTGACCCCTGAGCTGTTCGAACAGCACGAAATAGCCTGGGTCTTCCACGAGCACCGCATCTCCGGGTGCAAACAGGATGCGTCCCAGCAGGTCGAATGCCTGAGAGGCGCCGAAAGTCGTAACGATATTCGCGGCTCCGGCGGCTATGCCGTGTTGCACCAGCCGCGCGGCGATCTGCTCGCGCAGCTCGAACAGCCCCTGGGGCGCGCATTGCATCCACGCCTGAGGCCGGCGGCCGCGCGACAGACGATTGAGCACCGCGCCCGGCACGGCTTCCATCAGCCAGTTCTCGGGTAGAAATCCGGAGCCTGCGGCGATGATGTCCGAGGAGTGGGACAGCGACATGCGCGCGAGCGCGAGTGCATCGGAGCCCGGATCGGCCGCCGAATCGACCAAGGCCTCGATGGCGAGGAGGGGAGTCGCCAGGCGCCGCCCGCAGACGAAAAAGCCCCGCCCGGCACGCGACTCGATGACTCCGCGGGCCACCAGCCGATCGTAGGCATCGACCACCGTGAAGGGGCTCGCCCCGACGAGCTTGGCCAGCTTGCGGATCGATGGCAGCCGCGCGCCGGCCGGCAACTGGCCGTGCTCGACCAGGCTCGTGACCCGCTCGGCGATCTGGTCAACCAATGCAACGGTGGAGTCGCGTGACAGCTCGAACACGGTGCCTCACTGGTTGGATGCTGCAGGTTACTACATCACCATCGCGATGCCGGTGACGGCCAGGGCCACCGACATCATGGCATTGAACGCAACGCGGCCGGCGGGCCGGGCCAGGAAACTTCGCAGGGAGCTGCCAAAAAGAGCCCACGCGGTGATGCACGGCAGATTGATCAGCGCCATCACGCCAACCATGTACACGCACGCTGTCACGAACCCCAGCTCACGCGGCAGGAACATTGCGGCGGCCGTCAGCGTCATCACCCACGCCTTGGGATTGAGGAACTGAAAAGCCGCGGCCTCGAGCACTGTAAGGGGTTTCGGGCTATGCCCGGCCTTTGCCTCGCCCGAGCGCAAAATCCGCCAGCCCAGGTAGACGAGGTACGCCGCGCCTGCCCATCGCAACACCGTCTGAGCCTCCGGCCAGCGCGTGAAGAGCGCGTCCAACCCGGCGCAGACGGCGAGGAGCACCACGCTGAAGCCGGCGCAAACTCCGAATATGTGAGGCACCGTTCGACGGAAACCAAATGTCGCCCCGGACGCCGTCAACATGACGTTGTTCGGCCCCGGCGTGATGGACATGACGAACGAGTATGTTGCGAAAGGGAGAGGGTCGATCATGGTGTAGTCCTGTTCGGCAGGACTACAAGCTACGGAGTTGCACGCTGGCGCGGCAGATACACAGGACGCGCTGTACCGCTCACTGTACCGGCGGTCAGCCGGTACGGCGCGGCGCACCTGCGGCGGCGGGCCTATCGCGGTGGCGGCAGCTGGCTGCTCAGTTTTTCCGCGGCACCGCGCAACACGGGCAGGCACCGCTCCAGCAGCTCACGGCGCGAGACCCTCGAGGCCTGTGAGCTCACATTCATTGCGGCAACCACTGTGCCGACCACGTTCCGCACCGGCACGGCGATCGAGCGCAGCCCGATTTCGAGCTCCTGGTCGTTGAGCGCGAAACCATCCTGCCGCACGCCGACGAGGATCTCCTCCAGGCGCTTGCGCGAGGTGACCGTGTGCTTGGTGTGCTGGATGAAGTCGACCTTCGCCAGCTCGGAGTTCACCTGCTCGTCGGTCAGATGAGCGAGCAGAACACGTCCCAACGCGGTGCAATAGGCCGGCAGCCGGCTACCAACTCCGAGTGTTACCGACATGATTCGCTTGGTCGCGGCACGGCCAACGTAGACGACCGCGCCGTCGTCCAGCACCGCGACGGATGACGCCTCGCCCAGCGCTTCGCTCATTTCCTCGAGCACCGGCTGCGCGGCAATCGGGACTGGAGCGGTTGAGAGATAGGCGTAACCGAGATTGAGAATCCGGGGTTGGAGGAAATACATGCGGCCGTCGGTCGCCGCGTACCCAAGTTCTTTCAGGGTGTACAGGCACCGGCGTACTACGGCCCGCGTCAACCCAGTCGCACGACTCACATCCGCGATGGTGAGCCGGCGGTCGACCCCCGCGAACGCCCGAATGACATGCAACCCCCTCGCCAGGGACGTCATGAAGTCCGGATCGCCGCCGCGGAACAGGACGTTGTCCGGATCGGTGGCGCTCATCACTCGTGGTGCGATAAACGAACCCGAAGTCTTGGGAAAAGTTTTAGACTGCAACATTGCTTACTCTTATAGGTATTGGATGCCGAGTACGGTAATCGTACCCTGGCCCGCGGCGCCTGTCATCGTATTATTTGCGACCCCAGGGCGCGCGCGTCCCGACGCCAGATTCGAGGCCTGACCCATGATTGACGCTTTCATTTGCGACGCCGTACGAACCCCCATCGGCCGGTACGGCGGCGCTCTGTCCTCCGTGCGGCCGGACGATCTGGCGGCCCTTCCCATTGCCGCTTTGATCTCCCGCAACCCTTCCTTGGACCCCGAGGCCATCGACGATGTGTTCCTGGGCTGCGCCAACCAGGCGGGTGAGGACAACCGAAACGTTGCGCGGATGGCTGCGCTCCTGGCGGGTCTTCCGGTGGATGTGCCGGGTGCCACCGTAAACCGGCTCTGCGGATCCGGCATGGACGCCATCGCCCTGGCCGCCCGGACCATCAAGGCGGGTGAGGCCGATCTCATCATTGCGGGCGGCGTGGAATCGATGTCGCGCGCACCCTTCGTGATGCCGAAGGCCGATTCGGCGTTCAGCCGGGCGGCCGAGATCTACGACACGACGATCGGCTGGCGCTTCATCAATTCCCGCCTCGAGCAGAAGTACGGCGTGGACTCGATGCCCGAAACGGGCGAGAACGTCGCCGCCGGTTATGGCGTATCGCGCGAGGATCAGGACAAGTTCGCCCTGCGCAGCCAGCAACGTACGGCTGCGGCTTATGCGCGCGGATTCTTCGAGTCCGAGCTGATCCCTGTCGAGATTCCACAGCGCAAAGGCAAGCCGCTGCTCGTTACGCGGGACGAGCATCCTCGTCCTGACACGACACTCGAACAGCTGGCGAAGCTTTCAACTCCTTTCCGGTCGAACGGAACCGTTACGGCAGGCAATGCTTCCGGCGTGAATGACGGCGCTTGTGCGTTGATCGTTGCGTCCGAACAGGCTGCGAAGCGCTTCGGACTCACTCCGCGTGCGCGCATCGTCACGGCGGCGACTGCCGGTGTCGAGCCTCGAATCATGGGAATGGGCCCGGTGCCCGCGAGCCGCAAAGCGTTGGGCCGCGTGGGTCTGGATATCCGAAAGATGGATGTTGTTGAACTAAACGAAGCGTTCGCATCGCAGGGCCTCGCAGTGTTGCGCGAGCTCGGACTTGCGGACGATGCCGAACACGTCAATGCAAACGGCGGCGCTATCGCAATTGGCCATCCGCTCGGCATGACCGGCGCGAGGCTCGTGACGACCGCAATGTATCAGCTTGCCGCAACTCGGGGCCGCCACGCGCTGTGCACGATGTGCATCGGAGTGGGCCAGGGCATCGCGATGATCATCGAGCGCCTGTAGTTAGAGGTAAGAGGGGGCTGCAGTGCTCATGTCGAGTGTGCGTCACATGTCGGTGGTGAATGAAGGGGACCTGTTGTGGACGCCAAGTCCGGAGCGCATCGAGAGGTCGCTTCTCACGGCCTTGATGCACTGGCTGGCGAAGGAACGGGGGCTCAAGTTCGCCAGCTATGCCGAGCTATGGCAGTGGTCCGTCGATGACCTCGAAGCGTTCTGGCAGGCGATCTGGGACTACTTCGACGTTCGCTCTTCGACTCCCTATGAGCGTGTCCTGGCCGACCGGCGGATGCCGGGTGCGAAATGGTTTCCTGGCGCGCGTTTGAACTACGCGCAACATGCCTTGCGCCACGAGCGCCCGAACGCCGATGCATTGATGTATCTGAGCGAGCGGGCGCCACTGTCGCGCATGTCCTGGGAGGAGCTCGGCGGGAAGGTGCGTATCCTCGCAACCCAACTGCGCAAGTTGGGTGTGGAGCCGGGCGACCGCGTCGTCGCCTACATGCCGAACGCGCCGGAGACCATCATCGCGATGCTGGCGACGACCAGCATTGGTGCGGTCTGGTCCAGCTGTGGCCCGGATTTCGGCACCCGCGGCGTGTTGGATCGTTACTCGCAGCTCGCGCCGAAGGTCATGTTCTGTGTCGATGGCTACCAGTACGGCGGCAAGCCCTTCGAGCGCAAGGCCGAGGTGCAGAAGATCATCGGCCAGCTCGAGTCGCTGCGCCATGTGATCTACCTGCCTTACCTGAATCGGGATGACCGCCAGCCCCTGTCGTCCAATACCATCCTCTGGGATGAGCTTTTCAGGCATCCAGCCGTGCCGCCGGACGAGTTTGAGTTCGAGCAGGTGCCGTTCGAGCAGCCGCTGTGGATATTGTTCTCCTCGGGCACGACCGGCCTGCCGAAGCCCATCTGCCACAGTCACGGCGGCATCATTCTCGAGCAGCTGAAGCACCTGGCATTCAACTTCGACGTGCACCCGGGCGAGCGGCTGTTCTTCTTCACCACGACCGGCTGGATGATGTGGAACTTCCTCGTCAGCTCGCTGCTCTCCAACGTCGTACCGGTGTTGTACGACGGCAATCCGGCCTGGCCGAGTCCGGATGTTCTGTGGAAGATGGTGGACGATTCGGGTGCCTCGCTGTTCGGCACGAGCCCGACATATGTGTCGGCACTGCAGAAGGGCGGGTTCGTGCCCAAGGACAGTTTCAAGCTGTCAACGTTGCAAGGTGTCTGTCTCGCGGGTTCACCGGTGACGCCTGAATGCATGGCGTGGCTCTACAACAATGTCAAGGAGGACTTGTGGGTTGCATCGGGCAGCGGCGGAACTGATGTCTGCACGGGGTTTGTCGGGGGAGCCTCGATCCTGCCGGTGTACGCGGGAGAGATCCAGGCGCGCTCCCTCGGGGCCGCCGTGTATGCATTCAACGAGCGCGGCGAGAAGGTGGTGAACCAGGTTGGAGAGCTGGTCGTCACGCAGCCCATGCCGTCCATGCCCGTTTGTTTCTGGAATGACACGGATAACAAACGCTACCTGGATTCCTATTTTCAGGAGTTTCCGGGTGTCTGGCGTCACGGCGACTTCTTCCGGATCAACGAGCGCGGTGGCGCTTTCGTGCTCGGACGGTCCGACGCCACGCTCAATCGCCATGGCGTTCGTATTGGAACCGCGGAGATCTACCGCTCGTTGGCGACATTGCCCGAGGTCGACGACTCTCTCATCGTCAACCTCGACCTGCCGCAGGGCAAATTCTTCATGCCGCTGTTCGTGAAGCTCAAGGAGGGCCTGGTCCTCGATGAGGCCATCAGCGACAGGATTCGCGCCACTTTGCGCCGCGAGTATTCGCCACGGCACGTGCCCGACAAGATCTGCCAGGTGGCTGCGATTCCCTTCACGCTGACCGGCAAGAAGATGGAAGTTCCCGTGCGCAAGATACTCATGGGAATCGCTCCCGAGAAGGCTGCCAATCGGGACGCGGTGGCAAACCCGCACGCGTTGGATTATTTCGCCGAGTATGCACGTACGCAGAAGGACTATTCGTTGAGTTGAAAATTATGGAAACGATCACTCTGCTCATCGCCGGACGAGATGTTCCGGCCTCCGGGTCAGCCACCTTCAACCGTTTGAACCCGATCTCGGGCGAGGTTGCCACACGCGCCGCCGCGGCTTCCGTCGCTGATGCGCGCGCTGCAGCCGATGCGGCCGCCGCGGCGTTTCCGAAGTGGTCGGCGATCGGCCCGAGCGAGCGCCGGGCCAGGCTCAACAAAGCGGCCGACCTTCTGGAATCGCGTGCGGCTCAGTTCGCGTCGATTCTGACCACGGAAACGGGTGCCACCGGAGGTTGGGGGCATTTCAACGTTCATCTCGCCGCCAACATGCTGCGCGAAGCGGGGTCGATGACGACTCAGATATCCGGTGAAGTCGTCCCGTCGGACGTGCCGGGCAGTCTGGCCATGGCACTGCGCCAACCGGTTGGCGTCGTGTTAGGCATTGCACCCTGGAATGCTCCAATCATTCTTGGAGTGCGCGCCATCGCGCTGCCACTTGCGTGTGGAAACACAGTCATCCTGAAGGCTTCCGAGGTTTGCCCGGCAACCCATCGGTTGATTGGCGCCGTGTTGAACGAGGCCGGACTGGGGGAGGGCGTCGTCAATGTGGTCACGCACGACCCCAAGGACGCCGAAACGCTAGCTGATGCTCTGATCGCGCATCCTGCGGTCAAGCGGATCAACTTCACCGGGTCTACCCGGGTGGGGCGGATCATTGCGATGCTGGGCGCCAGGCACCTCAAGCCGGTCTTGCTCGAGCTGGGTGGCAAGGCTCCGCTGATCGTGTTGGACGATGCAGACCTCGATGCTGCGGTCGACGCGACCGTATTTGGTGCGTTCGCGAATTCCGGTCAGATTTGCATGTCCACGGAGCGGGTGATCGTGGACGAGAAGGTTGCGGACCAATTTGGTGCAAAGCTCGCCAAGCGCGTGGCGGCCCTGCCGGTTGGTGATCCTCGCAAGGGTGACTTCGTGTTGGGATCGGTCGTGGGTAGGCCGACCGTCGAGCGCGTACAGCAATTGGTCCGCGATGCGGTGGGCAAGGGTGCAAAGGTGCTCTGCGGAGGAGAGAGCGCGGACGGAACCATCATGAAAGGCATCGTTGTGGACAAGGTGACGCCCGACATGTCGCTGTTTCGCGAGGAGTCCTTCGGACCGCAGGTTTCGATCACCCGTGTGAAGTCCGCCGAGGAGGCTGTGACAGTGGCGAACGACACCGAGTACGGGTTGTCCGCTGCACTGTTTAGTCGCGACATTGCGAAGGCGATCGAGCTCGCGAAGCGCATCGAGTCGGGGATCTGCCACATCAATGGACCGACGGTGCACGACGAAGCCCAGATGCCGTTCGGCGGCGTCAAAGCCTCGGGCTATGGCAGGTTCGGCGGCAAGGCGGGCATCAACGAGTTCACCGAGCTGCGCTGGATAACCATACAGACCACGCCGCGGCACTACCCGTTCTGACGATCTCCGCACGCACAGCGGCCGCTCCTGCTGTCACAATGGCGGGATGAAGATCGCAGTTCTTTTCGGCGGTACGAGTGAGGAGCGGGATGTCTCGATCGCCAGCGCCGCCCAGGTGATTCCCGCGCTGCGCGGCCTCGGGCACGACGTAGTGGCGATCGATACGGCAACCGGCCGGTTGCCGCCCAACGTTGAGCAGAAAATGCTTACGAGCGGCGTCGGACCCGAGCCGCCGTCCCGCACGGCGTTAGCCGGCATGCGCGAATCCGCGCTGACGCTGACCACAAATGCCAGCGACATTCGCGATGTTGACGTCGTCTTTCTCGCTTTACACGGTGGCGCGGGAGAGGACGGCCGTGTTCAGGCCGTGCTCGATCTCGCCGGACTTGCGTATACCGGCAGCAATCACATCGCCAGCGCGACCGCTATGGACAAGGACCTGTCGAAGCGTCTTTTCCGCGCTGCAGGCGTGCCCACGGCCGACTGGCTCATGGCGCCCGTTCTTGCGCATGACGTGAGCGAAACGCTGGGCTGGCCCGTGGTGGTCAAGCCGAACAAACAGGGATCGACCGTAGGACTGTCCATCGTTCGGCAGGCCACCGATCTCTCCGACGCACTGGCGCTAGCGGATCGGTTCGATTCCGAGGTCATGGTGGAGAGATTCATTCCCGGCCGGGAGCTCACGGTCGGCATTCTCGATGGCGAAGCCTTGCCCGTGGGCGAGATCATCATCAAGGGTGAGGTCTTCGATTACGAGGCGAAGTACCAGAAGGGTGCTGCCCAGGAAGTGTTTCCCGCCGAACTGCCGGCGCAGGCGGCAGCAGACGTGCAGCGGCTCGCTATGCGTGCCCATGCTGCGCTGAAGCTCGGCATGTACAGCCGGATCGACTTCAGAATGGACCCCAATGGTAAGTTCTGGTGCCTGGAGGCTAACTCGCTGCCCGGCATGACCTCCGGAAGCCTGCTCCCGCAGGCGGCTCGCGCTGCGGGTATCGACTTTCCCAAGCTGGTGGAGCGGATCTGCCGCGCTGCGCTGGTGGCGCGGCGCTGACTTTCGGCGCACTCGCAGCAGCAGCGGTTCCGGGCCCGCGGCCTCACAAACGATGCACCGCTCATTCGCGGGCTTGGACTAGAATGTGTCTATGCACGAGGCTGCGGCCAAGGGTTTCGCACGGGAAGCGCAGGCGTATTCGCGTGGCCGCCCCGAATACCCTGTCGCGCTCGACCAATGGTTGCGCGACTATCTGAAGTTGGATGACACCCGCACCGTCGTCGATCTGGGCGCGGGTACCGGCAAATTCACACGCAGGCTCCTGGCAACCGGCGCCAACATCATCGCGGTTGAGCCGGTACAGGAGATGTTGGCCCAACTCACCCAGACCGTTCCGACCGTAGCTGCCCGGTCAGGCACGGCAGAAAGCATACCCGTGAACAACGGGGCCGTTGACTGCGTAGTCTGCGCGCAGTCATTTCATTGGTTCGCAACAGAGGCTGCGTTGAAGGAGATACATCGCGTGTTACGCCCGGGAGGGTCCTTCGGCCTCATCTGGAACGTGCGAGACGAGTCGGTGGACTGGGCGGCTGCGATGACAGCTATCATGGCTCCATACGAAGGCAATTCCCCACGGTATAGCAGTGGCGAATGGCGGAAGCTCTTCCCGGCCGAAGGTTTCGGACCGTTGCGCGAAAAGCGTTTCCCCAACGGTCACACGGGAGCGCCGGAACAGGTGATCGTGGATCGAGTGCTATCAACCAGCTTTATCGCCGCGCTCGAGCGGCCGCAGCAACACATCGTGGCGGCGCGGCTGCGCGACCTGATTGCAAGGACCCCTGCACTCGGCCAGGACGAGGTGACTGTTCCGTACGAAACGGTTGCGTTCAGCTGCGAGAAGGATTGAGCAGCGCGAGCCGGTCGGCGGATTGCCGGTCCACCATCCACCCTGGATATTCGGGCGGCAGGGCGGAGACCTTGTCGAGCGTCGCCATGTCATCGCTGGTCAGTTTCAGGTCCACGGCGGCCACGTTGTCCTGCAACTGCTCAGTGTTTTTTGCTCCGATGATCACTGACGTGACCGGCGCCTTGTGCAGCAGCCACGCCAGCGCAACTCTCGCCACCGATACGCCGTGTGACTTCGCAATCGGTCTCATCGCATCAATGACACGGAACGCGCGGTCTTTGTCTACCGGCGGGAAATCGAACGAGGCACGCCGCGTGCCTTCAGGCCCCTTGTCGTCGCGCGAGAACTTACCGCTCAACAGCCCGCCGGCGAGCGGACTCCACGGCAGTATCGCAAGCTGCTGGTCGTTGGCGAGCGGTACGATCTCACGCTCGAGATCGCGCCCCGCGATGCTGTAGTAGGCCTGCACGCTCTGGAAGCGCTCCAAGTTGCGCGTGTCGGAGATCCAGAGCGATTTCGTAATCTGCCACGCGGCCAGGTTGCACAAGCCGATATAGCGAACCTTGCCCGCCCGTACGCAATCGTTGAGCGCATCCAGGGTCTCTTCGAAGGGTGTCAGCGCATCGAACCCGTGTATCTGGTACAGATCGATATAGTCGAGTTTGAGCCGCTCCAGGCTCTCATCGACTGCGTGAAGGATGTGGGCGCGCGACAAGCCCAACTGGTTGGGCCCTGGCCCCATCCGTCCGTGTACTTTTGTCGCAAGGACGAACTGGCCACGGCTGATACCTAGATTTCTCAGCGCCTCACCCGTCATTACCTCGGAGCGGCCAGCGTGGTAGACGTCTGCCGTATCCAGGAAGTTGACGCCACGGTCAAAAGCTGCGCGCACGATGCTATTGACCGCAGGCTGATCCAAGTGGCCGATGGCCCGCCACAGGCCTTCGCCGCTGCCGAAGGTCATGGTTCCGAGGCAGATCTCCGAGACGAGCAGGCCAGTATTGCCGAGCTTCTTGAATCGCATATGCAGTCTTCCGGGTGAGGTGCCCTGTGAAGCAACAAATGAGCCCGCGTTACTTGCCTCCACCGAACTCGGGCCGGTAGCGGAACGTCGCGTACCACTCCCGGGGAGCATTGTACGATGCATCGATCACGGCAACGCCACCCTGGTTCTGACCACTGACGACGTAGCGCTTGTCGCTCAGGTTGATGCCACCTACGGCCACTTCCCACTGCCTGCTCGGCGCCTGATACGTGATCGAGGCGTTGATCAGGCTCATGGCCGGACGCGCGAGCTGCCAGGTATTGCCAATGTCGTTGTACTCCTTGGTGATGTAGGTCACATCGGCGTTCAACAACAGCCCGGCGCTGTTCGGCAGATTGAAGGCGTATTGCGGGCCGACGAATCCCTTGAACTTGGGCGTCTTGGGTAGCTCGCACACGCCGTTGCTATAGGATGCCGGTATGGCGGTCGGTGCCGGTGCGTTTGGATCTCTCTCCGGACAGGAGTGCGCAGTCAGCAGATACCCATTGTCGATGACGTTATTCAACCTGTCATACTTCGCATGCGTATACCCGGCCGAGGCGTTGATGGAGAACCCGCCACCGAGCACGGCTTGCGCTTCAGCTTCAAACCCGTAGATCGTGGCGTCGCCGGCGTTGACGATCGTCGGTGAAATGCCCTGTTGCGAGTTCAGCTGGATGTTGTCGTACTTCGTATGGAAGGCCGCGAGATTCAGGCGCAGGCGGTGGTCGATCAGCTCCGACTTGTAACCCAGCTCCTCGGACTTCGCGAATTCCGGGTTGAAGTGCAGGCTGCTGTCATACGTTGGATGAGGGCTCGAGAGGCGGGTCGTCCAGCTGCCGGTCTTGTAGCCCTTCGAGTATGACGCGTACAGCATCTGGTCGGCGTTGATGTGGAACTCGATACCCGCCGTCGGCGAAAAGTTGTTGTAGTTTTGGGTGAAGGGTCCTTTCGGGTAGTACGTGTAGGGGCTGCCTGGTACCGGAAATCCGAGTGCCTGCTGGCAGGTGAGACTGGGGGGCGCGCCGAGGGTGTTCGGGGCGTCTGGCGGATAGCAGCCCGTGATCTTGTAGCTCAGGCCGTTGTCGTCCGTCTGGTATCCCTGGAACTCCTTGTGCTCGTGAGTCTCGCGCCCGCCGAGAGTCAGGCCCCAGTGCTCGGTCAGCTTGAAGTTCAGATGGGCATACAAGGCTTCGGCTTTCGTGCGCAGATCGTTGGGTCCGTCGATCATCAGGATGCCCATGGGGAAGGTCACGAAGTCGTGCAGGTGTCCGGATTCCTCGAAGTAGTACGCGCCAACGGCGTAGTTGAGCCGGTCGTCGACCGCGATACCGTTCAACTGCAGCTCCTCGGAGGTCTGGTGCTGGATCATGTCGAACGAAGTTTGCAGCACGTTCTGCGGCGACCCGTCCAGGTCCATGCCGACATCCCAACGCATGTCGCGGTAGGCGTTGATCCACTTGAGATTCATGCCTTGGCCTATGCTCCAGTCCACTACTGTGGAAACACCCCAGTTCTTGAGCTTCGAGAAGCTGTTGCCGGTGGCATAGCTGGTGTCGATGTTTCCGGTCTCGAAACGCGAGTCGTAGGGCAGATAGTTGTTGTACGGATTGCCATCCACATTGACGCCAGCCAATGGTGGAGATATCGGCATGGGCGTCGGTGTCGGACTGAGGCCGCCGCGCGGCAGCTTGCACAGCACGCCGATGGGCGCGCCGAGGAGGCATGCGTTGGACACCCCTGACAAGCCACCCGGACCCAGTTGGGCGTTGTTGATACCAATGACCGTATTCGCAGACGCGGGCTGATCAACGTTCAGATAGTCGCCCGTGGCCGTGACTTTGAAGTCATCGGTGAGCAGGAACACCACTTTCGCCCGGCCGCTCCACTTGTTGATTCCGCCTTCGTTCTGCGAGGTCTGATAACCGGCCGCCGGGAATGCCTGGATTGCGTCGGTGATGTAAGGGCAGGTTGGAGTCGTGCAATCGGGGATGCCCGCCGAGCCGCCGGCGTTCGTCTGCACGAAGGGAATGCGATGCTGATACCCCGTCTGCTTCTGGGTGGAGAACGAAATCGTGCTCAGTATCCAGTCCGTGAACGGCACGTCGAAGGAGACCTTGGCATCGAAGCGCTGGCGTGAGCCCGTGGTCACATCGCCTTTGACCGTGAATTCCTTGCCAGGATCGCGCGTCACGATCGAGATGGCGCCGCCGATGGTGTTGCGTCCGAACAGGGTGCCCTGTGGCCCCTTGAGTATCTCGACCCGATCGACATCCAGCATCGTGGTGTTAGCACCGACGCTGCGGGCCAGGTAAACGCCGTCAACGTATACGCCCACGCCAGGATCGAGGTTAAAGGCGAAATCATCCTGGCCGATACCGCGGATGTAGGCGGATAGCACCGTGTCGGAGCCGGAGAAGGGCGTCCCGGCATCGAGATTGACGTTGGGCGCAAGATTGCTGAGCTGCGAGACGCTGGTGATGCCTCGCTGCTCGAGCTGAGCTGAGCCAAACGCGGACACCGCAATCGGCACCTCCTGGATGTTCTCGGTCCGCTTCTGTGCCGTGACCACGACCTCCTCGAGCTGGTCGTCGGCCGATGCATATGCCAGGGCCGGAAATGCCAGGGCCGCTCCCAGTATGAGCACGCAAAAGTGTCTGCAGGCACCACTCGCGCAGTTCTTCATAGGTTGGATCCCCCCCCCAGGTTGCGCAAATGAGACGCCCGAGGCCGACTGCGGGGCTCTCCCAACAGGGCTGTTTTTGTCGCCTGAGAGTGAATGGCCGCGGCTGTGTCAGCTGAGCAACAGCGGGCTTAGACACCGGTGTCAATTGGTTTGCGCGCGACGCACTACCAGAAAAGCGTCGCGTTGCGGTAAAGTCGTCGTCCAGATCTGAGCCGCGCTGCGGCTCCCACCGAATCGAGGGGGTGTCGGGTCGGGCCTTCGGGCCCGGCCCGGCACCTCGCGGTCAACCCCTACAGTCCTTGTGGCTTCAGTGGCTCGAGCGGGCCAGCCGGCCCACTCTTTCGGCGTCCATCTTTGCCAGGGCGGCGTTGACGTCGATTGAGGCACTCTGCATCGCAGGACCTGCGGTGCTCTTCAAGAGCGAGACGATCGAGTCAGCCGTCAGGTGATTGTTGGCACTGAGCAGCAGCGCCACCACGCCTGTCAGTTCCGCCGCGGCTACGGACGTGCCCGATTCGAAATCGTATTGGGCATCGGGCAGCAGTGTCATAACGTGCGTTGCCGGCGCGGCGAGCGTCGCTTCGCCCTGGTTGTGCTGCGGAGCGTCGCTGTTGGCAACTCCGATCACTCCATGGATGTTGGTTGGAAAAGCATCGGCGACATCGGCCGCCGAGCCGACGAAGATCACGCCGCGCTTCAGACCGCTCTGCACCAGGGCGGACAGCAGGGGATCGGCGGGGCCGGCGATACTCAGGTTGATCAGGGGAATGCGGGCCTCGAGCGCCGCGGCGAGTGCCTGGGCAAGCGTAAAGGTGTTGCAGGCCGCCGCGTCCGTGTTGGGCTTGAGCTGCCAGCAGGCTTCGAATACCTCGATCCGCGCCAGCGGCGCGATGCCGACGATACCTACCTTGTTGTTTGCAACGGCGGCGATCAATCCTGCCATCGCGGTGCCATGCCGATACGAGGCCGCAGCGGCGGGTTTGGCAGCCGCTGCCGCAGGCGTGAGAAAATCCGTAGTTACGAACGAGCGCGTACCGGAGATCCGCTCGCGCAGGTCAGGATGTGTGCTGTCCACGCCGGTGTCGATCAATGCGACCTTTATGCCGGCGCCCTGTGTGCGCTGATGGGCGGCGGGAATGTCCAAGGCGACGAGATTGGTCTGAAGGCTGTACAGGGGATCGTTGTACGTGCCAGGCGCCGCCTCGCTGGTCAAAGTGTGGAACTCCTGCAAGGGTTGCGCGAGGGTGATGCGCGGATCCCTTGTCAGTGTGGCGAGTACCTCGGTTATCGATCGCGAGTCCGGGATTTCGTACACGACACAGTGCACGCCGAGCTCTTTGATCGGCCAGCTCGCAACCTGCCTGAGCGAATAGGTGGCCGCCACGCGCTGCGCATTGTTACGCGCGCCTTGTGCCAGGCCGTAGCTGCCGCCTGCGTAGCGGCGGCCGGTGCTGCCGGCGCGTGCGGGGGGGCGATAGGGGTCGTTTGCGAATGTCACGACCACGAACTGGTGGCCGGTATCGAACTTCGAAGCCGCTGTGTCAGCCGTCGCGGGCGCGCAGGCCCATGATGACAGGACCAGTGCAGCAAGGGCGCCCGCACGCGCAAGAACGCGCATCAGTGCTCCCGGGCATCCGGCGCTCGCTGGTCAGCGGCATCCGGCGCTCGCAGGTCGGCCGGTATTCCTTCATCCGCAAGAGGCTGTACCCACAGCACTCGCGGGTCGGCGCGCAAGCGCGCCGAAAGCGCGCGCAGTTGCTTGTTTGCGCTCGCCTCCGTTGTCTGCCCGGCGATGACGCCGACCGGTGTCACGCCCAGAAACCCGGTATTGCTCGGGCTCTCGACGATTCGTGCGCCGCCCGCCCGCAGCAACTCCTGGACTTCGCCGATCGGCAGCGAGCGGTCGAGAGCGATGTGCAGGACGTTGGGAGTCACGACGGAATCATCCGATTTCGTGTGGAACACCGGCGCCGACCAGCGATAGGCCGTAAACATCATTCCCGTGAGGCCGAACAGGATCAGAAAGCTTGCAGCCCAGGCGAGCCCCGGAGGCCGCCACAGCGATACACGGCGAGCACGGGTCAGCGCTGGGTGACCGGGCGAACGGCCCGCGGGCTGCCAGTCGCGCAGGGACTCCTCGCTGGCTTCATCGTCGCGAGTCCTGCTGTCGCTATCGATACGGTCCATCAGTTTGCGGAACGAGGGACCCGGGGCATAAGTCACCCGGTCCGGTTCCGTGAAGGCGTTGCACATCAACTGTTGTAGTGCGAGCTCCCGCTCACACGCATTGCAACGCCGCACGTGCTCCTGTGCCGTCTCGCGTTCTGCCGGCGAAAGCCGGCCGTTGGCCAGCCACGGCAGCAGCAGCCAGACTTCTTCATGGAGAGCGCGTTCATCCAGGGCCATCATGTCTTACCTCGGCTCTCGCCAGGAGGCGCAGCGCTTCCACCCAACACGGGAAGCAGCTTCTGCAGTTTGGCCCGCGCATGAAACAAGCGCGTCTTCACTGTGTTGACGGGACAACCCATAATTGCCGAAATCTCCTCACATGAATAACCGAGCTCATAACACAGCTCGACGGCGAGCCGCTGCTCTACGGGCAGTTGAACCAGGCCCTGGAGCAGCCAGTCCCGCAACTCCTCGGTCCGCATCGGTTCGTCACTGGTAGGTGGTTCCAGCAGAGCGTCCAGGTTCTCTGCGGAACCCGTCCGTGCCGAGGACCGGAACGCATTTCTCGCTCTTCGGTAGGCGATGCCGAGTATCCAGGTGGACGGCTGCGACTCGCCACGAAAGTCTCCCGCCTTCTTCCAGACGATCCAGAAGGTGTCGTTGATGACCTCTTCCGCTACGTCATAACGCCGGGTCAGGCGCGTCAGGAACCGCGCGAGCCGGCGATGATAAAGGTTGTAGAGCTCTTCGAAGGCCCGTCGGTCGCCCTTGGCGATCTTGGCAATGAGCTCCTTCTCGCGGGCCGCTGATGCGCCGCTGCGATAACTGTGCTCCGCCGTTGCCGGCGGCCCGTGCGTTTCGTTGTGGTTTGGGCCTCTCACGTCTCACATCCTTTCACGGTAAGTGTCACGCAAAGGCATCCAGGTTCAAAACGGCCTTCAGAAATGCCAGCTTACGGTGCCCGCGAAGCGGCTGCCGGCCCGCCCGTACGGGAAAAGCGCCCGGGCACGGTCCTGAGCGAAGTAGTAGCCCCCGTCCACCCGTAAGCTCTTGAATTGAAAGCCAAGGCCTGCATTTCCAAAGGCATATCCGGTCTCGTCTGAGGTGTAGTAGCCGGCGCCGGCAGTGAGAAAGATCCGTCCAATCAGGGGTAACTGGACCGAGTTGTCTACGACGTAGGCCGGATAACGCCCCAGTCTGTAATCTCCGTCGAAACGCACTGCATTCGGGATAAAGGCTACGGTCATGGTCCAAAGATCAAGATAGGACGCCGCGACCGAAATCTCCTGGTAGTCGTCCGACATGCGAACGTTTCCCTTCAGGTACGAGTAGCTCACCCCCGTCAGCGTGGCACTCCAGGCGGGCGAGAGGTCGAAGCGATGGCCCAGGTATGTTTCCAGCTCATAGTCCCAACCGAAGCTCCCCCACTTGCGTTGCCAGGTGTGCCCCAGCGTCGAGGCAAAGATTCCCAGGAATGTTCCGTCCCGGGTGCTGACGCGCACGTCGATCTGCCCGGCGCTGCGCCCGCCTGTTTCCGAAATCCCTCTGAAAACGTAGTCGTTGGTGTAGCTGATGTCGCCCTCGACGGTGACAGCCCGTGCGGAGCGCGGCGCCAGCGCTGCGGCCATGATGCACAGGCAAAAGATACCGAACCGCAACGGCACTGGATCCACTGTGTCCCTCGGGCGTGGAATGACTATTGTTCGTCGTCATTGCAGTTTAGAGCCAATCGGGAACGGGGTGGCTGCAAACCCACCGCGCGCATTGACGCCTGTCAGCGACAGATGAGTTTATTCGGTGGCCGGTGGGGCCGCGGCGCTCACGGCAGCCTGGCTCGTGGCAGTTCGGCACCCCTGCGGCGGTAGTCACTGGGCGTGGCTCCATAGCGCTCACGAAACACCCGGCCAAAATGCGATGCGTTGTTGAAACCGTGCAGAAACGCAATCTCTGTCACCGTGCGGCTGCGCTGGGCGGCATCCGAAATCGCGCGGGCACATTCCTCCAGGCGCCGGCGCAGGATGTAACTTCCGACCGTCTCGCCATCCGCTTCGAAAAGCTGATGCAGGCGCCGCGCGGACAGATGTACCGCCGCGGCCACGCGGCCTGGCGTGAGGGCCGGATCGTGCAGGTGAGACTCGATGTAAGTTCGAATCTGCTCGCGCCTTGCGATGGCAACCGATGTGCCGGCGATCGCGCCCTGCGACAGGCCCGCATAGGCACTCGCAATCAGATCGAGGATGGCCTCGCTGAAGTGGGGTGACAGAAAGCGCTCGTCGCCGCTGCGCCGCTGATGCCAGAAATTGCACAGCAATGCGGAGAGCAGGCCCGATACGCCGCTCCTGCCCGAAAGCGGAATGCCCACGACGCCCTCCGGGTTGGCCATTCGCCGCGCGAGCTCCTGCTGTGGAATACTCAACACCAGCATGCGGTTGGCTTCCTGGAAGCACACTTCGTACGGCCGCAGGCTGTCGAGCAGATGAAAGTCGCCGTACCTCAACACCGCTTCGCGTCCCTGCTGGCGGTTAATGCTGACTCCGTCGAGTTGCAGACACAACATGAACAGCGCTTCGCGCGCGCGTGCCACGTGCTGACGCGAATGCCGCACGGTGGCGGGTTCCGAGCGGGCCTCTGACAGCCGGATGTCACCTATCTGCGTGCGGGTCAGGCGGCCAACAAACGCGCGCCGATCGACCGGATCCGTCACGAGCGGAGTGAATGCGCTGCCGGTCAGATCGTTCCAGTATTCGAGCCGCCGGTGTTGCGGCTGCTCGGCCGTCGAAAATGTTTCCAGCTGAGCCATCTGGCTTCCCCCTGGAGACGCTGGTGTACGAGCTGGGCGCCCCCCTGCTTAGTCAATCCGAATAACCGCCGCGGCGCAAGATGGGCGCAGGATGGATCCAGGCGTGGACAATTTCCTTGTGGGTGGATGCCGGGTTCGCGGTGGGTCGAGAGTCGCGAGTGCGGCCTCGGGTCCAATGCCATCTATGCTGGAGCTGTATCACGCCGAGCCGGTTGCCAACTCCATGAAGGTGCTCCTGTGCCTCAAGGAGAAGGGCATCGAGTTCACCAGTCACTACGTGGACCTGTTGCGCTTCGAACAGCATCAGCCCGGGTTCGTCGCCATCAACCCGAATGGCCAGGTCCCCGTACTGGTGCACGACGGCGCGACCATCACCGAATCCACGGTCATCAATGAATACCTCGACGAAGTGTTTCCCCAGGTTCCTTTGCGGCCGCGCGATCCATTCGAGCGCGCGCGCATGCGCATCTGGAGCAAGTTCGTCGATGAGTATTTCTGTCCCGCGCTGTCCATGATCGGCTGGCACAACATGGTGCGCCGGGTGGCCAGGAGCCTGAACAAGGACGAGCTCGACGAAGTGTTGGCGCGTATCCCGCTCAAGGAGCAGCGCGACAAATGGGCAACCATTGCGGGCGAGTCATTTACCGAGGCCCAGCTCGCGGACGCGCGCCGCAAGCTCGGTGTTTCGATTCAGCGCCTGGAGGAGATCCTGAAGGAGTCGCCCTGGATCGCGGGGCAGACGTATTCCCTGGCGGAGGTCAACAGTTACTCGATGGTTGCGGGCGTGCCGCGGTTCTTTCCCGAACTGATGAACGAGCGGCTCACGCCGCGCGCGGTCCAATGGCTGGCACGGATGAACGAGCGTCCCGCCGTCAAGGCAGCGCTGGCGATGCCGAACAAGGTGCCGGAAGTGTTGCGCACCTTCGGCGGCTGATCCGCGCCCACGAAATGACCCCTTCGCCATAACGCCGTCAGTTGCATTGCACGGAGGTCTTGCTTGAACGCATCGCCCGCACTAACTCAATACCAGATTCCTTTGCAGCCAGATCCTTCGGCGGCCGTCGCAAAGTTCCTGAAGCGCCCGCCCCGCCTGTTCATCGGTGGCGAGTGGGTGGAGTCGAAATCCCGCGAGCGCATTTCGGTCGTCGATCCCGCGACCGGGCGCGAAATCGCTTCGGTTGCGGACGCCAACGAGGCAGACGTGGACCGCGCGGTCGCAGCCGCCCGCAAGGCGTTCGAATCGGGCCCATGGGCGGACATGTTGCCTGCCGACCGACAGGCATTACTGTGGAAGCTGTCGGACCTGGTCGAGAAGAACATGGACGAGTTGGCCGAGCTCGAAAGCATCGACAACGGTAAGACCAAGTTCATGGCGACCGTCGTGGATGTTGCGGGTACTCGCGATTACTTTCGTTACATGGCGGGGTGGGCGACCCGGATCGAAGGCTCGACATTCGCCACCTCGATCCATGGGCCGCCGGGCGTCAAGTTTCACACCTACACGCAGCGCGAGCCAGTTGGCGTTGTGGCGCAGATCGTTCCCTGGAATTTCCCCCTCGCGATGGCAGCCTGGAAATTGGGGCCTGCACTCGCAACGGGTTGCACCTGCATCCTCAAGCCCGCTGAGCAAACCCCGCTTACGGCGCTACGCCTCGCGGAGTTGATCGCCGAGGCTGGTTTCCCGCCTGGAGTCGTCAACGTCCTCACAGGTCTTGGCGAAACGACGGGAGCAGCGCTGGTTGCCCATCCTGGCGTGGACAAAGTTGCCTTTACGGGATCCACCCCTGTTGGCAAGCTCATCAACAAGTCGGCCACGGACACTCTCAAGCGAGTGTCCCTGGAGCTGGGTGGAAAGTCGCCCGTGATCGTGCTGCCCGATGCCGATATCGACAGTGTCATCGGCGGTGCAGCCAATGCGATCTTCTTCAACGCCGGCCAGGTCTGTTGCGCTGGGACCCGCCTGTTTGCCCACAAGAAAGTCTTCGACCGGGTGGTTGAAGGCATCAGCACGGCGGCGAGCTCCATTCAGCTTGGGCCCGGCCTCGATCCCAAGACTCAGATGGGTCCGCTCGTCTCGCGCGAGCAACAGGAGCGCGTACTCGGATACATCGAGTCGGGCCGCAAGGAAGGGGCTACCGTCGTAGCAGGCGGCGAGACACCTTCGTCGCCAGGCTTCTATGTCAAGCCGACAGTGCTTGCCAACGTACGCTCCGACATGAAAGTAGTGCGTGAGGAGATTTTCGGGCCCGTGCTGGTCGCACAGCGGTTCGAAGACCTCGATGACATCGCCGCGCTGGCCAATGACACCCCTTATGGGCTTGCCGCCAGCATCTGGTCCAACGACCTGCGCGCGGTTCAACGTCTCGTGCCCAGGATTCGCGCCGGCACCGTCTGGGTGAACTGCCACAACTTCGTGGATCCCAACATGCCGTTCGGTGGTTTCAAACAGTCCGGGTTTGGGCGCGAGCATGGGAGGGCTGTGCTGGACCTGTACACCGAGCTGAAGTCGGTGTGTATGGCGATCTGAGCGCTGGCGAAGTCGGGGGCAGGGTCCATGGATGCTTTACGCCGTGGGGCGGTGAGCCTTGTCGTTGTGCTGAGCGCTTGCGGGGCGCAGCACGCCCCGGTGGATGCCGCGCGCCTCACGGCCGCCGATGGCGACACTGGCAATTGGCTGACCTACGGTCGTACCTACGACGAGCAGCGGTTCAGTCCGCTGAAGCAAATTAACACCCAGAGCGTCCGCCAGCTGAAGCTGGCGTGGCACTACGACCTGAGACGATTCGCTCATACGTCGTGCATCGCGCGAGCGAGCAGGTTGCCGGGGATCGCAAGCAGTAGGCTAGGCACGGGCGTTGGCGCGCAGAACGCTGCGTCCGTAGGGTTTCAATCCATACCAGACGATCAACACCGCCAGAGGCGCGGTGATTGCGGACACCGCCGTGAGCGAATATCTCAGGGCGCTCTCGGCATGGAAGACATAGTCCGTGAACAGCGCGACGGCGGTCGGGCCCATCAGGGGCAAGGTTACGGGAGGCATTCTGGTGACGAGATGAATCACCCAGCCACCGAGGATCAGCGCGAGTCCCGAGCCGGCCGTAAAGCCAATGCTCATCACCGCCATTGCGCGTGGAAGCTTTTCCTTCGGGAATGAGTCGGTGAGCATGGAGTAGGTCGCGGGTGCGAAGGAGGCTTCACCGGCTCCAACACCTACCCGGGCCAGGAACAGTTGCGAGTAGGTGTGAACGACACCCGACAGGGCGGTCATTGCGCTCCAGAACGCTATGCCGATTCCGATGATCCGGCGGCGGCTGCTAACGTCAGCGATGCGTGCAATGGGCAGACCCAGGAACGCGTAAATACTGACGAATGCCATTCCCAGGAGGAGACTCATCTGGGTGTCGGTGACACCGAGGACGTGCTTGATGGGTCCGACGAGCAGGGAGAGGATGCTTCGGTCGATAGTGGAGACCATGAGGGCGACCGTCAGCACCGCCAGTGCGTACCAAGCCCTGCGCGGGCTTGGCCAAGGCTGTTCCTCAGCGCTTTGCATCGGGCCACGATACGCGCACGCGCCCCGCGCATAATCGACCACAGGTGAAACGCTATGCGACGCGGAGTGCACGGAAGGCGCCGGTGGTCGAGTTTTAGTTCCTTCAGGGTGGAATCCCGACCTGCCGCGACGCGCCACAATGCTGCCTGCCCTGGCACGAGGTTGCCCTTCTCATGATCGAGCTACTCACGTCCGAGACGCCCAACGGGTGGAAGATCTCCATTGCACTGGAGGAAATGGGTCTGCCATACACGTGGCGGCACATCAAGCTATCCGAGAAGGAGCAGAAGGCCGACTGGTACGTGAAGCTCAATCCCAACGGGCGCATTCCCACGCTGATCGATCATGACAATGATGACTTTGTCATCTTCGAATCAGGCGCCATTCTGATCTATCTCGCCGAGAAGAGCGGCAAGTTCCTGCCCACCGACGTGAAGGGACGCTCACGGGTGCTGCAATGGCTGATGTTCCAGATGTCAGGCGTCGGTCCCATGATGGGACAGGCCAACGTGTTTTTCCGTTACGCGCCGGAAAAGATTCCGTACGCAATCGAGCGCTACCAGCGGGAGACACTCCGCCTGTTCGGCATACTCGACAATCAGCTCGCATCCAACGAATACATCGCCGGTGACTATTCGATCGCCGACATGGCTCTGTGGCCGTGGGTCAAGGGTTACGGGTGGTCGGGAGTCACACTCGACGGACTGCGCCATCTGCAGCGCTGGCACGATCTGATCGCGGAGCGTCCGGCTGTGAAACGAGGCTCTGCCATACCACCCGCCGTGGATCTCGGCGAGCGCACCCAGCAGACGGTGGACGCGGGCCGCAAGTTCCTGGTTTGATGGATATGGCTCAAAGTACTACGGCCCCGACCCCGGCCGCCGCCGGTAGCGCCGGGGCCCCCGCCACGGACGCTGGCGCTGCCACTAGCGCCGCCGCCGCAGCGGAAGCGCCCTGGCCAAGCCCACGCCGTGCGTGGTACGCAGTGGGCATTTTTGGCCTCGCTCTCGCCATCAATTTCCTGGATCGCGGCATCCTCGTGCTGCTGATCGGTCCTATCAAACATGACATGCAGTTGTCGGATACCAAGGCGAGCCTGCTGGTCGGTTTCGCATTCGTGTTCTTCTACTTGTTTCTGGGCATGCCGATCGCGCGGCTGGTGGATACGAAGAGCCGCCGCCTGATCATCGGGTCGGGTATCGCCATCTGGAGCCTGATGACGGCGTTTTGTGGGCTGGCACAGAGCTTCGTGCAGCTGTTCATTGCGCGCATTGGAGTCGGTGTGGGTGAGGCCTGCAACGGCCCGGCGACGTTTTCGATGATGGCTGACCTGTTTCCGCGCGAGAAACTGCCCCGCGCCATCTCGGTGTTGAATTTCGGTTTCGTGGCCGGTACGGGCCTGGCATTGGTGTTGGGCGGCGCCGTCATTCATTTCGTCTCCAACATGGGCCCGATCGAGCTGCCGTTGTTGGGAGCACTGCGCCCCTGGCAGATTACGTTCCTGCTCGTGAGCCTGCCCGGGTTCCTGGTGGCTGCGTTGTTCGTAACGGTTCCGGAGCCCGTGCGCCGCGGGCGGATCGCAGGCGTTGCGATGAAGTCCATCCCGGTCGCGGATGTTCTGAGATTCATGAAGGACAACCGTTGGGCGTATGGGCCCATGTTCCTGGGCCTCGCTTGTAACGTCGTGTTGCATTTCGGCGCCGCCGCGTGGGTGCCGACATTCTTCATCCGCACCTACGGTTGGACCGCAGCGCGGGCCGGCGTGCTGCAGGGAAGCATCGTCATCTGCACGGCACCCTTCGCACTCATGATCGGGAGCGCGCTGTCCGAGTGGTTCACCAGGAAGGGCTATGCGGATGCCAATATGCGCGTCACGCTGATCGCCATTGTCGGCAGCACTCCGTGCGCAATCCTTTATCCGCTCATGCCGACACCGGAGCTCGCCGTGGCCATACTGGCCGCGCAGTGGTTCTTTGCCATGCTGTCTCCCGGGCCCCAGAACGCGGCCTTGCAGATCATCACTCCCAACCAGATGCGCGGCCAGGTGACGGCGCTGTTCCTGTTCGTATTCAACGTCATCGGATTTGGTGTCGGGCCGACCGTAGTGGCGCTTCTCACCGACTATGTGTTCCGCGGGGAGAACATGCTGCGCTATTCGCTCTGTGCGGCAGCCTGTGTATTGGGCCCGCTGGCCGCCTTGATAGTGTGGTCTGGGCTGAAGGGTTACGCTGAAAGCGTCAGGCGCTCGGCAAGCTGGGTGTGAACGAGCCTGTCGTTCATCATCCGCTCACAATTTGAACACCGCCCGCGCGTTCACCTCGTAGAACTTCCTCCTGTCGAGGTCCGTGCCAACCGCATCCATCTCGGTGACTTCGCTCGCTTCGAACTGGTACGGGTAGTCCATCGCATACATCACACGCTCCGCCCCGAGTACCTGCTGACAAAATTGAATGGCGGGCGCCCAGGCCATGCCACTCGAAGTCACATAGACATTCTCCCTCATGTAGTCGCTGATCTTGCGTTGCAGAGGCTTCAGAACGGCATACCGCTTCGAGTTGACCGTCGCACGGTGCATGTAATCGAGTCTGAACAGCCAGAATGGCAGTGCCTCACCCAGGTGTCCCACTATGACTTTGAGCTTCGGAAAGCGATCGAACACACCGCTGGTAATGATGGACAGAAGGTGCATGCCAGTGTCCACGCCAAACCCGTAAATCGCGCCGTCGAGCCCACGTTGCAGCAACGGCTGAATCAATCCCGCCGACGGGCTGTTGGGATGCAAGTACACCGGCACATCCAGTGCTTCGGCCGCGGCGAAAATATCCCAGAACCGAGGGTCATCCAGGTACTCGCCCAGTGTGTGCGAGTTGATGATGGCGCCCTTCAAGCCAAGCGTACGCACTCCGCGCTCCAGTTCCTTGGCAGCCTCGGGCGGATTCTGCGGGGCGACCGCTGCGAGCCCCACAAAGCGGGCAGGGTGCTTCCGGACCGCTTCGGCGAGTTGATCGTTGCTCGACTTCGCGAATGCCACGGCTGTAGCCGCATCAAACACCTGCACTCCGGGTGATGTCAGCGAGAGGATGTGCATGGCGACGCTGGTGGAGTCCATGTCGCCGATCCGGCGCTCGCCGAGGTCCTGCAGGCGCTCGATGATCTGGGTGGCGCGAGCGCTTGGACTCGAGAGGTAGAAGCCCCACAGGCTCAGGAACCCGGGGTCCTGGATGGTCTTGTTCGTCAGCATCTGGCGGTACAGGGCGAACAGTTCAGGTGTTGCGAACGCTTCTTCGGTCGCGATTCTCTGGTATGGCATTGCTGCAGTATGGCATCTGCAACGGCTCTCTAAAATGCACGCAGAATCGAGTCGCCTTTCTGCGTGAGTCGAGTCCGCAGGGCGGTATTTCGTGCCATATACACGACCAAAGGGTATGGGTGGGAGAGACCAATGGCTGGCGTTGACGCAACAGCTGACCTGTCGGCCCTGCGCAGGCAGGTCGAGCAGCTATCGAACGAAGTAGGCTCGCTGCGCGATGTGCATGCCGTTCGCCGGCTGCAGCACGCTTACGGGTATTACCTCGACAAATGTCTCTATGACGAGGTCGTCGATCTGTTCAGCGACAGCGGCGAAGTGCGCTTCATGGGTGGCATCTTCAAAGGCAAGGCCGGCGTTCGGCGCCTGTACTGCGATCGGTTTCGCAAGAATTTCACCGGCGGACACAACGGTCCCGTCTACGGCTTCCTGCTCGATCACCCGATACTTCAGGACATTGTCGATGTTGCGCCTGATCGCAGCACCGCGCTCGCTCGCTTCCGCTGTGTCATGCAGGCAGGCCGGCATGACACCATGAAGGACATTGCCCCCAACGCCATCAAGCAGTGGTGGGAGGGTGGAATCTACGAGAACACGTACGCGCGCGAGGATGGCATCTGGAAACTAAAGGTACTGAACTATCGTGCCATCTGGCACGGCCTGTTCGAAACGGGCTGGGCACACACTCCGCCGAAGTTCGTGCCGTTCTACAGCGAGACATATCCAAAGGATCCGCTTGGACCGGATGAGTTGATGAAGCCGACGCCGGTGTTGTGGCCCGAGACGGAAGTCGTCCCGTTCCACTACGAGCACCCGGTCACCGGCAAGAAGTGGCAGGCCGCGTAACCGCTCAACTCCCGTGACCGCTCAACTCCAAGGTCATGTTGCAATCGTCACGGGAGGTGGCCGCGGGTTCGGCAGGGCGATTGCCACGAGGCTGGCCGCAGAGGGCGCGGCGGTTACCGTTACTGCCCGTTCACAGGCGCAACTCGATTCGACAGTAAGCGCAATCGCAGCAGCAGGCGGCCGGGCACTCGCAGCTGCCGGCGACGTTACCAACCGCCAGGATGTCGCGCGAGTGGTCGCGTGCACCGTGAAACAATTCGGTCCAGTCACCCTGATGATCAACAACGCCGGCATTGCGGGTCCGTTTGGACCGATCGGTGTTGTGGACCCGGACGAATGGTGGGCCTCCCAGGCGATTCATGTTCGCGGCACGCTGCTGTTCACGAGTGCCGTGTTGCCGGATATGGTGAAACGACGGGCCGGGCGTATCATCAACATCGCAAGCCGTGGTGGAACAGAGGTGACGCCAAACCTGTCCGCCTATGGCGTCGGCAAGGCCACGCAGATCCGGTTGACACAACACGTTGCGGCTGAAGGTAAAGAGAACGGAATCAGCGCCTTCGCGATCGAACCGGGCACTGTATTCACCGAACTCGCTGCGGGCACAATCGCCTCGCCCGAGGCCCAGCGTTGGTTGCCTGGCATGATGAGCGCGTTGCAAGAGATCAAGGAGCGCGACGATCCGGCCCTAGGCTTGGCGCGATGCGGGCAGATGTGCGTGGACCTCGCATCCGGCCGCTTCGACGACCTGTCAGGTAGCTATCTCACGCCGCAGGACGATTTCGCCGACCTGCTAAGGAGGCGCACATGACGACTCAATTTCCCGCTTCCATGGATTTCAGCGGCTTCAATGCTCCGTCGAGGATCGAGTGCGACGTCTATGACCTCGTGATCGAAGGACAGTTGCCCGCCGAGATCAATGGCTCCTGGTATCAAACGGTACCTGATCCTCAATACCCGCCCATGCTCGGGCATGACACATACCTGAGCGGGGATGGGATGATGCGGTTGTTGCGCTTCGAGAACGGTCATGTCGATCTCAAGCAGCGTTACATCCAGACGGAGCGCTTCAAGAATGAGCGCCGCGCGCGACGCTCGCTGCATGGCCTGTATCGCAACCCGTACACGGATGATCCCAGCGTCCGGGGCAAGCCTCGCAACGTCAACAACACCACACCCATTTTCCATGGCGGCCGGCTGCTTGCGTTGAAGGAAGACAGCCGTGCGATGGAAGTAGACCCAGATACTCTGGAAACACTGGGCGAGTGGGACTATCGGGGTAAGCTGCGAAGTCAGACGATGACGGCGCATACGCGCCCCGATCGGGATACCGGCGAGTTGTATTTTTTTGGCTACGAGGCAAGCGGTCTTGCCTCTCGGGATGTTGCGTACTGCGTCGCGGACAAAAATGGCGAGCTGATTCGCGAAGAATGGTTCGAGGCGCCGTACTGCGCGATGATGCACGACTTCGCAGTAACGAAGGAGCACACCGTATTTCCGGTATTTCCAACGACTGCGGACCTGGCGCGCATCAAGGCCGGCGGCCCGCATTGGATCTGGGAACCGACCAAAGACACCTTCGTCGGCATCATGCCGCGAGATGGCAGCGTGAAGGATCTGCGCTGGTTCCGGGGTCCTCCCCGTTCCGCGTATCACTTCATGAATGCATACACCGAGGGTCCGCGCGTGCACCTGGATTTTGGCTGCGGCAAGGTGAATGCCTTCCCGTTCATTCGCGAGGCAAGCGGAATCCAGGTACAGCCGCAGGACCTGGCTGGAGGCTTCGTGCGCTGGACCTTCGACCTGTCCAAGCCCGGAGAAGGGTTCGAGGAGACGGTGCTGGGACCGGGCGGTGACCTGCCGCGCGCCGCGGAGAAGGATGCGATGGTTGACTACGAGATCGGTTACTACCAGACGTTCGATCCAACAGCCGGGCCGCCGTTGATCGCGGGCCCGGTCGGAGCGGGATTCAACACGATCATGCGGCTCGAGGTGCGGACCGGCAAACTGAAGAGTTTCGTGCCAGGCCCGCAATCAACCGTGCAGGAGCACTTCCACATTCCGTCCGGCACGCCGGGCCACGAAGGCTATCTGGGCTTCATCGTCGACCAACACGCGGAGAACCAATCCGAGATGTACATCCTGGAAGCCGAACACATCGACAAAGGCCCGTTGGCACGGATCAAAGTCCCGTTCAGGCTGCGAGTCGGCGTGCACGGCAACTGGATTCCGGCGGCACCCCCTAGCCGTTATGCTGGCGCCGGTACTCCCGCGGGGTGATGCCGAAGCGGGTCCGGAACACGCGGCCAAAGTGGGTGGGGCTGTTGAATCCGTAGTCGAATGCAATTGAGGTGACTGTGCGTCCACGCTGTGCGGCAACCGTAAGAGCACGCGAGCATTCCTCCAGGCGGCGGCGCAGAATGTATCGCGCCACGGTCTCGGACTCATTCGAGAAAAGATGATGCAGGTAGCGGGGAGTCATCTTGCATGCTTCGGCCACACGCATCGGTGTCAGGTCCGGATCGCCGAGGTGTGCCTCGATGTAGTTGACTATGCGAATCCGGTGCGACGTGGCGAGCGAGGAGCGGTCCGAATGGGACTGGGGCAGCACGGTGTAGGCGCTGGCCAGGAGGTCGAGGATGGCGCGCGTGATGCGCGAGGAGACCGACGGATCGAAGTCGTCCCCGTAACTGCTCCAGAAGTCTCTCAGGAAATGCGACAGGAGCCCGCTCAAGCCCGAGTCACCGCGCATGGGAACCGCCACGATGCTCTCCGGGCAGGCCACGTGCCGGCGCAGCATCGTGTCAGGAATGCCAAGCACGAACATCCGGTTCGGACCCTCGAACAGGATCTCGTAGGGCCTCGATGTGTCGCACAACGTGAAATCGCCGGGACCGAGCCGCGCTTCGCGGCCGTCCTGCCGGTTCAGGCTCTCGCCCTCGAGCTGCATGTGGACGAAGAACATCGCGATGCGGGAGCGCGCTACGTGTGCTCGCAGGTGCCGCACGGTCTGGGCATCCGAGTAGACCTCGGCAAGGCGCATATCACCGAGCTTGGTACGGCTCAGCTTCCCGGAGAAGTTCCGCACGTCGAGCGGATCCGACTGGTTGTGCGCGAATGTGGCGCACACAGCGTCGTTCCAGTATTCCAGCTTGCGGCGCGGATCGAGCCCCGCAGTGGAGAAGGATTCAAGCTGACTCATATCGGCACCCCCTCGAATGTTCGAGCACTGCCTCAACTCGCCAATTGTTATTCCCTACAACGGTTATATATCATAACCGTCTGCAACCGATGGTAAGACAGCAATAGCTCCGATGCAAGACTCACCCGACTCAACTCCCGCGCCGCTCGCAGACTGGTCTGCGGGCCTGCCCCCGTCGCTCAAAATTGTGCTGCTCCCGGAACAATCGGTTCCTGGCGCGCACATACTCGTAGTTACGTTGGCGCGGGCGCACAAACGTAACGCCCTCGACGATACCACCGTGCTCGGGCTCGCAGCCGTGTTCGAGGCGCTGCCATCCACCGTACGGGCTGTCGTACTGGAGGGCGAGGGAGAGCACTTTTCTGCGGGTCTCGATCTGTCCGAGCTCAGCGAGCGCGACACGGTGGCCGGCATCGCCCATTCGCGCCTCTGGCACCGGATTTTCGAGAACATCCAGTTCGGCCAGGTGCCCGTCATTGCCGTATTGAAGGGCGCCGTCATTGGCGGCGGGTTGGAGCTCGCTTGTACCGCCCATCTTCGAGTTGCGGAAACTTCCGCGTACTACGCCCTGCCCGAGGGGCAGCGCGGGATCTTTGTAGGAGGCGGGGGCTCCGTGCGCCTGCCGCGGCTCATCGGCGTGTCACGAATGGCCGACATGATGCTGACCGGTCGCACGCACGATGCCGAAGCCGGCCAGGCGATGGGTATCTCCCATTACCTGGTAGAGGCCGGCAAAGGTCGCGACAAAGCACTGGAGCTCGCTGGCAAAGTTTGCGGCAACGCTCCGATGACCAATTTTGCCGTGATGCATGCGCTGCCGAGGATTGCCGAAAGCGATCCCGCGGCGGGCTACCTGACCGAGTCGCTGATGGCCGCCATCGCGCAGGGCGATGAGGAAGCCAAGCGCCGCATCCGGGATTTCCTGGCGAAGCGGGCACCCAAGGTGAAGGGGCCCGGGTAACGGGACCGTGCCCATTCCTATCGAAAGTCGTGTCGAAAGCCATGCCGAAAGTCAAACGCAAGGAACCCAATGAGGATGCAGAAGCCAGCTCCGGGAGGCAGGTGAACTTCGGGCCGCTGACCGACTACCTGGGCTATGCGCTGCGCCGGGCGCAAATGTCAGCCGTGGCGGAGTTTCTCGAAGCATTCAAGGAGATCGACCTGCGGCCCACGCAGTTCGCCGTATTGACCATCATCAGTGAGAATCCGGGGGTGCGGCAGACGGAAGTCTGCGATGCCCTGGGGATCCAGAAGGCCAACTTCGTCCCGCTGCTCAACGAGTTGGAGCGACGCGGCCTGGCCTTGCGCAAGTCGGTCGCAGCGGACCGGCGCTCCTCGGCGCTACACCTCACACCGCTCGGCAATGTAACACTGCAGCGGGCCCGAACGATTCACGAAGCCTATGAGCAACGCTTCGTCACCCGCCTCGGCAGGCGCGGGCGGGATCAGCTCCTCGCACTGCTCAACAAGGTGATGGAGGCCGGCTGATCCGGCTTGAGCTTCAGTAACGCCAGGACGCCGGCGGCAATGAGCGAGCCCATCGCCATGTAAAGCGCGACCGTCGGCAGCGGATAGCCCCATTTGAACAGGAACCCGGCCGTGATCGGTGCGAGCACCGATCCACCGCGTCCTATGCCAATGGCGAATCCCGTGCCCGTCGCGCGCACGTGCGTTGGAAACGCCTGCGCGAAAATCGCGTACATGCCTACGATGACTCCATTCGTGAAGAAGCCGGCCGCGGCACACAGCACTGACAACTCGATGAGGTCGGGAGCGCTGCGTCCAAACAGGACCACCATGACGCTCGAGAGCAACATCGCGCCGATTGTGACCTGCTTGAGCCCGACGCGTTGGGTTATGAGTCCGACAACCGTCCCTCCCAACGCGCCACCTACATTCGCCCAGACGAGAACGCCAGCAGCAGCGGACGGCGGGAAATGCATGTCCACGACGATCTTCGGCACCCACTTCAGCATGAAGTAGAAGGTCATTATGTGAAAGAAATACGCAAGCGCGCACAGTACGGTAGTCATGATCAGCCCGGGCGCGAAAATGTCGGTAACCGAGCGCTTCCGGACCTCCGCTGGAATTGCGGGCAGCGCACCGATGACCGCGTGGCCCATTCGCGTGAGCGCACGGTTGATCCGCTCCAGCGCCCCTGCGGGTTGCTTCTGTGCCAGCCAATGCACTGACTCGGGCATCAGGAGCACCAGCGGAATGAAGGCCGCGGTAATCGCTGCGCCGAAATAAAACACCGACCGCCAGTCATGTCCCTGCAGCAACTGCGCGACGATCAGCCCGCCCGACACGGCGCCCAGCGGATAGCCGACGGCCATGAGCGATACACACAGGTTGCGACGGCGCAGATTGGCGAACTCGGCGGCCACCGCGTTACTGGCGGCCAGCAGGCCGCCAATTCCAAGCCCGGTCGTAAACCGCCAGACTTCGAGCTCGGGGATCTGTTTCACCGTGGTGACCATGAACATGCCAAGGGTCATCAACACCAGGCAGCCGAGCATGGTGGGGCGGCGGCCGATTCTGTCCGCAACGCCACCCAGCACTATCGAGCCGAGTGCCATTCCCATCAGTTCCATCGACAGCACGACGCCGAGGGCTGCACGGTCAATGCCCCACTCGGCCGCGATGCCGGGCGAGGCGAAGCTGATGGAGAGGACGTCGAATCCGTCGAGTGCCGTGAGGCCCACAGTGATCGCGACAGCCAGGACCTGAAGCGTGCTCATGGGCGCGCTCGCCAACGTTTCGCGCGGATCGGTATTCACCAGCATAGTCCCCCTCATGTGACCCGCGAAGCTACAGGTCGCCAATGCGAGAGCGTGGATTCTCGGCAATCCAGGCGCACTATGAAAGACGGAGCAGCCGATCACCGCCCGCGCGCGGTTATTCTCGATCGTTCCATTCGTTGAACGGATCCTTTTCGGAACGGGTGCTGGCAGCAGCTGGAGGGGCGCCTCTCTGGTGGGATGGGCCATAATGGCCGGCAACTTCCGCAAGTCCTGCACCGATCAAGGTAGCGTAATGGCCGATACACCTGCATTCGAAGTCATCAGTGCGCATAAATGTTTTGAGGGCACAGTGGGGTTCTACCGCCACGCCTCTACGAGCACGGCGTCGCCCATGCGTTTTTCTGTGTTCGTACCCCCGCAGGGCCGAAGTGGCCGCGTGCCGGTGTTGTACTACCTCGCGGGGCTCACGTGTACCGAAGAGACCTTCATGATCAAGGCCGGCGCACAGCGCGTGGCCGCAGAGCTGGGCATGATGCTCGTCGCACCCGACACCAGTCCGCGGGGATTGAATCTGCCTGGCGAGAGCGATTCGTGGGATTTCGGTGTTGGTGCCGGCTTCTACGTCGATGCGACCCAGGAGCCGTGGTCGAAGCACTATCGGATGTACACCTACGTCACACAGGAACTGCGGACCCTCGTCGAAGCACAGTTTCCCGCGGACCCGGCGCGGACCGGAATCTTTGGCCACTCCATGGGCGGGCATGGCGCGCTCGTGCTCGGACTGCGCAACCCGCAAATCTACAAATCGATCTCGGCGTTTGCGCCGATTTCCGCGCCCAAACAGGTGCCGTGGGGCCAGAAGGCGTTCAGCGGCTATCTTGGTCCGGATACCGGGGGGCCGGACAAGGGCCAGTGGAGCGCCTACGATGCAACCGAGATCATGCTGGGTCTGAAGGATGCGGCGCGGCGCCCGCACATACTCGTGGACCAGGGCCTGGCGGACCAGTTCCTCGAGAAACAACTGCCGCAGCACGTGTTCGAGGCCGCGGCGCAAAAAGTTGGATATCCGCTGACGCTGCGACGCCATGAAGGCTACGACCATGGCTATTACTTCATGTCCACCTTCATGGAGGATCACCTGCGCCACCATTCCAAGATCCTGACGGGCCATGCAAAGTAGCCAACCCGCAGTACTGCGCGCGTTGCGCCGCTCAGGGTGACTGAGCGGCCGCGATCAACACCTCGCGCAACCAGGCGTGCCCGGGGTCGGGCTCGTTGCGCTTGTGCCAGATGACCACCTCGCGCGTGTCAGGTGTTTCAAAGGGTACGGGCATCAACTTTACGGGTGCGAGCTTCGCGAGCGTCTTCGCCAGATGCTCGGGCAGCGTCGCAACCAACTCGGTGCCCGCGAGCATGAAGGGGATCTCGAGCAGTCCCTGAGTCGTCGCCCGGACATCGAGGTCTGCGCTGAGCAGTCGCCGGACGAGCTCCTCCAGCGGAATGGTGTGACCACTCGGCCAGCCGAACACGTGGGGGAGGGCGAGGTACTGCTGCTCCGTGATCGACTCGCCCACCGTGGGATGATCGTTGGAAACGGCACACAGCCAACGGACGGGTCGCAGGTCCACGATCCTCAGTGACTCCGGGAACGCGCGTAGTCCAAACAGGCGCAGGCTGTTGAGCCCGAGAAACAGGTCCGCGTCACCGTATTCCAGCCGGGACAGAGTGGTCTCCGAGAAGTGTTCCACGTGACAGCGGATTCCCGGAGCCTCATGAGCCAGACGGCGGAACACTGTGGGCATGACGCGCAGAAGCGCATCCGCCGAGACGATAAGTGTAAATGTCCGCTGTACCGTACCTGGGTCAAAGCTGGGTTGCGTGCCAAGGGTCGCCTGGATACGAAGCAGCGCTTCTCGCACGGGCTCCACGAGCGACAGGCCCCGCGGCGTGAGCTGCATATCCCTGCCGACCCGGACGAGCAGTTGATCGTCGAAGAACTCCCGCAGCTTCTGGAGTGCGGCGCTCATGGCCGGCTGGGACACGAAAACCCGTTCGGCGGCTCGGGTAACGTTCTTCTCGTGGACCAGTGCGTCCAGGGCGATGAGCAGATTGAGATCGAAACGGTTGAGCTGCATAGCGGTCTATCGGGTGACGGCCCGTTTTGAGACATCGGGCCCAGGGCCCGTTTTGAGACTTATAGTACGAGACGTATACTGAACGGACTTATGAAAGCAATGCCCCCAAACGAAAGCGATACCGTCCGCCGCCTCGTCGAGGACATGAAGGATCGTCCCGGCCCCCTCATCGAAATACTGCATTCGGTGCAGGCAGCCCTGGGCTATGTCCCGCCCGATGCCGTCCCGATCCTGGCGGAAGCACTGAATTTGTCCCGGGCGGAAGTGCACGGCGTCGTGACCTTCTATCACTTTTTCCGGGACACGCCTCCTGGCCGCCACACGGTGAGCCTGTGCCGGGCCGAGGCGTGCCAGTCCATGGGTGCTGACGAGCTGGCTGAGCACGCGAAGGGCCGCCTGGGTGTGGATTTCCACGAAACCACCAAAGACGGCACGTTCTCTCTGGAGCCGGTCTTTTGCCTCGGCAACTGCGCTTGTTCTCCCGCGGCGATGATTGATGGGCGGCTGTATGGCCGCCTGACGCCAGACCGCTTTGATGCCCTGATTACAGAGCGGCAGTCCAAGACGAGCGGACCAAAGCAATGAGTGCAGCGACCGTATATGTGCCCCGTGACGCCTCGGCCCTGTCCATTGGTGCAGGGGAGGTCGCCACGGCGATTGCGAAGGAGTCATCAGCTCGCGGGATAGAGCTGAAGCTCGTACGAAACGGATCACGTGGCGCGTTCTGGCTGGAGCCGTTGGTTGAGGTTGTAGTTCAGACCCAACGCATCGCGTATGGTCCCGTAACTGTCGCCGACGTGCCGAGCCTGTTTGCGGCGGACTTTCTCAACGGCGGTGCACACCCGCTGTGCCTCGGCCCGACTGACGCAATTCCCTGGTTTGCAACCCAACAGCGTCTGACGTTCGCGCGTGTTGGCATTGTTGACCCGGCCAGTGTTGCTGACTATGTGGCGCACGGTGGCTACCAGGGATTGCGCCGCGCTCTGTCGATGGCGCCCGAGGCCATCGTGCAGGGCGTCCTGGATTCAGGCCTGCGCGGTCGCGGCGGCGCCGCCTTTCCGACCGGGATCAAATGGAAGACCGTTCTCGAGCAGAAGACGCAGCAGAAGTACATCACTTGCAACGCAGACGAAGGCGACTCGGGCACCTTCTCCGACCGGATGTTGATGGAGGGTGACCCGCTGTGCCTCGTCGAGGGCATGACGATCGCAGGGCTGGCAGTGGGCGCGACGCAGGGCTACATCTATCTGCGCGCCGAGTATCCCCATGCCTATCGGGCCCTCAACACCGCGATCGCCGCCGCCTATCAGGCCCGCTATCTCGGTTCCGATGTCCTGGGCAGCGGCAAGCGATTCGATCTCGAAGTACGTCTCGGCGCCGGCGCATACGTCTGCGGCGAAGAGACCTCGATGCTGGAGAGCCTGGAGGGCAAGCGCGGTGAAGTCCGCGTGCGCCCGCCGCTTCCAGCCATCAAGGGCTTGTTTGGACAGCCCACGATTGTCAACAACGTCATGACATTTGCGAGCGTGCCCATCATCCTTCACCAGGGAGCCGAGTTCTACAAGAACTTCGGCATGGGCAGGTCCCGGGGCACGCTGCCATTGCAACTCGCCGGAAACATCAAGCGGGGCGGGCTCGTCGAGCGCGCCTTCGGCGTGAGCCTGCGGGAGTTGTTGTACGACTACGGCGGTGGCTCTGCGACCGGCAGGCCGATTCGGGCCGTGCAGGTGGGTGGTCCTCTGGGAGCTTACATCCCGGCTTCGCAATTTGATGTTTTGATCGATTATGAAGCGCTCACCAACATCGGTGCGCTGTTGGGCCATGGAGGAATCGTCGTGTTCGACGATACCGTGGACATGGCGCGCATGGCCCGCTACGCGATGGAGTTTTGCGCAGTGGAATCCTGCGGCAAGTGCACCCCGTGCCGGATCGGTTCGACGCGCGGTGTGGAAGTCATCGATCGGATCGTGGGTGGAGTGGAGAGCGAGCGCAACCTGCAACTGTTGGAAAGCCTGTGCGAGACCATGTTGCAGGGATCGTTGTGCGGCCTCGGCGGTATGACGCCCTTCCCGGTACAGAGTGCGATCAAGTATTTCAGAGAGGATTTCCGTGCACGGACGCCGCCATTGAAGCAGGCGGGGTAGCCGGGCGCACCGAGGATTCCGCCTGCGCAGTAGGAGAATGCAATGTACGCAATCGACTACGAAGATCTGGGGACACCCGCCGAGTGCTCAGCAGCGCTGGTCACTGTTGAAATCGACGGCCTCCCGGTCACCGTGCCGGAAGGAACTTCGGTGATGCGTGCCGCGGCGTTGGCCGGGGTCCGGGTGCCCAAACTGTGCGCCACCGACACCCTCAAAGCATTTGGCTCATGCCGGCTGTGCCTCGTGGAGATCGAGGGCCGCAAAGGCTATCCGGCCTCCTGCACCACGACGGTTGCTGCGGGCATGAAGGTCCGCACCCAGTCCGACAAGTTGCATGATCTGCGGCACGGGGTACTTGACCTCTACATCTCGGACCACCCGCTTGAATGCGTGAGCTGCCCTGCTAACGGCCACTGCGAGCTGCAGGATATGGCCGCGGTCGTCGGCATTGAGACCACGTCGTACACGGGTGAGACGGCGATGCATCGTCCCGCCCCGCAAGACGAGAGCAATCCCTATTTCGCGTTCAATCCTGAGCTATGCATCGTTTGCTCGCGTTGCGTGCGCGCCTGCGACGAAGTTCAGGGTACGTACGCTCTCACCATTCAAGCACGCGGCTTTGAGTCCAAGGTGTCGGCCAGCCAGAATCAGCCGTTTCTCGACTCGGAATGCGTGTCCTGCGGGGCCTGTGTCGAGTCATGCCCAACGGCCGCGCTCACCGAAAAATCGGTCATTGGCCTCGGTCAGCCCGAGCACGTGATCACAACAACCTGCGCCTACTGCGGCGTGGGTTGCAGCCTGAAGGCCGAAGTCAAAGGCGACGGCGCCGATGTCGAAGTCGTTCGAATGGCTCCGAATCGCGCCGGACACGCGAATCAGGGGCATGCCTGCGTCAAGGGACGTTTCGCGTATGGCTACGCGACGCACTCCGACCGGGTGCTCAAACCTATGATCCGCAAGCGCATCACGGATGACTGGCGCGAGGTTTCGTGGGATGAGGCCATCAACTACGCCGCCAGCGAGATCCGCCGGATTCAGCAGAAATATGGCCGTAACTCGGTCGGTGGCATCACTTCCTCCCGGTGTACCAACGAGGAATCATTCCTCGTGCAGAAACTCGTGCGCGCTGCATTCGGAAACAACAATGTCGACACGTGCGCGCGTGTATGCCATTCCCCGACGGGCTACGGTTTGAAGAACACGCTGGGCGAGTCCGCGGGAACCCAGGAATTCAGGTCCGTGATGCACTCAGACGTGATCATGGTCATAGGCGCGAATCCCACGGATGGCCACCCGGTATTTGCGTCACAGATGAAGCGGCGGCTGCGCCAGGGCGCAAAGCTGATCGTAGCGGATCCGCGTACGACCGGACTGGTCCGCTCTCCGCACCTGCAGGCTGATTTCCATTTGAAGCTTACGCCCGGCACGAACGTCGCCCTCATCAACGCGATGGCGCACGTCGTCGTGACGGAGGGCCTGACCAAAGAGGACTTCGTCGCCGGGCGCTGCGAGCCCGGGCCGTATGCAAAGTGGAAAGCCTTCGTCTCTCAGCAGAGGAATTCGCCGGAAGAGACCGAGTCGATCACCGGCGTGCCTGCCGATCTCGTGCGTGGTGCGGCACGCCTGTTTGCGACCGGGGGAAATGCGGCCATCTACTACGGGCTGGGTGTCACAGAGCACAGCCAGGGCACGACGATGGTTATCGGCATCGCGAACCTCGCGATGGCCACAGGCAACCTCGGCCGCGAAGGCGGCGGCGTCAACCCGCTGCGTGGCCAGAACAACGTCCAAGGTTCCTGTGACATGGGCTCGTTCCCACACGAGTTCAGCGGTTATCGCCACGTGTCGGAGACCGCGGCGCGCGAGCTCTTCGAATCCACCTGGGGCGTGAGCCTGGAGCGCGAGCCCGGCCTGCGCATTCCAAACATGTTCGAGGCCTCCCTCGACGGCACCTTCCGTGCGATGTACGTGCAGGGCGAGGACTTCGTACAGTCCGATCCAAACACCCACCATGTCAGCAGGGCCATGGAAGCCCTGGAATGCGTGATTGTGCAGGATCTGTTCCTGAATGAGACTGCACGGTTCGCGCATGTGTTTCTGCCCGGCTCGTCATTCCTTGAAAAGGACGGCACCTTTACGAACGCCGAGCGCCGCATCTCGCCCGTGCGCAAGATCATGGAGCCGCGTGCCGGCTACGCGGACTGGGAAGTCACCATGATGTTGTCGAACGCTCTTGGTTACAGGATGGATTACAAACATCCGGCCGAAATCATGGACGAGATCGCCAGGTTGACACCGACCTTCGCGGGGGTGTCCTACGCCAAGCTGGACCGCCTGGGAAGCATTCAATGGCCTTGCAATGACGCGGCACCGGAAGGCACGCCGACCATGCATGTTCATCAATTCGTACGGGGCAAGGGCAAGTTCCTCGTTACGGAATACGTGCCCACGACCGAGCGCTCGACCAGCCGGTTCCCGCTGATACTCACAACAGGCCGGATATTGAGCCAGTACAACGTCGGTGCGCAGACACGGCGTACGCAGAACGTGATCTGGCATGCTGAGGACGTGTTGGAGATCCATCCGCACGACGCCGAGGTTCGCGGGATCAGCAACGGCGACTGGGTGGGATTGACGAGCCGCGCAGGCGAGACGATCCTGCGCGCGAAGGTGAGCGAAAAGATCGCCCCTGGAGTCGTGTATACGACATTCCACTTCCCAGAGACCAACGCCAACGTCGTGACTACTGAGAATTCGGATTGGGCAACCAACTGCCCGGAGTACAAGGTGACGGCCGTTGAAGTCGTGCTCGTCAATCAGCGCGAAGCCTGGAAGCAAAGGGCAGCCGAGGAGCGCGAATCGCCACGGTCGCCGCGTAAGCGGGCGCGGGATCCTGCGCCAGCGTGAGCAGCGAATTCGCAGAGGTCATTGTCGAGCGTTGGGCTCAGGGGGAACTGACCCGAAAAACGGACGAGGTGGCGGAGGAGATGCCCATTGCCTTCGTGTATCACGGCGTTCCACACGTGGTGATGTTGGCAACCCCGGCCAACCTCGAGGATTTCGCGGTCGGCTTTACGTTGAGTGAGGGGCTGGTCGGCAAGCCGGACGAGATTCGATCGGTCGAAGTCACGCACGGCGCCGAAGCGGCTGATGTGAAAATCACCGTGGCCTGGGAGCGATTTTCTGCGCTCCTGCAGCGCAGACGCAACCTCACAGGCCGAACGGGCTGTGGACTATGCGGCGCGGAGACCGCAGAGGATGCGATCCGTGACGTGCAGAAGGTAGGTCCGGGTCCAGCAGTCTCGACGGAGGATTTGCATGAGGCCATTGAGCAGTTGGGCTCCATGCAACCTATCAATGCGCGCACCGGTAGCGTCCACGCCGCAGCGTGGGTGATTCCGGGCAGGGGCATCCAACTCGTACGCGAGGATGTCGGGCGGCACAACGCACTCGACAAGGCCATCGGTGCGCTGGTGAGGGCGGGCACCGATTTCGGTTCGGGCTATATGCTCATCACCAGCCGCGCCAGCTTCGAGATGGTGCAAAAGAGTGCAACGGTCGGAATCTCCTTCCTCGCGGCGCTGTCAGCCCCGACTGCCTTTGCCGTGCGCCTGGCCGAAAAGACAGGTTTGACGCTCGTGGCTTTCGCACGTCGTGACCGGCACGTGGTCTACACACATCCGGGGCGTCTCCGATGAATACCGATCTCATGATAAAAATGCTGAACGAGATCAGTGCCTTCTTCGCGGGCGAGGACGACCACGAGCAGGCGGCGCGTGACATACAGAATCACGTGCGCAGGTACTGGGAGCCGCGCATGCGCGGCCAGTTGCTGGAGTATTTCGAGCAGCGCAAGGGCGCCGGCCTGTCTGAGCTGGCGCTGAAGGCCGTGGCATTGCTGGCCGAAGAGGCACATCTGCCACATCAGCCACATCAATAGCTCCTATTCCATTTATCGATTTGAAGCCGGCGCAGGCGGGCGGCTACCGTTCCGCCCATGAATACCAATGTCGTTGATTTCGCTCGTGAGGCCTCCACCGAGATCTCCACCCACGATGAGGGCCTGCTGCCGACGCTGACGGGCAAACTCCCTGGCGGCATGGTTATGTATGTCGCTCACACGCCCAAGGCGTCCCTGGATGATGTGGTGCGGGTTGCGGTCAAGGCGCAATCGGTCGGTTTTCGCGCCTCCCCACACATCGTCGCCAGGCGGCTGCCCAGCGAACAGGCATTGAAGGATGCATTGAGGCAGTTGAGCGATGCCGGTATCGAGCGGGTGTTGCTGGTAGCCGGTGACCTGGAACGTCCGGTCGGGAAGTTCACGAGCACGCTCGAGGTCATGGATACCGGGTTGCTCGAGACTTCCGGCATCAGGCGCATCGGCGTCGCAGGACACCCGGAAGGCCACAATTCGATCCGGCCCGCGGCGCTGTTGGCGGCTCTGCGCTACAAGCAGTCCTTCGGGGTCCGCACGGGCATCAAGGTCCACATCGTGACCCAGTTCGGCTTCAATCCCCAGGCGATTTGCGCCTGGGATAAGCGGATGACAGAGCAGGGTATTGCGCTTCCCGTGCACGTGGGTATCGCAGGGCCTACGCCCATGCACAAGTTGATCAAGTTCGCCCTGCAGTGCGGGGTTGGCGCCTCGATGCACTCGCTGGCAAAAAACATGGGTGCCATGGGCAACCTCGCTCGACTGGCGGCCACCCCGGATGAGATGCTTCTCGGCCTGATCCGCGGGCGCGCCGAATATAGCGGCAGCCGCCTCGCTCAGCCGCACTTCTATGCATTTGGTGGGACAGTGGCCACCGCAACGTGGCTGCGCGCGGTCGCGGACGGAAGTTTTACGGTCCAGCCAGACGGCCGTAAGTTCGTTGTGAACGCCTGATAAGGAATGCTTAGTACATGCAACCTGCGCCGGGGAAAAACGCACTGATCTGCGGATCGGTCGCCTGGGACACCATCATGGTGTTCAATGACCGCTTCACCAATCACATCCTGCCCGACAAGATCCACCGCCTGAACGTGTCGTTCCTGGTGCCGCAGCTGCGGCGCGAGTTCGGCGGATGCGCGGGGAACATTGCCTACAATCTGAAGTTGCTGGGTGACACGGGTTACCCGATGGCCACCGTGGGCCGAGATTTCGGGCCGTATCGGGATTGGATGGCCCAAAACGCCATACCTGTCGACCACATCAAGGTGCTCGAGTCCGAGCACACCGCCCAGGGATTCGTCACGACTGACCTGGACGACAACCAGATCTGGGCATTCCACCCGGGCGCCATGCAGCAGTCGCACGCCAACAGGGTGTCAGATGCGAAGGATGTGGCTATCGGCATCGTGGCTCCCGACGGTCGTGACGGCATGATCCAGCACGCCGAGCAGTTCGCCGCGGCCGGCATTCCCTTCATTTTCGACCCGGGCCAGGGTCTGCCGATGTTCGGGGGCGAGGATATTGCCCGCTTCGTGGACCAGGCGACCTGGGTGACAGTGAACGACTATGAGTGGGAGATGATCCAGCAGAAGACCGGCTGGACGGTCAAGGACGTCACGCAGCGGGTCAAGGCATTGATTGTCACCCGCGGGGCCCAGGGGTCGGTTATCCACACGCGGGAGGGGGACATCGAAATCGCCAGCGCAAAAACCACGGCGGTCGTGGATCCGACCGGCTGCGGTGACGCCTACCGGGCGGGCCTGCTGCACGGCCTGCTGCGCGGGCTGGACTGGCGCGCCACCGGCGAGATCGCCTCCCTCATGGGGGCCATCAAGATCGAGTCCCTGGGCACTCAAAATCATCGCTTTACTGCTGCCGAGTTCGAGACGCGCCTAAGGCAGAGCTTCGGGGCGAGACTCCATTGAACCCGCCCGGTTTCGAAGGCCCCAGATTGAAACCTGAATGCAGGCGTAACTCCGGTATATTGCGAGGACCCCGGCGGGCGCAGATCCGCCGAACCCAAAATCCCCGGCTAGCGGAATGAGTGAAATGGCGAACAACTATCTGTTTACGTCCGAGTCCGTATCCGAAGGTCACCCGGACAAGGTGGCCGACCAGATCTCCGATGCAGTGCTCGATTCCATCCTGCGCGACGATCCCCGCGGCCGAGTTGCCTGCGAGACGCTCATCAAGACGGGTGTTGTCGTGGTCGCGGGCGAGGTGACCACCAAGGCGTGGGTGGATGTGGAAGCGCTGGTCCGGAAAGTTGTACTGGACATCGGGTACAACTCCTCGGAAATGGGCTTCGACGGCGCCAGCTGCGGCGTCGTCAACATCATTGGCAAGCAGTCTCCTGACATCGCCCAGGGTGTTGATCGCAAGGACGAGCGCAAGCAAGGTGCCGGAGACCAGGGCCTGATGTTCGGTTACGCGACGAACGAAACCGACGTCCTGATGCCAGCCGCCATTACGCTGGCACATCGGCTCGTCAAGAAGCAGGCCGAGGTCCGCAAGAAGGGCAAGCTGCCTTGGTTGCGTCCCGATGCCAAGAGCCAGGTCACCCTGCGCTACGAGAACGACAAACCTGTTGGCCTGGAGGCGGTGGTGCTGTCAACTCAACACAGCCCCGACATCTCCACCAAGGCGCTGCGCGAAGCGGTCGTCGAAGAGATTATCAAGCCGGTGCTGCCCACCAAATGGGTGGACAAGCGCACCAAGTACCACATCAATCCGACGGGACGCTTCGTGGTCGGCGGACCTGTGGGCGATTGCGGGCTCACGGGCCGCAAGATCATTGTCGATACCTATGGCGGCTTTGCCCGTCACGGTGGTGGCGCGTTCTCGGGCAAGGACCCGTCCAAAGTTGACCGCTCGGCTGCCTATGCCGCCCGCTACGTGGCCAAGAACATCGTCGCGGCCGGACTTGCCGAGCGTTGCGAAGTGCAGGTGTCCTACGCGATCGGCGTGGCCGAACCCACCTCCATCATGGTGGAAACCTTCGGTACGAGCCGCCTGTCACGCGAACGGCTGACGCAACTGGTCCGCAAGCACTTCGATCTCACGCCTTACGGACTGCGCGAGATGTTGGACCTGGTACGGCCGATCTACCAGAAGACAGCCGCCTACGGTCACTTCGGACGCACGGAGTCCGAGTTCACCTGGGAAGGCACCGACAAGGCGGTTGAGCTGGCCGATGAGGCCAAGGGAGCCGCCCGGGCCGCCCGCGCTGCCTAGGCCCGCGACCGCGGCGCGCGCGCGATACAGCCGCCAGCGCCGCGACAGACCGTCGGCGCAGCGGCAAGGCCGCAAGAGCAGCGGTATAGCCGCCGCCGCGACAGCCGCAAGCGCAGCGACCAAGAATAGCCGCAGGTTTTTGCGGCAACGCGCGTCTTTGAGGAGCGTTGCGACAGACCGGTGCAGGATGCTGACTGCATTGGGTCTGCCAGGCTCGAAGACGTCGCGATCCGTCAACACGGCGCTCGTTCTTTATCGGAGCATTCGAGTATGAACGCCAATCTGAAGTCCTCATCGACGCACGACTACAAGGTCGCCGACATCAAGCTCGCCGACTGGGGCCGCAAAGAGATCCTGATCGCCGAAACGGAGATGCCGGGTCTGATGGCCATCCGTGATGAGTTTGCCCCGGTGCAGCCGCTGAAAGGCGCGCGCATCACCGGCTCTCTGCACATGACCATCCAGACTGCCGTGCTCATCGAGACCCTGCAGGCATTGGGTGCCGAGGTTCGCTGGGCATCGTGCAACATCTTTTCCACCCAGGACCATGCGGCAGCAGCCATTGCGGCGCGTGGTACGGCCGTGTTTGCCTGGAAGGGTGAATCGCTCGCCGACTACTGGGACTACACGCACCGGATCTTCGAATGGCCCGACAACGGCTATTCCAACATGATCCTGGATGACGGCGGTGATGCAACGCTGCTGTTGCATCTCGGCGCCCGCGCGGAGAGCGATCTGGGCCTCATCGCCAAGCCGACGAGCGAAGAGGAGGAGTCGCTGTACGCGGCCATCAAGGCGAAGCTGAAAGCCGACCCCAAGTGGTATTCGACCCGCCTCAAGCATGTGAAGGGCGTGACCGAGGAGACCACTACCGGGGTACACCGGCTGTACGAGATGCACAAGCAGGGGGCGTTAGCTTTCCCCGCAATCAACGTCAATGACTCGGTCACCAAGAGCAAATTCGACAATTTGTACGGTTGCCGCGAGTCGCTCGTGGACGGCATCAAGCGGGCCACTGACGTCATGATCGCCGGCAAGGTTGCTGTTGTGTGCGGCTACGGCGATGTGGGCAAGGGCTCTGCCCAGGCACTGCGCGCGCTGTCAGCCCAGGTCTGGGTCACTGAGATCGATCCGATCTGCGCGCTGCAGGCGGCGATGGAAGGCTACCGGGTCGTGACGATGGAGTACGCGGCGGACAAGGCCGATATCTTCGTCACGTGTACGGGGAATTTTCATGTGATCACGCACGATCACATGAAGCGCATGAAGAACAACGCCATCGTGTGCAACATCGGGCACTTCGACAACGAGATCGATGTGGCGAGCCTCAAGCAGTACACCTGGGAAAACATCAAGCCACAGGTGGATCACATCATTCTGCCCGACGGCCGCCGGCTGATCCTGTTGGCGGAAGGCCGCCTGGTGAATCTCGGCTGCGGCACGGGCCATCCCAGCTACGTGATGAGCTCGAGCTTCGCCAACCAGACCATTGCGCAGATCGAGCTGTTCACCAATCCGGGCAAATACCCGGTGGGCGTGTATGTGCTGCCGAAGCACCTGGACGAGAAGGTGGCCCGCCTGCAGCTGCAGAAGCTGAACGCGGTGCTCACCGAGCTCACCGACACGCAGGCGCGCTACATAGGTGTTGACAAGGCAGGCCCCTACAAGGCCGACCACTACCGTTATTAACTCACCCGCGTAAAGAGAGGATCCAATGTCCCTGGCGACCAGCGAACAACCCGCGCAACGTGTGGCTAACCCGGCGATCGTGCCGCGGCCGTTCATACTGACGACCGCATGCCCCGACACGACGGGTATCGTTGCTGGAATCTCGGGATTCCTGGCCTCTCACAACGCGCTGATCACCGAGGCGCAGCATTACGACGATCCGTATGGGAACACGTCGTTTATGCGCACGGTATTCCATGACAACGGCAAGGGAATGCCGTCCATGGACGAACTGAACGAGAAGTTCGGCGCCTCGGTGGGTCAGCAATTCAGCATGCGGTGGCAGTTTCACGAAGTGCAGCGCAAGTGCCGCGTGCTGCTGGCCGTCTCGCGGCAGGGACACTGCCTCAACAGTATCCTGCATCGCTGGAGCACAGGCACTCTGCCGATCGAGGTCGTGGCCGTGGTGAGCAATCATCAGGACATGCGCAGTCTGGCCGAGTGGCACGGTGTTCCGTATCACTACCTGCCGATCATCGACGGGCGCAAGGCCGAGCAGGAGCAACGGATGATCGAGTTGTTCGAGCGTTCGGACTCGGAGCTCATGGTCCTTGCCCGCTACATGCAGATCCTGACGCCGGAAGCCTGCCGCTATTTCGAAGGCCGAGCGATCAACATCCACCATTCGTTCCTGCCCGGGTTCAAGGGCGCCAAGGCCTATCACCAGGCTTTCACGCGCGGGGTGAAGCTCATCGGCGCCACAGCGCACTATGTCACCACCGACCTGGATGAAGGTCCCATCATCGAGCAGGAGGTCGAGCGGGTCGATCACACTCTCTCGCCCGAAGACCTCACGGTCATCGGCAGCGAGCTGGAGAGTGTTGCATTGAACCGGGCGATCAAGTGGCACGCGGAGCGCAGAGTGTTCCGCAACGGCACCAAAACAGTTGTGTTGAGGTAATTGGGCATGAGCGCGATTGTGATGGACGGCAAGGCCGTCGCGGCCAAGGTCCGTGCAGAAGTTGCGATCCGCGCAAGAGAGTTTGCCGGTAAGTTCGGCCGGCGTCCGGCGCTCGCCGTGGTACAGGTGGGGCAGGATCCGGCTTCGTCCGTCTACGTGCGCAACAAGAGGCGCTCGTCTATCGAGGCGGAAATCGAATCCATTGCGCACGATTTGCCGGAGACCACCACTCAGGCTGAAATCCTGGACCTGGTGCACTCCCTCAACCGCAACCCGCGTGTGGACGGCATCCTCGTGCAGCTTCCGCTGCCGAAGGGCATCGACACCAATGTGGTGATGGATGCAGTGGATCCGGCCAAGGACGTTGACGGGTTCCACCCGGTCAACACGGGGCTTTTGGCGCAGAAGCGGCCCCAGTTGCGGCCCTGCACCCCGTTCGGGGTGATCCGGCTCGCAGCCGAGTATGGGATAGCCCTGACCGGGTTGCGGGCGACCGTGGTCGGCGCTTCGAACATCGTGGGGCGGCCCATGGCCCTCGAGCTGCTTCTGGCCCGGTCTACGGTCACGGTGTGTCACACCGGGACTCGGAATCTGAAGTCCGAGGTCGAGCGCGCGGACGTGGTGGTTGCCGCGGTCGGCAAGGCAGGCTTCGTTCCTGGTGACTGGATCAAGCCGGGCGCAGCCGTGTTCGACGTTGGCATCAACCGCACGGCTGACGGGAAGCTGGTGGGCGACGTTGAATATGACAAGGCTGCAGCACGGGCCGGGTGGATTACGCCCGTTCCGGGCGGGTTGGGCCCGATGACCATTGCTATGCTGTTGTCGAATTCCGTCGACGCTGCGTTCAGACGTGCTGCGGCCGGGCACGCCGGGGACTAGATCGCGCACCATTCGTCTCATCTATAGCTCTCATTCCAATCATCGATTTGCTCCTGGCGGCGGCGGCTCATACCGTCGCAGGCCAAAGCCACGCCAGGAGTCCGTCAATGAGTCAGCAGAGCTTGGAGCAGTTGCTCCAGTCCGCAGGTAACCCCGTCAAAATGCTGCGAAATTCACAGCTCGGGGCGTATGTCTATCCCGTCGTCCCCAGCGAGTTCACCAACTGGCGGGACGAGCAGCGCGCCTGGCGCGAGACGGCCGTGTTGTTCGACCAGAGTCACCACATGGCCGAGCTCACTGTGAAGGGTCCGGACGCGCTCAAGCTCATCACCCAGACAACGATCAACAGCTTCGCCAATTTCGCGCCCAACAGGGCCAAGCAGATGGTGCCGGTGAGCTACGACGGCTACGTGATCGGCGACGGCATCCTCTTCTACCTCGCCGAGAACGAGCTGCTGTTCGTCGGCCGTGCTCCCTCGGTGAACTGGATTCAGTTCCATGCCGAGACGGGTGGCTACAAGGTCGATTTCATCCGTGACGACCGTTCGCCGTCGCATCCGCGCGGCAAGGCGGTCACGCGGCGCCACTATCGCTACCAGATTCAAGGCCCGAACGCGTGGAAAGTGCTTGAGAAGGTGAACGGCGGGCCGATTCCGGACGTGAAGTTCTTCACGATGGATGCCATCAACGTGAAGGGCCGAAAGGTCCGTGCCCTGCGCCACGGCATGGCCGGCGCTCCGGGGCTCGAGATCTGGGGTCCGTATGAGCAAAGCGATGAGATTCGCGAGACACTCCTCGAGGCCGGCCGGGAGTTCGGGCTCGTGCCGGTGGGCTCGCGTGCCTACGCCAGCAACACGCTCGAATCGGGCTGGATTCCCTCACCCCTGCCGGCCGTGTACACCGGCGAAAAGATGAAGAAGTACCGCGAGTGGCTGCCGGCAAACGGCTATGAGGGCACGGGCTCGATTGGTGGCAGTTTCGTCTCGGACGACATCGAAGACTATTACATGACACCCTACGAGCTGGGGTACGGCCCCTTCGTCAAGTTCGACCATGACTTCGTCGGCCACGAAGCGCTGCAGAAGATCTCCAAGGAACCGCAGCGAAAGAAAGTCACCTTCGCCTGGAATGGCGAGGATCTTGCGAAGATCTATGGGTCGCTATTCGTGCCGGGTGGCGAGAACTACAAGTTCTTCGATCTGCCGATCGCCAACTATGCGTCCTCGTCTTATGACAAGGTCACGATGGGCGGCAAGACCGTCGGATTCTCGATGTTCGGGGGCTATAGCTATAACGAGCGCACGGGACTGTCCCTGGGCGTGGTCGATCCGAACATCAACATCGGTGACGTGCTCACGCTCGTTTGGGGCGAAGAGGGTGGCGGGACGAAGAAAACCACCGTCGAGCGTCACAAACAGCTCGAAGTTCGGGTGAAAGTGGCGCCCGTGCCGTATGCTAGCGCCGTTCGCGAGGGCTACCACGAGGGATGGCGTACGCGTACCGCGTGAGCTGAACGCTCCAAGGTTGAAAGTGACAGGGGTGTGGGGGATTGTCCCTCACACCCCTTTTTTATGGCGCCTGCGGCGCCAAACTTCTCTGCCGGCCGCCGAGGGTGGGACGCATGCGTCCCACGCGAAATGCAGCCGGCGCGAGGCGCGCCGTGAAGAACGCGCCGTGAAGACCTAGTGGGTGGCTTTGTAGGTCGGGGCCACTTTCGGGGTCATGTAGCGCATGTCCCAGTCTGCCGGGTTGAATGCCTGGTGAGTGGCGAGCTGCACGGGATAGCCGCCTACATCCTGCTCGCTGTCGATGATCCTGCCCCGGCCCTCGATGGTGTCGGCGATAACTCGCCAATCGTGCTCGTCCCGATCCCACGGCCGGGCGCCGGCGTTCGCAATTACGGAATTCTCGACTTCAACGGCCGGCAACAGCTTCACGCCCTCCGGCAATGCAGGCGCAGTCTTCACCTCGATGATTTTCGCCGGACTCGTGGTGTATCGGCCCAGCATCGGCATCGGCCGGCCCAGCCGATCCACTGCGATGTTGTCTTTCATGTAGAGCTCTACGTCCCCCGCGCCCCCGAGCATGAACAACGCAACATCACTCGGAGTTGAGGGTCCCGCGCGCATCACATTACCGACGAGCGTGATCTTCCCAACCAGGAACGGATGTTCGCCCCATTCCGCAGCAATGAGGTTGTAGTGCACGACCCGCTGTCCCGGGTCGTAAATCAGGTTGTTGATGATGCTTCCGTGTACACCGCCTTTGAAAAGCGGGCTGCGCTCGGCATCATGCGCGTACAGGTTGCCGGTGATGAGGATATCGGTGACGTTGTCGTGAATGAGACTGCCCTTTGAGTGCTCACCCTTGGCATGCGTCGCATTTGCAAGACCTTCCGCGAGGATGTTGTTGCTGAAGGTAATTGCATGCGAGGTGTGCTGGCGCCACTCGTCCGGATTTGCGCCGATGAAGCGCTTTCCGGATGCCGACAGGTTCTCGTCAATCGACCAGGTCATCGAGCAGTGATCCACGATGACGTTGTAGGCGCCGATCGTGCCCATCGCATCGGGCTCCCATCCGGTCCGCTTCGACATACCGGCCGTTCCGGTTCGCACGCGAATATGTTGAATGATCACATCGTGCGCGAGGATGTTTACACCTGCGCGGATCAACGTGATGCCAGGTGCGGGCGCCGTCTGACCCGCCACGGTGAGGTAAGGCTCAGTGATCCCGATTTCCTCACCGCGCAGATCAATGACACCGCCGACTTCGAATACGATGACGCGCGGGCCCTTCGTTTCGAGGGCCTCGAGGAACGAGCCCGGGCCTTTCGCCGCCAGCGTGGTGACGCGAATGACCTGCCCGCCGCGGCCGCCCGGAGTATGTGCCGCCCAACCTACGGCGCCCGGAAAGGCCAGCAACTCGTTGCTTGCCGTCTGCGACGAGGCGGGCAGGGCGATGAGTGCTGTACAGGCGGCCAGCAGCCACGATCCGAGTAATCGGGTACGGTTCAAGACTGACGCTCGTTGGCGCGAATCGTGAGGCAAATCCATGGACGGAAGATCAATAGGCACTACGGTGCTCCTTTGCGGACAGAAATGGCCCCCCAGGCTTTCCGAAGGGCGGCCTGCGCGGCGCGACGGATTGTAAATGACACCGGTTTCCCCTATACAGGCCCGCTATCAGGAAATGAGACGCTATGAACGATGCCATCGCAGAACAATTTGTCCGTGCGCGCCTGGACGCAACGGCGCTTCCGGACTTTCCGGGAAGCATTCCTGCGACGCTCAACACTGCGTACGCCTACCAGGACAGGGCGATCGCGCTCTGGCCGGATTTCGTTGCGGGCTGGAAAGTTGGACGCATAGGTGAGCCGTGGTTGGAG
>JAQGOF010000055.1 GCA_028293745.1 Gammaproteobacteria bacterium | reverse complement strand
GCCTCGGTGAGTGCAGCCAGGATCAACTCTCGCTCGCCCTTCGGTGTCGTCGTCCTCGTCCGTGAACAGGCTCTGCACTTTTTTTTAACACGAGCAAAGCGGCCGCCTCTGCGAGCGCTTTCTCCTTGCGAGCCAGCTCGCGCTCCAGTTGACGGATGCATCTGGCGTCAGAGGTGGATCCGTGCCGGGCGTCCTGTAATGCGAGCCGCCAGCGCTCGAGATCCGCAAGCTTCACTCCTTGCCCTTCGAGATAGCCGGTCAGTTGATCTCCCGACAAGTTCGATGCATCAGCAACGACCCGAGCCTTTTCCTCAACGCTCCACTGCTCGCCCTGTCGCTGGGTCCGCTGACGCTGGGTCAGCGCTGGCAAGCAGGACGGTCCGGGCGGCGGTCGGCAATCGCGACAGGTCGTTAATGTCGTAACGCACCTGCACACCGGTGAGCCAATCGGTGCCAACTGCGAAGACCTGCGCCGGCCACTGGTAGCTGGCGCTGCCGCCCGCGATGATCCGATTTTCGGTTTGCGCTTCCTGATCGCCGTGGACCGGATCGATCAGAAAATGCGTGAAGTTATTCCACAATGTGAGTTGTGTGTTGACCGCATAGGCGTTCGCGTTTAACAGCCCGTCGCCGAGCGATGCGTGATACTGGCCTGACAGGCTTCCCCGTTGCGCGCGGCCGCCGTCGCTTGGGTCAAGTGTTCCGAACCGGCCGATCAGTCCTTCCCGCACGGCCCGTGCGGGCTGGTCGGTGGTTGCATTCCAAAGGCCATGGTAGAACATCCCCGTCAGCGAACTGCCGTCGCGTTCATCGCCTTCGCTGTAACGCAGTACGGCATTCACCTTTCGCTGGTCATCGGGGCTGTCCCACGGACCATCGTAATGCTGCACCTCCAACGCACCCAATACGCATCCTGCACCCGCGACAATGGACCCGGCGCTTAGCAGGCGCTGGAATTCGAAGTTTCCCGCCGTGAGGTTAACCTGATCGTCGATGCGATCGAGATAGCTCAGGTGAATCGAGCCCACCGAGGCGAAGTCGCCCTGGTCAGCGTAATAGGTTCCCTTGGTGAATTTGATCTGGGTGGCCAGCTCCGGAATCATGAAATTCAGATCCGTATAGCCTTGGCCGTGCGCGTGCGTGGGATTGTTAATGGGCATCGCGTCCACGGACACCGCGAGATCCGTACCGTGGTCGAGGTTGTAGCCGCGCATCATGTATTGATTCGCCTTACCTTCGCCGCTGTGGGAGGTCACCTGCAAACCGGGAACCGTTTCGAGCAACTGACCGGGACGAAAGGCTGGAGTCAGCGCCAGCTCATCGTTGAAGACGATGCCTTCACTCGCCGTGCTGCTCGTGCCGATCAGCTCCTGACGCGCCGCCGTGACGACGACTTCGGCGACGGTACCTTCAGTATCAGCAGCGATCGCGGCTGCCGCGAAGGCGGATAAAATGAGCGAAGCAACTGTCAAAAGCAAGGCGGATCTATGCACAAGAATCTCCTGGCCTGAGTCCAGGAGCCGCTACGCGAAAAGCATACGACGATGTTTGTATGGGCATTCAAGTTCGCGACGACGACTCCAACGCTGTCGCCGCAGCGGATTGCCCGCAGTTATCAGCGCACCCCGGCCGGTAACAGGACGACGGCGCGAGGCAAGTGTCCTGGCTCCCGGGTTTTGGCTCTCGTCCTCCTTCCCAAGACCTGCAGCCTTAGTGGATTCACGGACGTTCGCTCGCCGGATACAGTTGCGGGGGCAGCCGCGGTATTACACCGCGTTCCAATTTGAATCCCTTGCGGGAACCTTGCGCGTGACGGGATCATACGCGGTAAAAGGAAGCGGTCAAACGTTTAGACCGGACCCCAGCTGCAGATCAACACGTACGGTGCGTAGGCCTGCCAATGCGCCCTTCGGTAACTCAAAAGAACGTGATAGAGCGTGATATAGCGTGATCATACGAATTGTTTGCTCGTCGGTTGACTGAGCTGAAGTCGTGGCCCAGGCATCTGCCGAAATGGAGCCGGATAATTTATGCCGGAGCCGATTGCGTTGCGTAAGCGGGACGTTGATCACGCTGCTGCGGGGGACACGGTCGTCCGTGCGCTAGACACCTACCTCGACCTGCGACGCGCCGCGCGGGGCGGTGGGTGGTTGAAATCCCGCACAATGCGCCGCGTTTCCTTAGAGATGGTTACCGTAGAATCTGAGCGGTCCTGGGGGAGTAGTCGCCCTCACGCAATGTGAGGGGCCTTCGTCAACATACTTGGCACAAACGCCATGGCGAAGGTGACCGCGACGCGGTTTGGCGAGACTTATGACGCTGCCATGCAAGCCGGACCGGGCGCTTTGGCACGTCATTCGTCGTCATCGCCTGGTCCGTGGAGCACTCCGTTGTCTGCATCGTCGATCCTTGCCGCGATCGTGACAGCGGTGGCCGTCATGTTTCTGCAGTGGTCCTTCCGCTCCCAACGTGTGAATAGCCTGAAGCTGGCGCCGGTGGGTTGGCTGTATGCGGTGTTTGCCGCAGTACTCGTTGCGCGACAAATGGGCTCGCCGCTCGGTTGAGCGGCGAAACCGCAGTCTGTTGGCGAAATCAGCGCCTGTGAAGGCCCGGACTATTCGGTCTTCGATGTGATCCAATCCATCGCTGCCATCAAGACACCGGACACAATGAAAGTCAGGTGAATTGCGACCATCCAGCGCAGACGAGGGCTATCCACCTCTGCCCCGGTATCGCCCAGAGGCAGAAAGGCACGCAACAGAGCTATTGCACTGATCGCAACGATGGATGCGATCAGCTTTATCTTGAGGCCTGAAAAATCGACGGTTCCCATCCAACTCGGACGATCCTCGTGATCGCCAACATGGATCTTCGACACGAAGTTCTCATAGCCGGAGAAGATAACGATCAACAGCAGGTTACCCGTTAACGATAGATCGATCAGGGAGAGTGCAAGGAGGATCGCCTGCTCGCCGCCCATACTCGAAATATGCGCAACTTCCGTGATGAGCTCGCGCACGAAGACGACGAGGATGACCGCGAGCGCCACCACCATGCCAAGGTAGAAGGGGGCCAGAAGCCAGCGGCTGGAAAAAAGCACCTGCTCGACTGCGATTTCCAGCCTGGGTCTCGAATTCGCCATAGTTTGAACCTCGTATGAATCACAATAGATACAACGCCGTCCGCGGTTCCCTCGCAGCGCACGTCGTGAGTTTCGGGGAGTGCCGAATCCCATAGGTTGGCGCTCGCTGTTTTCCTCAGATCAAGCGCACTCCTGCCAGTTCGCGTTTCAAATACGCGTAGTAGATGGGCGCGGCGATCAGACCGGAAATACCGAACAGGGTCTCCATGAGCAGCATCGCGATCAGGAGCTCCCACGCACGTGCCTGGATCTGAGTGCCGATGATGCGGGCGCTGAGGAAGTATTCGAGCTTGTGGATGATGATCAGGAACGTCACCGCCGCGAGCGCAACCCACAGCGAAATGGACAGGGCAACGACAAAGATCAGCGTGTTCGAGATCAGATTGCCGATCACCGGCAGCAGACCGACTACGAAGGTGGTGATGACGAGCGTCTTGGCCAAAGGCAGATGCACACCGAACAGCGGCAGCAAGATGAACAGGAACATGCCGGTGAACAGCGTATTGAGCGCCGAGATCTTGGTCTGGGCGAAAACCACGTCGCGGAAGGCGATCGCGAGATTCGCGCAACGCGCCTTGAGAACGACCGTAAGCGGACCGCCGGCAGGGCGTAAGCGCGCGTTGTAGAAAGCCAGCATTGCGCCCAGCACCATGCCGACGAGCAATTGGACGATCGCCCGCACGGCCTGCTTACCGGCAAGTTGGAGTTGCGCGACGTGCATGCGCACCCATTCGATCACCGTAGCGCGCAGTTCGTCCGAGTTGTCCGGCAGGTGATTGACGATGATTGCCGGTAGCTGCGTACGCGCCCGCTCGATCAGCGGTGTCATGCGCTGGAAGAACTGAGTGGGGTTGCCAAGTTCGGTGTTGAGGAACGCAATGGCCCCGGCAATAGCGAGTGTGATAGTGCCAACCACCACAGCTGCGAGCAGTGCGACCACGAGCCAGTGAGCGCGTTCGCCGGGCAGGTAGCGCTGCATTCCGGACGCGACGGTGCTGACTACGGCGTAAACGAGTAGTCCAACGAACATCGCTGGCAGCAGATGTAGCGCGAGGACGAGGGACAGACCAATCGCCGCGAGGAGGTAGGCGGTGGCACTCAGAGCGCGGGCGCATACGAATATGGCTGCATAGGAGTAGTAGGGATTAAGAAGGGTGCTGCATGCTCTGTTCTTACGAGCTTTTAGCGGAGTCCAATGTTCAGCCCGAACAGCACGGCCAGTCCCATCACCAGGAACAGCAGGGCAGCGATGCCGCGCACTAGTTTCAGAGGCAACTTTTTCGACGCGACTTCGCCGAGCAGCACGGCGGGCACGTTGGCCAGCATCATCCCGACTGTCGTGCCGGCAACGACCGCCACGATGGACGAGTATTCGGCAGCGAGTGCGACCGTTGCGATTTGCGTCTTATCGCCCATCTCGAGCAGAAAGAAGGCGATGAGCGTCGTGCCAAACACGCCAAAGCGCGGCGCTTTCGTTGCCTGCTCCTCGTACTTGTCCGGGATCAAGGTCCAGATGGCCATCGCGATGAAGGACACACCGAGAATCCACCGCATGACGTTGGGGCCCACGGTGGAGGCGAGCCATCCACCCACGAGGCCGGCGAGCGCGTGATTGACGAGTGTGGCCGCGAGAATGCCGAGAATGATCGGAATCGGTTTGCGAAAGCGTGCCGCGAGGACCAGCGCCAGCAGCTGAGTCTTGTCGCCGATTTCCGCGAGCGCGACGACACCGGCCGAGATGAGAAAGGCTTCCATCTGAAATCTCCAGGGCCGGCAAAACACAATGACCACGACATCCCGTGACCCTAAAGCCAGGACGATGTGGTCAAAGGTCTCACCAAACTTGGAGCTGCCTGCACCATGACCATGCGGTCAAGTGTGTTGATGAAGGCCCCTGGCCGGAAGCCGAGGGAGGCTACTCCCCAATGACGGGCGGTATCTTACCCGAAACGCCGTGCCTTTTGTGCGCTAAGGGCACGCGCCTCGCCTCAGGAATTGAAGGAGCGGAGTCTGGGCCGCGTCAGTCGTCGCCCCGCCGGTTTAGCAAGTGAGCGGTCGGTCCGAAGCAACACTGGCTAACCGCGGGCGATGGGCCTGAGCGGTCAGTCGAGGTGCCTCGGCGGGTGCACCGCCGAGGCACCTCCTTCTTTACTGAACTACAATCTTGCCTGTGATATGCGGCCACACGCAGTCGTTGTAGAAGTATTCGCCCGCGGTATTGAACGCGAACGAAAACGTCTGTCCCGGCTGGAGCACGCCAGAGTCGAACTCGTGCTCAAAGAACGAATCCGCGCAGTGGCTGTTCGCACTGGTCGCCGGATTCACGAAGGTCACGATCGTTCCGACCGGAATGACCAGATTCTGCGGATACATCGCATTCTGGTTGGTCGTCGATTCGGCGCTTGTGGCGGATGTTCTTCCCAGGAGCACCTTGTTTCCAACAGCACCGCCGCTAACGGCCGTCGCCGTGATCGGCTGTCGTGTAGTGGGTGGAGCAGGCGTAGCGGCCGGCGGCACCGTGCCAGCTAACTTGAATGCCCAGAGATTGTCGCCAGTCTGCGAGGCATACGGCACGCTGTTGCCACCGGCAAACACGGCGACGTACTGCTCACCGTCGATCGTGTAAGTGATCGGTGAGGTATGCACACCGGCGCCGGTCTGGAATCGCCACAGTTCCCGACCGTTGTCGATATCGTAGGCAACGAGATAACCGTCGGGTTGACCAATGAACATCACATCGCCGGCGGTCGTCAGCATGCCGTTGGTTGAGAGCGACCAGTCGGTGTGCTTCTGCCAGACGAGGCGGTTCGTGACCGGATCCATTGCGACGATTCTGCCGCCATTGCGGTACTCGCCAATCGGCCGGTACTTGCCGGTATTCGTCCATGCGCCATTGATCAAGGCGGCTCCGAAGTACACCAGCCCCGTGCGCGGGTTGAATGATATCGCGGCCCAGGTGGCGGCTCCGGCGCTTCCGGGAGTCACGAGCGTGGTTTTATCCCAGAAGGGTGTGAACAAACAGCCGACGACATAGTTTGGAACAGGCCGCAGGGTCGGCTCGACGCGTGCATCCGGGCACAACGGCACGAACGGTTCGCCATTGGGAATGGGCTGCGTCGCGGATGTCAGCTGCCGGGGTTCCTGAGGCACCGGCTTGTACTGGACGCCTGGCAGAGGCTCGCCGGTCACGCGATCGAAAATGTAGAGATAGCCGGTCTTGCCGGCGACTGCGACGGCCTTGCGCTTCTTGCCGTTGACCTGCAGATCCATCAACACGGGCGCCATCGTGTTGTCGTAGTCCCAGAGATCGTGTTTGACGGTCTGAAAGTGCC
>JAQGOF010000021.1 GCA_028293745.1 Gammaproteobacteria bacterium | reverse complement strand
GGGTGGCTACTTCTATCACCTGAAGCCGCGCGAGGCGAATCCCGCCGCCGCAGACAAATCCATTCAGGAGCGCTTCCTGGCAGCGTGCGCCCGCCTGTCGGGAGTACCCTTTCCAGCCTGATGCAGCGCCTGGACAAAGCGCCGGCTACTTCATCGTCACGCTGACTCCGCCCAGGATGTTGAACCCGGCGCCGGGCTCGAAATACCGGCCGTTGCCATCATTGACGATGATGGAGCCCACGTAATGCCGGTTCAACAGATTGTTGATACGCAGGAAGGCACTCATCTTGTACCTGCTCAACTCAACCGCGTAACCGCCATCAAGCCCCATCAGCGCGTAGGCGGGAGCGAATGCGTCGTTCAAGTCGTCGACCGCGACGTCGCTGACGTATTGACCGCTAACGCTGGCATGCCAGCCCACATCCCCGCCCCAACGAAGCGCAGCATAGGCGTTGTGCTTCGGCACACCGGGCAGGCGATTGCCCGCGGCAACCGTCTTGTTCGCAGCAGCACAGGGCGTGGCTATGCAAGTCAGATACGCGTCACTGTAGTAAGCATCCACATACGTGTAGGCGAGCTGGAAGCGCCAATCTGGCGCAATCCGGTAGTTGAGGGAGTATTCCGCCCCGCGCCGGCGGGTTCGCCCGCTGTTTTGATAGGTCGAGCGCCCACCGATATTGGTTGCCACGACGATTTCGTCGCGCGTCTGTGCCTGGAACACCGCGAATTCCGCGCTGATATCGGGGTCAATGGCGACCTTCGCACCGAGCTCAGTGTTGTTGCTGCGGGCGGGCCGCAATCCGAGGTTCAGGCCCGAGGTTCCATCGGGGCGATAGGCCAACTCCGAGCCCAGCGGTGTCTGAAAGCCCTTGCCATACGATGCATAGAAACGCAGCCAATCCTGCGGCTTGAACACCAACCCCGCAACGGGCGAGGTCGAGCTGTAATTCACGCGCCCGCTGTCGTCACGGTTGGGGCCAACAATGTAGTGATCCTGGGAATCGAATTTCACGTCACTGTGCCGCACGCCGGCCATCACCGACCATAAGGACGCGAAGTCCCACGTCCCCTGCGCGTACTCGTCAAGGTCGCGGACGATGTCGTTCTCGTCCCGGCGCAAGGCTCCCTGCACACCCAGCTGCGGGCCGATGAAGTTGTTATAGCCGCGGCGCAGCTCGTTCTGGCGGTCGTAACTGAAACCAGCGACCCAGGTCATCGGCCGGTCCGCCAACTCGCCCTTCCACGACCAACGGGCGTCGGTTCCGCCGTACCTGCGATTCAGGTCGACCACTCCGCCTGCGCTCCCGGAGGCTACCTGCGCGCTCTGTGGAATCGACAGGAACTGCAACACGCTGCGATGACCGTAGTAGCCGAGAACTCGCACCGACTGGGACTCGGTGAGATCGAGGTCGTAGATCAGTCCACCCTGCTGTTGCTGCAGGCTCTTGCGAGTGTTGAACCGGATTGCGGCAGGGTCGGTTGAGCCCGGATCGGCGGCGAACTGCACCGGCGCGATACCCAACGGGTCCTGTGCATCGGGCCGTGAGATGACATTTGCGATGAGCGCGAGGCGGTTGTAATCGTTGATCGAGTAGTTCAGCTTGCCGTTGAACGACTCGTTCCGGGCGCTGCTGTGATCGCGAAAGCCGTCGACCTTGAAGTGCGAGAAGTCGAGGTTGTATCCGAGCGGTCCGGCGGAGCCGAGCGCATTCAGGCTTGCGCGCAAAGTGTCGAAACTGCCGTACGCCACGGCGCTGCGCAGTTGCAGCGGCCCTTTACCCGTTGCGCTGATGAGCTGAATGACACCGCCCGAGGAGTTGCCATACAGCGCCGAGAAGGGCCCGCGGAGAATCTCGACCCGGGAGGCTGAATCCAGGTTGAATTGCGACACCTGGCCCTGCCCATCCGGGCCCGTGGCCGGGATGCCATCCTGGTAGACGCGCACTCCGCGGATGCCGAAAGCCGAGTTGGCACCGATGCCCCGAATGGAGATCTGCTGATCCTGGGCGTAGTTGTTTCGATTGCGCGCCAGGAGACCCGGGACCGTGGCTACGTCATCGGCCAGATTCACGCCAAGGGCGTCGTTGCGCATCTGCTCTGCACTGACAGTGCTGATGGCTGCCGGCAAGTTGAACGGATCGGCCTCGATACGCGTGGCCGTGATGACGACTTCGCGCAATGGCTGTGAGTCTGCGCCTTGCTCCGTCGCGGCCTGAGCGGCAGCAGTGGCGACGAACGGCAGCGCCAGCAGAATGGAGCGAGCTCTCATTGTTTCACGGACGGTCCAACGCATCGCGGGCGCGGATGCTAACACGCGGCCCGGGCTGCTCCGTTCATGATTTTCATGAATTTGTTCGCCACTTGAGGTTTCTTGGTAATGCTGGGGATCGCCCCGCGCGCTCAGTAGAATGCAGCGATGCACAGCACCTCGCACGGAGCGACGGTGAGCGGGCGAACGCCCGCGCAACCAGGAGCAATATGAACGCCCGACAACCCAAGGTTCCCGGACCCGATCACCCGATCACGCTCACTGCAAATCCCGCGCGGGTCCTCGTGCGCGTCGCAGGAGCGCTGATCGCCGACACCCGCGAGGCTCTGACACTGCAGGAGGCCTCCTACGCGCCAGTTCAGTACATCCCCCGCAAGGATGTTGACATGAAGCTGCTGCAGCGGACGGACCACACCACCTACTGTCCCTACAAGGGCGACTGTTCGTACTACAGCATACCCAATGGGGGCGAGAAGTCGGCCAACGCGGTGTGGACTTACGAGAGCCCCTACCCCGCGGTCGCCCGGATCAAGGACTACGTGGCTTTCTATCCCAACCGCGTGGATGCGATCGAGGAACGGCCCGCCGTCTGAGCCTCCCAATCCAACGGTCCTATCCGCGGAATCAGTAACACCCAACCGGCGAATCCCAGGACGCCGACCGCAGCGGCGCACACGAAGGCGAGCGTGAAGTGACCGGTCCACTCGACGATGAAACCGGTCAGCGCTGGAGCGATGATGCCGGCGACATTTCCCAGGGTGTTCTGGATTCCCACCCAGCGGCCCGTCGCAGCGGGACCTGCCAGGATCTGCGAAATAGCAAACACGCCAGGCGATTGGACTCCGCACAGGGCCTGATAGACGAAAATACTGGCGAGGGCTACTGCCCGCGGGCTGAGCGCCATGCAGAGCATGCAGACGATTGCGCCCAGTTGGGTTGCGCCCATGACGAGCTTGTAGCCGAAGTTGGCCGAGCCGCCTCGGGCAATGTAGCGGTCGACAGCCCACCCACCGCCCAGTGCAAACACCGCGTTGACCAGGTAGGCACTGGTGGCGAGCTGTGCCATTTCCAGGTTCGAAAACCCACGCACGCGCACCAGGTACAGCGGCAGCCAGGAGAGCATGAAGTAGAAGGTGTAGTTGGTGGAAAAGTGACCCAGGCTCGAGCCCCACAAGGCGCGCTGCTTGAGAATCATCCAGATGGTTGCGACGTCGCCGGATATTGGCTGCGCAGCACGTTGTTGCACTGCGACTCGTGACCAGGGCCACAGCCAGAGTAGCGACAGCGCGCCGAGCACGATAAAGGTCACTCGCCACCCGTACGCCTCGATCAACAGCCCGCCAAGAAATATGCCGGCCGCGGGACCGAGCAGATAGGCGAAAGCAATGATTCCGTTGGCCGTACCCAGGCTCTCGTTGGGCACCGCCGAGGCCAGAATTTTGGACGTGCAGGGGAACCCCACACTCTCGCCTACGCCGAGCATCAGCCGCAGGAAGAGCAGCAGCAGGTAACTCGAAACAACTCCAACCAGCATGGTTGCCAGCGCCCAGATAGCGAGTCCGATGGCGAGCACGCGATGGGCGCCATACCGTTCCGCCAGCCAGCCGATGGGAATCTGAATGGTGGCGTACGTCCAGAAGAATGCCGAAAGCAACACCCCCAGCTGCGAGATTGTCAGGTGCAGGTCGGCCTGGATGAGATGGGCGGCGGTCGGTACAGCGCCGCGGTCCACATAGTTCAGGAACAGCACCGCTGCGAGCAGGAGGACGACCGGGCTGCGGGCAGCCCGCCCGGCATCCTGTGATGCGGGTGTAACAGAGGTCAGGTCGCGGGCTCCGAGGGATCCATGCGAGGATAGTCTATGCCAGACCATTCCCTCAGGCGGCGGCAAATTGTCACTGTCCTGCTGCTCTTTGCAGGCTACGCCTCACTCTACTTCTGCCGGGCCGACCTCTCTGTGGCGATGCCGCTGCTGATCGAGGAGCTGAAATCGAGGGGTATGAGCCAGGATGAGGCCATCTTGCGGATGGGCACGATCGCGTCGCTGGGCGTTCTCGGCTATGCACTGGGGAAGCTCTTCCTGGGCGGGCTGGGCGACTTCTGGGGCGGCCGCATCAACTTCCTGATCGGCCTCGCGGGCGCCACCGTGTTTACGCTGTTGTTCGCCACGACGGGGCTGATTCCAGTCTTCACGGTCGCGTGGGTGGGAAATCGCCTCACCCAGTCGCTCTCGTGGGCGGGATTGATCAAGGTTTCGTCGAAATGGTTCAACTACTCCACATATGGGACGGTCATCGGCATCCTGAGCGTCAGCTACCTCGTGGGCGATGCGGTGGCGCGCCCGCTGATGGGGGCGCTCATCCACCAGGGGTTCGGCTGGCGCACACTCTTCTACTTTGCAGCTGCCGTGGCGGCCGTATGTCTCATCATCAGCTTCCTGTTCCTGCGCGAATCCCGCGTAGAGCTCGGCTTCGAAGAAGCTCGCACCAACCCGCTGAACCTCTTCGCGCAGTCAGAATCGCGTCCGTCCAGCGTTGGAGCCTTGTTGCGGCCGCTGTTCCTCAGCCGGGGCTTTCAATTGATCTGCCTGCTGTCGTTCGGCTGCACCATCATTCGCGAGACCTTCAACGTCTGGACGCCCGAGTACCTGCGCGACTATCTTGGCTACACCGCCGGGGATGCTGCCGGACTGAGCGCGATTTTTCCGGGGGTGGGTGTCATATCGGTCCTCATGATGGGCTGGCTCAGTGACCGCCTCGGTGTGAATGGGCGCGCGCTGCTCATGTTTGTAGGGCTCAGCGCCACGGTAGCAGCGTTGCTGGGACTCATGACCATACCATCCGGAGCAGGCAACGCGCTGTTGCCGCTCATTGCGATCGGGGCAATCGCTTTCTGCCTCCTCGGGCCCTATTCTTACCTCGGCGGCGCCTTTGCCCTGGATTTCGGCGGCAAGCAGGGCAGCGCTTTCGCATCGGGCATGATCGACGGGATCGGCTATCTCGGCAGCGCCATCGCACTGCGCGGTGCTGCGCGAATCTCGGTTTCGTTTGGTTGGCAGGGAGTATTCGTGGCACTGGCGGCAGTCAGCGCCCTGGCAGCGGCAGGCGCAGGCTACCTGTATATGTTGAGCTCGAGGGCCGCCGTGGTCCAACAACCAGCGCAGTGAGATTCCGATGAGCATCGCTGACGACGTATTCGCAATTTTCGACCGGCGCGGCTCAGGCGCCTACTTCGGCGAGCACGTTTCGATGACGGAGCATGCCTTGCAGGCGGCGTACTTCGCGCGCCAGGAGTCAGCGCCTGCTGTCCTGGTACTTGCAGCGTTGCTGCACGATATCGGGCATCTGGTCGAGGATGTGCCTGACGACCTTGCCGACTGGAGCGTCGATGCGCGGCACGAAGAGATCGGCGCCAGATGGCTTGCGCGACGGTTCCGTGCGGAAGTTTCCGAGCCTGTGCGCCTCCACGTTCCCGCCAAGCGCTATTTGTGTGCAACCGATCCAAACTATGTCGCGATGTTGAGTCAGGCATCGGTTGTGACCCTCAAACTGCAGGGTGGGCCGATGGGGCCCGGTGAGTCATTACAATTTGAAACACAGCGTTTCTACAGGGAAGCGATCCAGGTGCGCCGCTGCGACGACCAGGGAAAGGTGGCTGGGTTGAAGACCCCGGGGCTGGCCGAGTATCGTGGGCTCATCGAACAATTCGCGCTACGGGAATAAGGGGGAGGATGAAACCGAATCACCTGCCTGTCGGCACGCCGGGCCACACGGTGCCCCAAACAGGGGCCCATAGGCTGGCCCAAGCACCGGGCTACCCGGTGAGCCAAGCCCTTCTTCGCGCGCTGGCCCTTGTCCTCCTCGCACTGCCCATTCTCGCGCCTTTACGTGCCCTATCTGCGACACCCGCCCCGCAGTCGCCCGCGGTGGCGTCTGGCTCGACATCCGGCACGTCCTCCCTCCATGTCTTCGGCGACGGCCGAAGCGCAAGGCAGCGGTTGGGCAGCCGAGGTGCGAAACTCGACTCCGCTCTTGCCGAGCTGACCAGTCATCTGAATCTGGCAAGCTCCCAAAATGCGGCTGCGGATCTGCATTCGCTGAGCCCCGCTGCAAAATTCATGCAGCGTTCGGCGGATGCAACGCCACTCGTCCTCGTTGATGCCGTCACGCGAGGTGATCCCCAACAACTCAAGAACGCTCTCGTGGCGCTGGGCCTCCAGAACCCCTCGGTGTATTCGAACGATGTCAGCGGTTGGCTGCCGGTGACGCAGATCGAAGCAGCAACCGCCACCGCCGAGCTCCATTCGATCCGCGCGGCGATGCCGAGGGCGCGCGCCGGGGCTATCACATCGCAGGGCGATTTCGCTCAACACAGCGACGTGCTGCGCAGCACGTATCCAACTCTGGACGGCACTGGCGTCACGGTCGGTGCGCTTTCGGATAGCTACAACTGTTACCCCACGTATGCACAGAACCATGTGTCCAACTACGCGCGGAACGGTTTCACTGCAACCGCTGCCACAGATGTTGCGAGCGGCGATCTGCCTTCGGCGGTAAACGTGCTCCGCGAAGCCGGCTGCATGCAGTATGGCGCGCCCACACAGTTGCCGTTTGGGGATGAAGGCCGCGCCATGTTGCAAATCGTTCACGACGTGGCGCCCGGAGCGAGCCTGGCGTTCTACACCGCCGAGAATGGCGAAGCAGACTTTGCCAACGGGATTATCACGTTGGCAGGGACAGGGCACGCGAAAGTCATAGTTGATGATGTTGGCTACTTCGATGAGCCGTTCTTCCAGGATGGCGTCGTGGCACAGGCAATCGACACGGTGGTTACTCAGGGCGTTGCGTATTTCTCGGCCGCGGGCAACGACGGATCCGATGCCTACGATAATACGACCCCGAGCTTCCCGAAGTTGTCCACCGCGGCGCCCAACGCCGGCGAGTATCTCCTGAATTTCGACAACTCGGGCGCAACGAACGTCTATACGTTGTCCATCGACATACCTCCCCTGAGCCCAGGCCAGTTAGTTGCATTGGTCCTGCAGTGGGATCAGCCGTATGTCACGGGTGCGCCGGGCAGTCCGGGCGCAAGCAGCCATCTCGACCTGTGTGTGACCGGATCCGGCGGTGACAAGATCATCAACCTCTCCGGCACTGCGGTGACGTGTACGGGACCTAACGGCACCGGCATCGATCCAGTGCAGGTACTGATCGTCAGTAATCCAGCGAATGCCAGTGGTACAACTGCTCTCGAAACGATCAGTGTGTCGATTGGTCTGGCGGATGGAACGGTGGGTCCTGGCCGCGTCAAACTCGCGGTTGAGGCCGGCGGTGCGACCGTGAAGATCTACAGCGCGTACGCCAAGAACCCGACATTGCAAGGGCATCCCGGAGCCGCAGGCGCCGCAGCGGTAGGAGCGGCAGCGTTTTACAAGACACCCGCCTGCGGTACGACGCCGGCCGAGCTTCAACCCTACTCGGCGCAAGGCGGTTCGCCGACGCTCTTCGATAAATCCGGTATTCGGCTCACGACGCCAGTCGTGCGCCCGAAGCCTGACTTCGTCGGGCCCGATGCCGGCAACGACACGTTCCTCGGCTCCAAAATATCAGCAACGGCGGACAGCAGCACGGTAGTCCAGTGCGCCAATAACACGAGCTATCCAAACTTCCGCGGCACTTCGGCGGCATCACCCCATGCTGCTGCAATAGCGGCGTTGATTGTGCAAGCGAATTCCACTCTCGCGCCAGCGCAGATCTATGGAGCGTTGCAATCTACCGCCTTGCCGATGGGCGCCAGCACCCCTGACTTCAACTCTGGGCACGGGTTTATCCAGGCGGATGCGGCATTGGCCACCCTGCCCCCCGGGACACCTACCCTGAAGTTGGCCAGCACATCCGTCACGACCGGCGCCACGACCACGCTTACGTGGTCATCCATCAACACAACGAGTTGTGCAGCGTCTGGAGCGTGGACGGGATCGCAGGCACCCAGTGGAAGCATGACAGTCACCGCGCAGGCCACTGCAGGCACTGCCAGCTACACATTGGCCTGCAGCAACGCAAACGGAACGGCGTCGAGCACAGCGAACCTGACGGTGGCTGCGGCGTCAAGCGGTGGAGGCGGCGGGGCAATTGATGAAATTACGCTGTCTGTTCTGGGAAGCCTTGGTGTGGCGCGCCTGATGTTTGTCCGGGCGGTGCGGCGGCGCCCGGTGGAGGCCACGCCCGCCCGTCAACACCCCTGTTCATAACAGCGACACACCTTTCGGCGCCCGCACTACCACGGTGCCGGCGATCTTGTCGTGCCACGCCTGTCTTTCGCTGTCGATGGCGATCCACAGGAATCCGAGACCCACGACAGCCAGCGACAGGAAACAGCTGAGCGCACGCACGATTGCGGTTGGCCAGTCGATCGGCCGGCCGTCGAGTCGCACGACCTTCAGGCCGCAGATGATCCCGCCGATGGTTGAAGCCTTGAGCTTCCACATCACCGCGCCGTACGCGGCGAGCGCGAGAAGCTCCATTCTCGGGCCTTCATAGATTTGGTGAAGGACTATTCCAATCAGGATCGCGTCCAACAGTAACGCGCCCATGCGGATGAAAAACCCGGCGCGGGGCAGCGATGCTATCGAGGCCGGCGCCCCTGTCGAGCCTGGCGGTGCAGATGAGGTGAAACCACCGGCTGTTGAATTCGGGCCTCCGCCTGTTGAATTCGGATTGGCCGTGCTCGACGACGACGCGGATCCACCTGGGGGCGGTTCCGATCGCGCGTTGAAATCGCCGAATGCGGGGCGATGGTTGGGTGCGGCGCCCGAAGATGCGGCCGCGGCCTCCGCATCTGCAGCTGCGCCACCTGCACCTACGGTGCCACTGAAACCGGCTGCCTGCGCAGCGCCACCGATCGAGCCAGCACCCGCTCCCAGGCCGACGCCACCGCCGGGGCTACCAACCCCGCCCGGGCCCACGCCACCGCCCGGGCCGGCACCTCCATTGGGGCCCTGGCCGCCATTACGCGCAGCCGTGCGCGCCTGCCACCCCGACCGTACAGCAATCAACATCGTGTAAATGACCGCGCCCAGCCCCAAAGCTTCCAGGAGCTTTTGCACGAGGAACCCGAAGACCGGAATGGTGTAGAGCACCAACACGATCGCCCCACCCACCACGACCCCGACCACCGTGTGCATCACCGGGTCATTTGCCAGCATAGGCGTACACCGGCGGCCAATGGACGCCAGTACGACAACCTTGCCGAAGATTGCAGCGCACAGAAGGCCGATACCCAGGAACGGGATCGCAGCAATACCGAGCACAGTGATCAGCAGCAGCACCAACAGCACTGGAGTGAGGAGCACGGTGAGCAGAGCTGCGAGGATCGAAAGGCCGGGCTTCGACTCCAACGTCCGTACGCAGTGCTCCACCGCGCCGCGAAACAGGACGGCTATGAAAACATAAAGCGCCAGCATACCCAGCGCGATTCCCCATGCCCATCCAAGGCCCGGTGCGAACGCAAGGGGCCTGCCATACAACAGGCAACGTTCGATCCAGGGCCGTAACCAGTCGAAGCCCTCCCAGTCCGTGCTGAACACTGTCTGGACATGACCGCCGATCGTGGCAGCTGGATCTCGAGTCAGCTCACCACCGACGATGACGATGTTCCCGCGGACCCTTGCCTCGGGCCCGAGTTCCACATTCCCGAGTACGGAAACGACGTCTCCATCCACCTCGCTATTGACATAGACGCTGCCCATCACCGCAACAACGGCATCGCCGACTTTCCCGGTTACGTGCGTACGCCCGAGAATGGACACGACAGAGTTATCTACATCCCCTGCACTGGTTGCCGATCCAAAAACGGCAACCACGGACTCAGCGTGCTCACCTGCCAGCAACTCAGCTTTGTGGCCAATCGAGACAACGGCGTCCCCGTTCCCGTCGTGATGTCTGTGGCGATGGCCGTGAGACCCAACAGATCCACTGTCCGCCTGTGACGTCCATTCGTCGTCCTCGTCGCTGGGCGACGGTGTCCGTGATGCGTCATCGTCAGGAGGCGCACCGTGCTGCGACCGGTCGTCCTGGGGCGCATCGCCGCCCTTTTGCGAACCGGCGCCCTGCTGCGCATCGCCGGTGGCACGATCGGGCGCTTGAACAGTTGCATCCTTTCCAGCCGCGGGCGTCTCGACATCTTGCGCGCGTGCCGCACTCAGCAGCACGCAGCACAACACGAGCGCCCACCATCTGATCGGTTTTAGGATATTGGTTTTCATCGTTCTACATAGAGAGTGCGATAAGCCACGGTCCCAAGGCCAAACAGCAAGGCGTAGAGCACGAACCCGCAAACTGCCATGCCGTACAGCCACGAGGGAGGAATGGCGTGCACGAGGAGGGAGCACATCGACGCGGTTTCCGAGAGGGCCGTGGCACCGAAATGCACCCAGGAAATCGCCGTCCCCGCGACTTCACGGGAACCGACGAATGAAACTACTGACATGACACCCGCGATCGCGAGTCTTACGAACCCGTACGACGCGAGCAGGAACGTCACGCGCGCGGCCAGCGGCCAGTGGGTAAATCCGCTGCGCCACCAGGGCATCGGCGTCTGCTGCAGGGCCAGTTGCGCGAGCACTCGCGCTTCGAGGGAAGCCGGAGCGCGGCGCAGTGGCTGGCCGCGAACCACTTGATCGACAAACGACTCGAGCTTTTCCGGATCGTTGCTCATCAGGTACCCGCCACGCTCGCGCGCAGCAACCCGCGGCGAGCCAATATCTTCGCAAGCGCCGCCCGGGCGCGCTGGATGTCCGTCTTTACCTTCGGCAGCGAAACCTGAAGTTGTTTCGCGATGTCGAGGTACGGCATCTCTTCGAAGTGATACAAAACGAGCGGCACACGCTGATGCTCCGGCAACTCACGCAGTGCCTGCTCGATGAGCGCGTGCCGCTGCTCGGCGTCGATATCCGCAATGATTGAGTCAGGTGTCAGATCGGGAGTTGCAAACTCCAACTCCGACTCGTCGTCGGAATCATCACGGCGCAGTTCCGAGAAAAACCGCCAGCGCCGGCGGTATCGCGACAGATGATTCAACGTAAGACGAGTCGCGACTGTCTTCAGCCAGCCGCCGGCAGTTGGACTGCTGCGAAGTTGAGCGAAGTTCTCGTAGGCCTTCAGAAAGACTTCCTGCGCAATGTCCTCGGCCTGGACGTCATTGCCCGTGAGGCGAGCGGCCGTAGAGAAGACCATGTCCTGATAGGCGTGCATGAACGTTACGAATTCGGCCGGTGTTTGCACGGGTATGTCAGCGTTTGTACGTAGAACACGGCTGCCGACAGAAAGTCGCAAATATTTTTTACCGCGCTTCCTCCTGACCGGTGGTCTGCGTCCTCATGGCGGGGCCCTCCCCCAAGGGCCGCGTCTCGCCCAACTCGGCGCCCCTCAGTATCTGGCCGCCCATACCCTGAGGCTGTGCCGTGATGAAGGGACCCTTCTGAGCGGCCGGTACAGGACTGCGGCGGGTTTTGCGCCACAGATCATAGATCGTCAGGCCGCCTGTCAATGTCGCAAGGGTCTCGAAGTAGGCCTTCGGGCCAAACGCTGCGATCAGGCTGCCAGCCAACACCGGCCCGATTGCGGCCGCCGTTCCGTTCAACGACAACAGTGCGCTGCTCGCAGCGACCATCTGCCCGGGTTCCAGCTTATCGTTGACATGCGAGACAGCGAGGGAATAAAGCGTCAGGACGAAACCACTGAAAAGACCGGCGAACATCAAAAACACACCGCGAGGCATGTCGTTGAACATGACGATGCTCACCGCGACGAGCGTGGCGATGGTGCACACGATTGCGATCACGGTTCGGCGATCCATGCGGTCGGACAGCCTGCCAACCGGGTACTGTGTGAGCACGGCCGAGAGAATGGTTACGGCCATGAAAGTAGCGACGCCGGACGTCCCCTGGCCGCTGAGCCGCGCGTAGACGGGACCCATCGAGAAGATGGTGGACGAAATCATTCCCGAGACCGTCACTGCCACCACCCCCAGGGGGGAATTCCGATACAGGTCCCGGTAGCGCACCTTGAGCGGAACCGATGCCTGGGGGGTCTGCTGCGCGGACACGACTATGGGGACCATCGCCAGGGAGATCAGGACCGAGACGAGCATGAAAAGCGTGGGCGCGCGCGGGTTCGCCAGCACCAGCAGGAACTGCGCCGAGCCCAGGCCTATATAAAGAACGAGCATGTACAGAGCGAGCAGTGTTCCGCGATTGGAACGGCTTGCTCTGTCATTGAGCCAGCTTTCGGCGACCACGTAGATGCCGGCGAAGCACACGCCGGAGATCAGGCGCATGATGGCCCAAGGTATTGGATGGACAACGGAACCCTGCACCAGGATCGCTGCCGAAGCGACTGCAGCGAGGGCTGCAAAGACGCGAATGTGGCCGACACTGCGGACTAGTCGCGGTGCGGTAAAGGTACCGAGCAGGTACCCTACGTAGTAGCAGGACATGATGACGCCGATGACCGGCGTCGGAAATCCTTCAAGCGTGGCACGAACACCAAGGAGCGTGCCCTGTAGGCCGGCGCCCAGCATCAGGACGCCCATGCCCAGGAGCAAGGGCCACGTTGTGGCGATCATGGCGGGGATTAAGTCGCGTGCGGTTGGCCGGCGCGCATGATATCCCGCCGCCGACGCCTTTTAATGGTTTGAGCTAGCACACCTTTTGCCTTATCATATCTAATATATCAACGCTATGGGTTGCCTTGCAGCGGCGCGTGCGTCCGCATAGACGGGAATCACCATGATATCGATCGACGAACAGGATCTGGGTACGCCACGGCGCGAGAGTGACAAGCTCGTCACGCTGAGTATCGATGGCTCCGAAGTCACGGTGCCTGCGGGCACATCGGTGATGCGTGCGGCTGCACTGGCGGGCACGAAGGTCCCGAAGTTGTGTGCAACAGAGCAACTCGAGGCGTTCGGTTCGTGTCGGCTCTGTCTCGTGCAGATCGAGGGCATGAAGGGCCTTCCAGCCTCGTGCACTACCCTCGTCAGCGAGGGGATGAAGGTCACGACCCAGAACCAGAAGATCGCCGACGTACGCCGCGGAGTGATGGAGTTATACATCTCCGATCATCCGCTCGACTGCCTCACCTGTCCCGCCAACGGTCATTGCGAGTTGCAGGACATGGCAGGTGCAGTTGGCCTGCGTGACGTGCGCTACGGCTACGAAGGCGAGAATCATCTCAGCCTCGGCAAAGACACCAGCAATCCTTATTTCACCTTCGATGCCAGCAAGTGCATCGTCTGCTCGCGCTGCGTACGCGCGTGTGAGGAGCAACAGGGCACGTTCGCTCTCACCATCCAGGGCCGCGGATTCGAGTCAAAGGTTTCGCCGAGCCAGAACGAGTCGTTCATGGACTCGGAGTGTGTTTCGTGCGGCGCGTGCGTACAGGCCTGTCCGACTGCCACCCTGTCGGAAAAGACGTTGATCGACAAGGGCCAGGCGGAGCACAGCGTCATCACGACCTGCGCCTATTGCGGTGTTGGTTGCTCGTTCCGCGCCGAGATGAAAGGCCAGGAAGTCGTGCGCATGGTCCCCAACAAGGATGGCCATGCGAACCATGGCCACTCATGTGTGAAGGGCCGTTTCGCCATCGGCTACGCCACTCACTCCGATCGTATCTTGAAGCCTATGATCCGCTCGAAGATCAGCGATCCTTGGCGCGAAGTGTCGTGGAAGGAAGCCGTCGACTACGCCGCCAGCGAGTTGAAACGGATCCAGGCCAAGTATGGACGGGACTCGATCGGTGGCATCACCTCGTCCCGTTGCAGCAACGAGGAAACCTACCTGGTCCAGAAGCTGGTTCGAGCCGGCTTCGGCAACAACAACGTCGATACCTGCGCGCGCGTCTGTCATTCGCCAACCGGCTACGGCCTCAAGCAGACACTGGGCGAGTCCGCTGGAACGCAAGACTTCGACTCGGTGATGAAAGCCGACGTGATTTTTGTCATCGGTGCGAACCCGACGGACGGACATCCGGTGTTTGCATCACAGATGAAGCGCCGGTTGCGCCAAGGCGCAAAGTTGATCGTGGCAGATCCGCGCCGCATCGACCTGGTCCGCACTCCGCACATCAGCGCATCTCACCATCTGAAACTGCTCCCGGGTACCAACGTCGCGCTGATCAACAGCATCGCGCACGTGGTCGTGACCGAAGGACTGGTGAAAGAAGATTTCGTCCGCGCGCGCTGCGAGGTCGACTCCTTCGAGAAGTGGCGTGATTTCGTCGCCCTCGAGCGCAACTCGCCGGAAGCCATGGAATCGGTCACAGGCGTTCCTGCGGCACAGATACGCGCAGCGGCCCGACTCTTTGCCACGGCCGGCAACGGCGCGATCTACTACGGCCTGGGCGTTACAGAGCACAGCCAGGGTTCGACCATGGTTATGGGCATCGCCAATCTCGCCATGGCGACCGGAAACATCGGTCGCGAAGGGGTTGGCGTCAACCCGCTGCGCGGCCAGAACAACGTGCAGGGCTCATGCGACATGGGGTCCTTCCCGCACGAGTTCCCTGGTTATCGTCATGTGTCCGACGACACCGTCCGTCACCTGTTCGAGACGACCTGGGGAGTTGGATTGCAGAGCGAACCCGGCCTGCGCATCCCAAATATGTTCGAGGCGGCCCTGGACGGCGAGTTCAAGGGCTTGTACATCGAGGGCGAGGATATTGCGCAGTCGGATCCGAACACCCAGCACGTGACCGCAGCGCTTACATCGATGGAGTGCATCATCGTTCAGGACCTATTCCTGAACGAGTCTGCGAAGTTCGCACATGTATTCCTGCCAGGTTCCTCGTTCCTGGAGAAGGACGGCACGTTTACCAACGCCGAGCGTCGTATCTCGCGCGTGCGCAAGGTGATGCAGCCCAAGTCAGGCTATGCGGACTGGGAGATCACCCAGCTGCTGGCCAACGCCATGGGCTATCCGATGGACTACAAACATCCGTCCGAGATCATGGACGAGATCGCGCGGCTCACACCCACCTTCACGGGTGTCAGCTTCAAACGGATTGACGAGTTGGGCAGCATTCAGTGGCCGTGCAACGAAGCGCACCCGGAGGGGACTCCGACGATGCACATCGGCGAGTTCGTGCGCGGTAAGGGCAAGTTCCTGGTAACGGAATACGTCCCCACCCGCGAAAAGGTCAACGCGAGATTCCCGTTGATTCTGACGACGGGCCGTATCCTGAGTCAGTACAACGTGGGCGCACAGACGCGCCGCACAGCAAACAATCTTTGGCACGACGAGGACCGGCTGGAGATTCATCCTCACGATGCCGAGGAACGTGGAATCGTTGAAGGTGACTGGGTCGGAATTGCCAGCCGCGCCGGTGATACGGTGTTGCGCGCGCGCGTGACGGAACGTGTGCAGCCCGGAGTCGTATATACGACGTTCCACTTCCCTGAATCCGGCGCAAACGTCATCACCACGGACAACTCAGACTGGGCAACGAATTGCCCTGAGTACAAGGTCACGGCCGTACAGGCGACCCGTGTCAGTCAGCCGTCCGAGTGGCAGAAACGCTTCCGCGATTTCAGCGAGACTCAGGAGAGTCTGTTGAAGGCCGCGGACGTATCGGTCGCCAAGTAGGCGCGAGGCGGAAAGACAACCGATGAGTGGCGGCAACGAGCACATCGTTCAAATGGCGAACGACATTGGCAATTTCTTCCGCGCCGAGTCCGACCGGCAGTTGGCGATTGCAGGTATCTCCAACCACATCAACAAGTTCTGGACGCGCCGCATGCGCCAGAAATTGTTGGAATATGTGCAGCATGGGGGTAACGAGCTCGATGAGCTGCCGCGTGCTGCCGTGGCGCACGTGACGGTTGCACCACCGGCGCAGGGCGCGGCAATTGGCGCGCCCGCTGCGACCGCGGCGTCAAAGTAAAGCCAGCGGCCGGTACAGTCCCAGCGCCCTGCCCCGCTCCTGTACCAACGCCAGCACCGCGTCAATCACAGGCGTAGCAACACCAGTCAGGCGCCCGAGCTCCTGCACCACCGTGACGAGCGCGTCGATCTCCATCGATCTGCCGCGCTCGATATCCTGAAGCATCGACATCTTATGGCCCACCACCGCTCCGGCGGCGGCCAGCCTGCGGTCCATCATGCTCCCCGGAATCTGAACACCCAGGCTCTCGTTGACAGCCTGGGTTTCCAACATCATCGACTTGCACAGGCAGCGCAGTGCGGGCTCACTGGTGATACGGTCGAGCGTGGCACCGGTCAATGCGCTGATCGGATTGAAGCAGACGTTTCCCCACAACTTCAGCCAGATGTTCCAGCGGATGTTGTCTCGGATCGGAGCGTCGAAGCCGGCCGCGGTCAGCGCTTCGCTCAGCTGCACGACACGGCTGGAACGCGAGCCGTCAGGCTCTCCCAGCGTGAACCGGTTGAACTCCTCGTGCACCACAACTCCGGGCTCAACGACCTCGCACGCTGGATCTACAACACATCCAATGGCACGCTCGGGACCGATGGCATTCCACTGGCGACCGCCGACGTCAACTGATTCGAGGTGACGCCCTTCGAACTTTCCGCCCGACTCGTGGAAGTACCACCAGGGGATTCCGTTCATTGCCGTCACGACCGATGTCGATTCCCCAAGCAATGGCGCAAACGACGGCGCCGATTCGTAGGCCTGGTGAGCCTTCAGTGCGCAGATGACTACATCCTGCACACCGAAGTCACCCGGGTTATCTGAGGCCGGCAATCGCGCCACCTTCTCCTGCCCGTGAATGACGAGCTTGAGTCCTCGTTGCCGAATGGCGCGCAGATGGGCTCCACGCGCGACGACACACACTTCGTGGCCCGCCGTGGCGAGCTCAACGGCCAGGTACCCGCCAATAGCACCCGCACCGAAAACAGAGATTTTCATTCGCCCCCTCCAATCCATGGCGCGACTACCTCTGATTCACTGATCGATCGCCATCCACACCGACTTCGGCTCGGTGAAGTTCTCCAGCGCCGCCTCGCCATGCTCGCGGCCGAAGCCCGATTCACCCGATCCGCCCCAAGGCAGACGCACGTCCGTATAGCCGTAAGTGTTGATCCAGACCGTGCCCGCCTTCAGGCCCGCCGCCATGCGGTGCACCCGGCCAATGTCGGCGCTCCATACACCAGCCGCAAGACTGTACGCCGTGCCATTCGCCATGCGCAGCGCATCCTGCTCGTCGTCGAAGGGTATGACACTCAGGACGGGCCCAAAGATCTCTTCCTGCGAGATCCGCATCTCATGCGCGACCTTCGCAAATATCGTGGGCTGGACGTAGTAGCCCTTCTTTCCAATCCGAGCGCCGCCAATGACCGCTGATGCGCCCTCGGACCTGCCTATATCAATGTAGTTGAGGACCGTTTTCAACTGATTGGCGGACACCACCGGTCCCATGGTCGTGTCTGGCGCCTCAGGGCTACCTACCTTGATGGTCTTTGCACGCGCCACCAACCGGTCGACCACCTCGTCATAGGCGGATCGCTCGACCAGCACACGCGAGCCTGCCGAACAGACCTGCCCTGCATTGAAGAATATCCCCGAGGCCGCCGAACGCGCGGCCCGGTCCAGGTTGGCATCCGCAAAGATGACATTGGCGGACTTTCCACCGAGCTCCAGCGTGACCCGTTTGAAGTTGCTGGCGGCCCCCTGCAGGATTCCTCGACCGACATTGGGCGAGCCCGTGAAGGTGACCTTGTTCACATCGGGGTGCTGAACCAGCGCCTCGCCGACAACGCTGCCTTTGCCGGTGACGACGTTGAATACACCGGGCGGCAACCCAGCCTCCACTAGAAGCTCAGCAATACGGAGCATGCTCAATGGTGTCAGCTCCGCCGGTTTGACCACCACCGTGCATCCGCATGCAAGTGCCGGGGCAATCTTCCACATGCCGATCATCATCGGAAAGTTCCATGGGATGATTGCTCCAACTACGCCGACCGGCTCGCGTACGGTATAGGTCAATGCATCGGGCCGCGTGGGAACGACTGACCCCGTGATCTTGTCGCACCAGCCTGCGTAGTAGCGGATCGTGTCGATGACAGCCGGCATGTCCTGCCTGCGCACGCCTCCGAGCGGCTTGCCGGCGTCGCGACTTTCGATTTGGATCAACTCCTCGCTGTGTTCTTCGATCAGGTCCGCAGCACGTTGGAGTATGCGACCACGGTCGGCAGCACGCATGCCGCCCCAGACCTTCAGAGCGGCCCGCGCCGCCTTGACGGCTACGTCAACATCAGCCTTGCTGCCCAGCGCGACCGCGGCGATGGGCTCTTCGGTCGCGGGATCGATATCGACAGAGTATTCACCACTGCTGGGCTTTACGTGCCTGCCGTCAATGAACAGCTCGATATGTTGCAGATCTGTCTGGCGATTCATTTCTTCTCCTGGATCAATTAGATTGAGCGGCGCTTGACGAACTGGGAGAATGACCATTCCACCGCTGCCGCTCGAGATGAACGTAGTTGAGATTGCCGCTCCAGGCGGCCCGGAACAGTTGAAACCTGCCGTCCGGCCGGTACCGAGGCCAGGCAAGGGGGAGGTGTTGATCCGTGTCGCCGCCGCAGGCGTCAACAGGCCCGATGTGATGCAGCGCCAGGGCCGGTACCCTCCTCCACCCGGGGCATCCGACCTGCCGGGATTGGAAGTCGCAGGCGAGATTGTCGAGATCGGCCCCGAGACTTCCGGCGTGTCGGTCAGCCATAAGGTGACCGCGCTCCTGGCCGGCGGCGGCTATGCAGAGTACGCCGTCGCTGCCGCCGCCCTGTGTCTGCCCGTTCCGGAAGGTCTCAGCATGGTCGAGGCCGCGGCCATTCCCGAAACCTACTTCACCGTCTGGACCAACCTGTTCGAGCGCGGCCGGTGCAAAGCCGGTGATTCCGTTCTGGTTCATGGTGGAACGAGCGGTATCGGAACGACTGCGATCCAACTCGCGCACGCCTGGGGCGCACGCGTCTACGCAACTGCGGGATCGCCGGAGAAGGTGAAGGCCTGTGAGCGGCTCGGAGCCGTCCGCGGCATCGACTACAAAACCGAGAACTTCGTCGAGGTCATCAAGCAGGAAACTGACGGAAAGGGTGTCGATATCATCCTGGACATCGTTGCGGGCAGCTACGTCGGGCGAAACATCGACTGCGCGGCGCTCGAGGGTAGGATCGTCGTCATTTCTCTTCTCGGCGGCGCACGCGCGGAAGTCAACGTGGGCAAAATCCTGATGCAGCGCCTCACACTCACCGGCTCGACCCTGCGGTCGAGGACCGTTGAACAGAAAGGAGCCGTGGCTGCAGCCGTGCTGCAGAAGGTGTGGCCGCTCCTGCGCGCTGGCCGTGCCCGGCCCGTGATTCATGCGACTTTCCCCTTGGCCGAGGCCAGTGAAGCGCACCGGCTGATGGAGTCATCCAACCACATAGGCAAGATCGTCCTGACTGTCTGAGTTGTCATCTGATCAGGTGCTCGCAAGCGCGCGGACATGAGCGACTGCGCTGCGGCCCAGGGCCGCGAAGTTGTAGCCACCCTCCAGCATGGAGACGATGCGGTTGTCCGAATGCTGGCGGGCTACGGCCAGCAGCTCGCGTGTCATCCACTCGTAGTCCTGTTCCACAAGGGCGAGCCCGCCGAGCAGATCCTCGCGATGCGCATCAAATCCTGCGGAGATGAGCACCATCTGCGGCTTGAACTTCTGCAGCGCAGGCAGCCATTGATCTTCCAGGGCTCGCCTGGCTGCCCGGCCGTCACTGCCGGCCGGGAGCGGTACGTTGACCATGTTGGGAGCGGGATCTTCGGTTCCGCTGCCGGGATAGAACGGATGTTGAAAGAAGCTCACCATCAGTACACGGTCCTGCCACCGCGGTGCGCTGAACATATCCTCGGTGCCGTTGCCGTGATGGACGTCGAAGTCGACAATCGCTACGCGCTCGAGGCCCTTCTTTTCGAGGGCGTACGCAGCGGCCACACCGATGTTGTTGAACAGGCAGAAGCCCATTGGCCGCCCTGTCGTGGCATGGTGGCCACAAGGGCGAACCGCGCAAAATGCATTGGTCGATCGGCCCGCCATGATCTCGTCCACGCCGAGAATTCCGGCGCCCGCAGCGCGGCGCGCCGCTGCCAGGGTGTAGGGATTCATGACCGTGTCGGGGTCGAGCTGCACGTATCCTTCCGTGGGCGCGTTCTCGAAGATGAGGTCGACGTACTCGGGGTGGTGAACCCTTTTCAGGTCCTCCTCGCTCGCCAGCGGGGCATCCAGGACGCGTAGTTGATCCAGGAGCCCGGATGAGCTCATGTGCTCATTCACCGCCACCAGTCGTTCAGGGCATTCCGGATGGCCTGGGCCCATTTCGTGCCGCAGGCAATCCGCGTGTGTGATGTAGGAGGTGGTCATCGGAAGCTCCTCGAATGCGATCTAAGCGCCGAGCTGGGTATGGATGCTGATACCCGCATCGGCGCAGAATTGGGACGCGGAGATCTTCTTGCCGTCGTCATACCTGACTTTCAACACTTCGATATGGCCGCCGTGGGCCGTCACGAACATGCCCTGCCCGACCTCGGTAACGGCTCCTACCTTGCTGCGGACCTGCGACACGGTGCGTGTTGGATGTTTGCGGACGTCGAACAGTTGCAGCTTCTTGCCCTTGAACAGGGTCCATGCACCGGGGGCCGGATTACAGCCGCGGATCAGGTTATAGATGTGATCCACGTGATTGTGCCAATTGATGTGCGCCTCGGCTGCACGGCACCAGCCTTCATAACTCGCAGCGGACTCGTCTTGTGTCACGGCTGGAGCGCGGCCGCCGACGGCCAGGTCCGCGGCTTCCAACAACGCGGCCACTCCCATAGGAAACAAACGGTCGAAGTAAACGGTTCCGAGCGTGTCGTCAGGGCCGATTTCAATCTCACGTTGGAGAATGACTGGGCCTTCATCGAGTCCGTCATTGGGTCTGAAGATCGTCAGCCCGGTGCGGGTGTCGCCGCGGATGATGGGCCAGTTCATGGAGCTCGGACCGCGGTACCGCGGCAGCAGCGACGGGTGATACTGAATCATGCCGTGCCGCGGAATCCTGACGAAGTCCTGTGGCGCGAACTGCAGAACGTAGGCCATCACTCCCAGGTCGACGTCGAGCTTGCGCAGCATCTCGTGGGCGTATTCGGTCTGAAGCGAGCCCGGTTGATAGACCTCGAGGCCGGCCTGCTCGGCGGCCAGGCGGAGCGGATCCGGCCGTGCACCGGGTCTCTCGGGGGCGCAAAATACCCCTGCGACTGTATCTCCCCGCCCAAGGAAGGCCTCCAGCGCCGCCTTGCCGAAGTCTTGCTGGCCTATGATGGCAATCTTCAAGCCGTAATTTGACATAACGTCGCGACCCTCATTGGAGGTGTGCCGGAGGTGAAGCACTCGACAGGAACCCGACGCCTCGAGATCTGATTATATGTACTCTGCCTCATATCTCATATATGTTGTACACAATGAGGGCAGAGTCGGGACGGTCAAGGCGAATTGCCGTGCGACGCATGCGTCGCACCTGGACCGACGAGCTGTAGCTAGGGCTAGACAATTACATCCTTATACGGAGGTCACGTATGGCTGGCCGCAATTTCCTGTTCGTTCCCGGACCTACCAACGTCCCCGACCGCGTCCTGCGCGCCATGGCAGTTCCGATGGAGGACCACCGCTCCCCCATCTTTCCGGAGCTGACCCGCGCCTGCCTCACCGGCCTGAAGCCGGTGTTCAAGACCACGACCGGCACACCCATCCTCTTTCCTTCGTCCGGCACCGGCTGCTGGGAAGCCGCGCTGACGAACTGCCTGAACCCCGGCGACAAGGTGCTGGCTGCCCGTTTCGGCCAGTTCAGCCACCTGTGGGTCGACATGTGTCAGCGCCTGGGATTCGAGGTCGAGATCCTCGATACACCCTGGGGTGAAGGCGCGCCTGTCGAACGATACCTGGCCTCGCTGGCTGCGGACAAACAGCATCGCATCAAGGCGGTGTTGGTGTGCCAAAACGAGACAGCCACCGGCGTGACGAGCGATGTAGCAGCTGTGCGCCGCGCGATGGACAGCGTCAAGCACCCGGCCCTGCTGTTCGTTGACTCAGTGAGCGCCCTCGTCAGCATCGATTTCCGCATGGACGAGTGGGGCGTCGACGTCTGCGTCAGCGGCTCGCAAAAGGGATTGATGCTGCCGGCCGGAATGGGTGTGACCTGTGTCAGCCAGAAGGCACTCGAGATCTCAAAGACCGCAAAGGCGCCGCGGTGTTACTTCGACTATGCCGACATGGTCAATGCCAATGCGTCGGGCTATTTCCCGTACACGCCTTCCGTGCCGATGCTGTACGGCCTGAAAGAGTCATTGGCCATCATCGCGGAGGAAGGCCTGGAGAATATCTTTGCCCGGCATACTCACCTCGCTCGCGGCGTGCGGGCTGCGGTTTTTGAGGGCTGGCACCTGAAGCTGTGCGCAACGGAGCCGAAGTGGTACTCCGACACGGTATCGGCCATCATGGTGCCCGACGGCATCAACGGCGCCGACGTCATCGCGCGAGCTTTCAAGCGCTACAACCTTGCCCTGGGCGCGGGACTTGCCAGGGTCGCTGGTAAGCTGTTCCGCATCGGGCATCTGGGCGACCTGAACGAGCTCATGTTGCTGGGAGCCATAGCCGGAGCCGAGATGGCGATGCTGGATGTCGGAGTGAAGATCGAGCCGGGCAGCGGCGTTGCGGCCGCCCAGAAATTGTGGCGTAACAATGCGCCTGGCGTCTCCAAAGCCGCCGGGGCGAAGGCGAGTATCGCAGCATGACCCAGCGAGTCGTATTCCTCGACCGCGACTCGCTCAAGGCGAAAGTCCGCAAGCCCTCGTGCGCATCGGAATACGTCGAATATGCAAAGACCGCCGTCGAGGAGGTCGTGCCGCGCCTGAAGAATGCGACGGTCGCCATCATCAACAAGGTGCCGATGCGGGCGGACACGCTGAAGCAACTGCCGCAGCTGAAGATGATCGCGGTTGCCGCAACCGGCTATGACGTGGTGGATGTCGGCTACTGCAGGGAGCACGGCATCGCAGTGGCCAACATCCGCAACTACGCCATACACACAGTGCCGGAACATGCCTTCGCGCTGATACTGGCGCTCCGGCGCAATCTCCTGGCCTACCGGCAGGATGTCGAGAATGGTGTCTGGAACAAGTCCGATCAATTCTGCTTCTTGACGCACGACATCGGGGACTTGCACGGGTCCACTCTCGGCATCATCGGGGAAGGTGCCATCGGTCAGGGTACGGCGGCCATAGGACGGGCGTTCGGAATGCGCGTTCTGTTTGCAGACCACCCGCCTCCAAGGATGGAAGGCGTGACGTTCACACCGCACGAACAGGTGCTGGCCGAGTCCGATGTGATCTCGCTGCATTGTCCGTTGATGCCTTCGACACGCAACCTGATCAACATCGATGCCTTCCGCAAGATGAAGCGCAACGCACTGCTGATCAACACAGCTCGCGGCGGGCTGGTCGACGAGGCGGCGCTGATTCAGGCCCTGGACGAGGGACTCATTGCGGGAGCCGGTTTCGATGTCCTCACGGTCGAGCCGCCGCGCAACGGGCATCCCTTGCTGGACGTACGGCGTCCAAACTTCATTCTGACACCGCACATCGCGTGGGCTTCGGACGGCGCGATGCAGTTCCTTGCCGACCAGCTGATCGACAACATCGAGATGTGGTGCGTAGGGAAGCCACAGCACCTCGTGACCTGAGGGAAGCCTCAGCGCCGTAGCCGGTAGCAGCCGGCCGCCCGCCCTCGGCTACCTGACAGGCGCCCGCACGGTGTTCGTCAGCGAGCCAATCCCCTCGATGTAAATCTCGACCGTCGCTCCGTCCTTCATCGACCCCAGGCCGAGCGATGTTCCAACGGCGATCACGTCGCCGGGCAGCAGCGACATGTCGTGGGAGATGCGGCTCACCAGCTCGGCGGGCGGAAGAATCATGTCAGACAGGGGATAGTTCTGCCGCTCAGCTCCATCCAGGCGAGTGATCACCCGCGCGTGGGTCCAGTCGAAGTCCGTTGCGATCGCCGGGCCGAGACAGCCGAAAGTGTCATAGCCCTTCGAGCGGCACCACTGCGCAAAGTCGCCGTTCTCGTTGAGCACTTCCGCGGCCGTAACATCATTCACACACGTGTATCCGAAGATGAAGCCAGGAGCCTCCGATGGGCTGACATCCTTGCATCTGCGGCCAATTACGATGCCCAGCTCGCCTTCGAACGCAATCTTGCCGCCATAGGCCTTGGGCCGCTGTATCGCCTCCCCTGGCCCGATCACGCACGTGCCTGGCTTGATGAGGAACAGGGGATGACTCGGGGCTGCCTTGCCGAGCTTGGCACCCAGCGCATGGAAGTTGTTCCACAACGCGACGATCTTCGAGGGCTGGCAGGGATTGAGCAGTGTGAAAGTGCCGCTGGGCAATGAGCGGCCAGTGGGCTGCGCGGACGCAAACACATCCCCGTTGTGCTCGAGTACGCCGTTGGCCCCGAGCACCCCGAATCCGACCCGGCCATCGCCCGCGCGGAATCGCACCCACCGTGTCATGCGTGCAGCACAGACCTGAGCAACCGCCCCATCTCCGCCGGATTGCGAGTTACCTTGATCCCGCACTCCTCCATCACCGCCAGCTTCTCCTGCGCCGTTCCCTTCCCGCCCGAAATGATCGCGCCCGCATGGCCCATGCGTTTACCGGGAGGAGCCGTGACCCCGGCGATGAAACCAACCACCGGCTTCGTCATGTTGTCCTTGATCCAACGGGCACAGTTCTCTTCGTCGTCACCGCCGATCTCACCGACCATGATCACCGCATCCGTGTCCGGGTCCTCGTTGAACATCCGCATGACATCGATGTGCTTCAAGCCGTTTACAGGATCACCACCAATGCCGACGCAGGTCGATTGCCCGACATCTGAGAGCTGACCCACGGCTTCGTAGGTCAGCGTGCCGGAACGCGATACGACGCCCACCCGGCCTTTCTTGTGGATGTGTCCGGGCATGATGCCAATCTTGATTTCGTCCGGCGTAATGACTCCGGGACAGTTAGGGCCGATCAGCACAGTGCGCCTTCCCTGCATGCGCCGCCTGGTCGCGACCATGTCCCGAACCGGTACACCTTCCGTAATGCAGATGACGAGATCGAGCTCGGCATCCACCGCTTCGTCGATCGCAGCGGCCGCCAGCGGCGGCGGTACGTAGATGACTGAAACTGTCGCACCCGTCTGCGCCTTAGCCTCCTTCACCGTTCCGTAAATTGGGATCCCCTCAAAGCTCTCGCCAGCCTTGTTGGGATTGACGCCCGCGACGAAGCACGACTTGCCGTTGGCGTAGTCGCGGCACAGACGAGTGTGAAAGGCACCCGTTTTGCCGGTGATGCCCTGAGTCATGACCTTGGTGTCTTTGCCAATCAGAATGCTCATGCTGCCTCCCCCTGCGCCGGCGAACCCTCCACGGTTCCCCTGACAGCGGCGACGATCTTTCGGGCCGCATCGGCCATGTCGTCAGCGGCAATGATGGGCAGACCGGAATTTTCCAGAAGTTGTTTACCCAGGTGCTCGTTCGTGCCCTTCATGCGCACAACCAGGGGCACGTGCAGGTTCACTTCCCGCACCGCCGAGATAACTCCCTCGGCAATCGTGTCACAACGCATGATCCCGCCAAAAATATTGACGAGAATCCCCTTCACCGCAGGATTGCGCAGCATGAGCTTGAATGCCGCCGTGACCTTCTGAGGCGTGGCGCCGCCACCGACGTCGAGAAAGTTTGCCGGCTGCGCACCGTACAGCTTGATGACGTCCATGGTGGCCATCGCAAGTCCGGCGCCATTCACGAGACAGCCGATGTTGCCGTCGAGCGAGATGTAGGAGAGATCGAACCGGGAGGCCTCGACCTCGGCCGGATCCTCCTCGTGCAGATCGCGCATGGCCTGGATCTCGGGATGGCGGAACAGTGCGTTGGAATCGAAATTGAGCTTGGCATCGAGTGCCAGCACCTTGCCCTCCCCCGTGATGATGAGCGGATTGATCTCCGCTAGAGCGGCGTCACAGTCGACGAAGGCGCGATACAGCCCCTGCATGAAGGCGCGCGCTTCCGCGATAGACCCTTCGGGCACGCCGATCTGCCGCGCAACCTGGCCGGCCTGCTGCTCGGTGAGGCCTTCCAGTGGATCGATTGCGACCTTGTAAATCTTGTGCGGGCTGCGGGCGGCGACCTCCTCGATCTCCATGCCTCCTTCGGAGCTGGCGATGAGCGTCACACGTTGTGTTGCACGATCGACGACCATCCCAACATAGAGCTCCTGACGTATATCGGCGCCCTCTTCCACCAGCAGGCGCTTGACCACGCGGCCGGCCGGGCCGGTCTGATGAGTCACGAGCGTCATTCCGAGGATCTTCCGGGCGTGCTCGTGCACTTCCTCAGGCGACTTTGCGACTTTCACTCCGCCGCCCTTGCCCCGGCCGCCGGCGTGAATCTGTGCCTTCACGACCCACACCTTGCCACCGAGCTCGCGTGCCGCTTCATCGGCTTCCGCCACTGAGAAACAAGGAATCCCACGCGGCGTAGCCACCCCATAGCCGCGCAGAATTTCCTTGCCCTGGTATTCATGGACATTCATGAGCGTTTCTCCGGGGCAAAAGGGGACCGTCCCCCGTTGCCGGGTCAATTTTCGGATGCTGCGGTCAGTGTTCCCGGTCTAGCTCGGCCGGCATTCCTGCAGGCTCTTCGCCAGCAGTTTCGTCAGCGAGTAGACCGTATCCAGGTGCGGCGTCGGTGTTTCGGTCAGACGAGCGAGCTCCACGACGGCACCCAGCAGTGCATCAATCTCCAGGTCACGGCCCGCTTCGACATCCTGCAGCATGGATGTCTTGTGGTGCCCAACCTTCTCCGCGCCCGCAATGCGCTTTTCCAGCGGCACGCGAAAGGTGATCCCGAGCTTGTGCGCGATAGTCTGTGCTTCGGTCATCATGGCGGCGGCGAGCTCCCGGCTCGGCGGGTACTGACAGATACCCGCGAGCGTCGAGCGAGTCAGGGCGCTGATCGGGTTGAATGTCATGTTGCCCCAAAGCTTCAACCAGATCTCGGCGCGGATGTCATCGAGCACCGGGGCCTTGAAGCCCGCCTGCGTCAGGGCGTCAGCCACCCGCTTGACCCGGTCGCTGGCCGTTCCATCGGGCTCGCCGACTGGCAGCCGGTTGCCTTCGACGTGCTTGATGACGCCATGCGCTACGAGCTCGGTGGCCGGATACACGACACAACCGATCACCCGCTCGCCGGGAATGTTTTCCCCGATCACACCTGTTGGATCGGCATTGCGCACGCGGGCGCCCGCCAGCGCGCCCCGGTGACCGTGGAAGTACCAATACGGAATACCGTTCTGCATTGGAACAACCACTGTGTCAGGACCGAACAGTTTCGGCACATCGGGCGCCACTGCGGCGACCTGGTGAGCCTTCATCGCCAGGATGACCACATCCTGCGGTCCCGCAGCAGCATAGTCCGAGGTTGCATTGACGCGGGGCAGTGATTCCTCCGTGCCATCTGACATGACGAGACGGACGCCATTGGTGCGTAAAGCCTGGAGATTTGCGCCCCGCGCGATGAAAGTGACATCGTCGCCGGCCAGTGCGAGCCGGATTCCGACGTAGCCACCGATCGCACCGACACCGACCACCGCTATTTTCATCAGGACGCCCGTCAGTCATCGCAAGTCGATCCTCACTATACAGGGCGCGCGCGGCGCGCGCCCGGCCCCTGGTCGCGCCATTGCGCGCGAATTTCCCGCAACCGGCCGGAAGGCCGGCAACTCACGCCGCTGGAATCAGTCCGGCTCCGCGGGCCCACTTGTACTTCGCCCCCAACACGGCCACCGGAATCTCCGTCGAGTATGCGTATGCCGGAATACCATGTTGATACAGGTACTCCGCAGCCTCCTCGACCTCAACGTCGCCCGCGAGTGAAGCAACAACCGGCTTCTCGATACCCTTCGCGCGCATCTGGTCCACCACCTCAACCATCAACCGCGCAAACACCATCGGCGGCGTGATGATCGTGTGCCAGTAGCCGAGGATGAGCGCGTGAATACGTGAGTCCTCGAGACCCAGGCGCACGGTGTTCTGGTACGTGGTCGGCGGCTCGCCACCGGTGATGTCAACCGGATTCCCGGCGGCACCGAAGGGCGGAATGAACTTGCGGAATGCGGCATCCAGATCCGCGGGCATGGCCATCAGGGACAGGCCGTTATCCACGCATGCATCCGAGAGCAGCACGCCCGATCCGCCCGCACCAGTGATGATGACGACGTTGTTGCCCTTTGGGGTCGGCAACACCGGAATCCCGCGAGCAAACTCGAGGAGATCACGCAATGACCGCGCGCGGATGACACCTGACTGCTTGAATACGTCGTCATAGATCTTGTCGTTGCCGGCCAAAGCGCCCGTATGCGAGCTCGCAGCGCGGGCCCCCATGCTGGTCCGTCCGGCCTTGAGCACCACGACAGGCTTCTTTTTGGAGACCCGTTTCGCAACTTCGGCGAACCCGCGGCCGTCCTTCAGATCCTCGCAGTGCTGCGCGATGATCTGCGTGTTGTCATCCTGTTCGAAGAAGGTCAGCAGGTCATCCTCGTCAATGTCCGATTTGTTGCCGAGTCCAACGATCGCCGAGACACCCATCTTCGCGGAGCGCGAGAAGCCAATGATGGCCATGCCAATACCGCCCGACTGAGATGACAGGGCCGCCTTGCCCTTGACGTCATAGGAGGTACAGAACGTGGCGCAGAGATTCTTCGGCGTGTAGTAGAACCCGTAGATGTTGGGTCCCATGAGGCGCACGCCGTACTTGCGTCCGATCGCGACCAGCTCCTCCTGACCGGCCACATTGCCGGTCTCGGCAAATCCGGACGGGATCAGCACGGCGCCGGGAATCTTCTTCTCGCCCACTTCGGTGAGCGCCTGCGCGACGAATTTCGCCGGGATGGCAAACACGGCCACATCGATTTCGCCCGGCACGTCCTTGACGCTCTTGTAGGCCTTCTTACCCAGGATGCTGTCGGCGCTCGGATGGATGGGATAAATGGCTCCCTGGTAGCCG
>JAQGOF010000014.1 GCA_028293745.1 Gammaproteobacteria bacterium | reverse complement strand
GCCCGCGCGCCACAGCCAACCTCGGCGTCCCCGCCGGCCCGGCCGCAGCGCTCGCCGCCCGCTGGGAAAAGATCCGCCCCTATCTGTGGCTGCCCCTCGCAGGCCCAGTCGTCATGACTGGATTCCTCGGCGCCATCTTCAACCTGTTCGTGTTGGGACCCCTACTGTCCCTGGCTTGGCGCCAGCGCAAGTACATGGCCGACGCGACGGCGGTGAGGCTGACGCGGGACCCTGACACCCTCGCCGGTGCGCTGGGACAAATAACGGACGCACAGGGCGCACCCCTCGCCCCCTGGGCCGCCCACATGTCGGTGGCCGATCACAGGGGTCAGCGAGCGGGCGTGTTTGGCAGCACTGCTGTTCCCATGTTTCCATCGATCGACCGCAGACTACGCGCGCTCGGGACGATGGGCGCTCACATCACCCGAGCGGCGCGGCCGCAGATGCCCATGCGTACATGGCTCATTATCGCGCCGCTGCTGGCCCTTCTGGCCGTCCTGGTCGCCATACTGTTTCCGCTCCTGATCTGGGTATCGCTGGCACTGACGATGTTATTCAGTGGCATCCCGTTCGCCATCGTTCACGTCCTGCTGCGCTGGCTGGGACACCACTGAAGCTTTCACTCAGGCGCTCGGCCGTTCGCTATCCATATGAGCGAGTTGGGCCGCCGCATAACGTTCGCCAGCAGCGGCGTCCGGGGGTATCGCGCGTTCGAGCGCAGCCAGGTCTTCCGCCGACAGCGATACCTTGAGTGCACCCAATGCCTCGGTGAGACGGTCTCGCCGCCGTGCCCCGACGAGCGGAACAATTGAAGTCTTTCGTGCAGCGGCCTGGGCAGCAACCCATGCAATTGCCACCTGCGCAACGGAGACCCCCAACGGTGTTGCAATCGCGCGTATTTTCTCCACCAGCGAAAGGTTGGTATCCAGGTTCGCGCTCTGGAATCGCGGGGCCATGGAGCGGAAGTCCTTCCCCATGTTGCGGTCCTTCGTCCAGTGCCCACTGATCAGGCCACGGGACAGAACACCATAGGCGGTAATGCCGATTCCCAACTCACGGCAGACAGGCAGGATCTCCTTCTCGATGCCACGCGAGATCAGTGAATATTCGATCTGCAGATCGGCGATGGGATGCACGGCCTGCGCGCGGCGGATGGTCTTCGCGCCAACCTCCGACAAGCCGATATAGCGCACGTACCCGGCCTTTATCAGGTCGGCAATTGCGCCCACCGTATCTTCGATCGGCACCGCCGGATCGAGCCGTGCTGGCCGGTAGACATCGATGTAATCAACACCCAGGCGCTGCAGCGAGTAGGCGAGGAAATTTCGCAACGCCGCCGGCCGCGAGTCGTAGCCGGCCCATTGACGGTCGGGGCCGCGCAAGGCGCCGAACTTGACGCTGATCTGCACCTGGTCGCGCCTGCGGCCCTTCAGTGCCTCACCCACGAGCATCTCGTTGTGGCCCATGCCGTAAAAATCGCCCGTATCGAGAAGCGTGATGCCCTGGTCGAGCGCCGCGTGAATGGTCGCAATGCTTTCGGCCCGGTCCGAGGGTCCGTACATGTCGGACATTCCCATGGTGCCCAGACCGAGTGCCGACACCTGCGGGCCGTGGGAGCCGAGTTGCGTGTTGTTCATGAGAGAGCCTCGTTAAATCCATGTGGCACTGAAAGATAAGGAGTGGCAGACTGTTCGATAAGACGGATTATATAGAATGGTCTATTCGGCTAATCGAATAATCTAGGAGAAAGCTCGGCGATGGAGGAAGTAGATCTAAGGGACCTCACCGCATTCGTGACAGTCGCGCGCCATCGTAATTTCCGCCGCGCGTCGATCGAGCTGCACATGTCTGCGTCCGCGCTCAGCGAGAATCTTCGCGACCTGGAGGAGAGACTGGGCGTCAGGCTCCTGAATCGCACGACACGAAGCGTCGCCCCTACCGAGGCGGGCGAGCGGCTGCTGACGAGACTGGGTCCCGCGCTTCGAGACGTTCGCGACGCCGTGAGCGACATTCGGAGCCAGCGCGATATTCCCGCTGGCCGATTGCGAATCAACGCGCCTACACCCGCCGTGCAACTCGTCCTGGCGCCGATGGTCGCCCCGTTTCTCAAGCGGTTCCCGGGGATCCAGCTCGAAATCATGGAAGATTCGGCGTTGATCGATATCGTCGCGGAAGGTTTCGACGCCGGCGTGCGCTTCGAGGAGAACCTCGCGCGCGACATGGTTGCTGTCTCCCTCGGTCCGCCGCAGCGCTACGCGCTGGTGGCCTCCCCAACATTTCTCGCTGAGCACGGGCGTCCCCAGAAGCCGGAAGATGTGTTGGGTTGCCCGTGCCTCGTTACCCGATTTCCCAGCGGTGTCGTGCTGCCGTGGGAATTCGAGAAGGGCGGCCGCGAGGTGAAATTCGTACCCACCGGCACGCTCGCGTGTATGAACAGCAGCCTGCAATTGCAAGCCTGCATCGATGGCCTCGGTTTCATGCTCTCGTTCGAGGAAACGAGTCGCGCCGCGGTAAAGTCCGGCCTTCTGGAGACAGTGCTGGATGACTGGCTGCCCAGCTTCCCGGGCCCGTTTCTTTATTACCCGAGCCGGCGTCAGGCTCCCCCCGCGCTTGCCGCATTCATCAGCTTCGTGACGGAGTGGCGCAGGCGTAAAACCGGCCCTGACTCGCGGCGCTAGTGCGATTCGTCGTCCGGTGGAAACCCAATGGAGGTTGCCGGAATCATGATGGTCGGCGAGTCGTCCACTTCGAGTGGCGGCACCATCACTGTCTCGTCGGCAGTCGTGTCCTTCTCCTTCTGCGGCGCGAACGTGCCGGTTGCCTGAGGCGCGAACGTCCCGGTTGCCTGCGGGGACTGGAAAGGATGTTGGGTCCGCAGCCGCTGCAGCGCCAGCTCGGCCTCGATCGGCTCGCTGAAATAGTATCCCTGCCCGTATTCGCAACCCATTTCCTGCAGCGCCCTGGCAGCCGCCTCGGTCTCGATGATCTCGGCAATGGCCGTCAGGTTGAGGCTGCCCGCCATCTGCACCAACGCCGCCATCATGCCGGTGTTGGCCTGATCCGAGCCCGAGCTGTTGACGAACGGTCGATCGATCTTCACGAAATCGAACGGAAACAACTGCAGGTAACTCAGTGACGAGTAGCCGGTGCCGAAGTCATCGAGCATGAGCTGTATGCCCATGGCGTGCAGGCGTTCCAGTGTCTCGCGCGCCGCGCCCACATTGCTGATCAGAGCGGCCTCCGTCAGCTCGAACTTGAGCAACGAGGGCGGCAACTGGGTCTCGCGCAGCAAGGCGGCAATGTACTCGGCCAGGCCCGGATCGCGCAGGGCCGTCGGCGACAGGTTGATACTGATGAAGAACTTCTGGTTGGCCGGCAAGCGCCGCAACCATTCCCCGGCCAGCTTGACCACCCTGAGGATGATCCAGCGGGTGATGGGCACCATGAGGCCGGCTTCTTCGGCAATTCGCAGGAATTTGTCGGGAGCGAGCACGCTCTCCACAGGATGCCGCCAGCGCAGCAGCGCCTCGGCGCCGACCATCCGGTAGGTGCGCAGGTCCACTACGGGCTGGAACAGAAGCCGCAACTCGTGCTTTTCGAGCGCAACATGCAGGTCCGCTTCCAGGCTGACGAGAGTGGCCGCCTGCCCCGCCATGTTCGGCGAGTAGACAACGATCTTCGAGGTCTCCTGGCGCTTGGCGACGGTCAAGGCAATATCGGCTTCGCGGACCACGTCTTCCGCCCGCTGCTGACCCGAATCGACAGTCGTAACCCCGATTGTGGCAGTCACCACGAGCTTGTGACGCCGAAGCTCGAACGGCGTACGCAATTCGTCCTGCAGCAGTCCTGCAACCTGCAGCGCCATTTCGGTGGAGGTGACATCCAGGATCAACACGGCAAACTGGTCGCCGCCCCATCGCGCCAACACCCCCTCGAATGCCGAAGTCGACTTCTCGAACCGGCGCGCCGCCTGAACCATCAGCTCGTCGCCGGCCGTATGACCCAACATGTCATTGACGAGTTTGAACCGGGAAATGTCCACGATGATCACGGCTACTCGCTGGCGCCGCTTCGTCCGCACATCACGCAGTGCCCGATCCAACTGGTCCATGAAGTACCGGCGGTTGGGCAAGCCGGTGAACGCATCGTGAAAACGTGCGTGGTCGAAGGTCTCCTGCAGACTGAGACGCTGTTGCATCTCGGCCGCCAGTTGCTGGTTGATGGTGCGCAGGCGCCTGCGAGCCGCGGCGAGGGCCGCGCGCGAGCGCTGTAGCGCATGACTCAAGTCATGAGTTCCGAAAGCGAGCAGCCACGCGAGAAAGGCAAGCAGGCCGATGTCAGAGGCAAGCTCCGTAGCCGGATACCACCCGTTGCGCGGGCGGATCGATACGGCCAGGTAGCTTCCGGGTATGGCGGGCGCAAAGCCGGTGGGGAGCCGAATCCTCGTGATCACTGCATCGACCAGCGGCTCCGTGCTGGAAGTGACGAAAATCCGCGACCGGGAGCTGCGCGGTTCGACTTGTGACAGCTCGAAGTCGTAGCCGGCGTCGGTGAGCCTCGCCAGGTGCCCGCTGGAGATCACGTCGTCGAGGTCACTGTATGATACCGCCCACCCTCGCGAGGCGGGCTGCACCCCGACAATGGCCGGTACGACCGGAACACGAGCCGAGACCAACCATTGGCTGCCCAGCCGCATCGGCCCGAGAACGGATGAACCCGGCACGGGGCGCGCGACTTCCGCCGATTCCCATTCGCTGGCGATGCCACTCGCGTTGGCCGCCTCGGTGGGACGCGAAGCGAGCACCCGGTCTTCAGCCGTCATCCAGAAGGTGTTCCTCGCCAATGGCACCGACTCGAGCGATGTGAACGTGCTGGTATCTGCGAGTGCCTTGGCCGCCGCAGCCGCCTGGCGGCTCGCAAAATTCCCCAACTTCTGGAAATCGGGCTCGATCTTGCTCACATACCCGGCGGCAACCGTGCTCGCCGCCGCACGAGCGGCCGCGGCATGGTGCTGGACGCTCAGATACATCAGACGCGACCCGGCAATGAGCACGACGGCGAGCACGACCACCGTCGGTACCCACCCCAAGTCGCGCTTTTTGATCAACGCCGCCACGTCTATGTACCGTGATGTCCTATATGAAACACGTAGTTGAGCGTCCCGGTCCAGCGCGTGCTGACGGATGAACTCACGGCTACGTCACCTACGCTGCCCTGGCCGCCTGACAAACGCTGGTAGTCAACAATGAGAGTCAGGTCACTGCGCAGCTGGGGGAACGACTTGACCACTCCAACATAGCCCTCCCTGAGATCATGCGGCGCAAGGGTGATGAGTCCTGTCGGGCCTGTTGGCGTCGCCAGCTGGCCGAGTAGCGCAGGGGCTGCCTGCCCATATGCAGCTCCGGCCAGAAAGCTCATTTGTGAGGCATACACATCGACCCGCGCGGTCGTCAGGCGCGTGCCGAGATTGCCGCCGAATGAATGCTGATGCCCCACCGTCGTCTGGATTCGCGGATTCCACAAATAGGCCAGCTGCAACTTCGGAAGGTTCCCGTGAGTGGACTCCACGTTGACTTGCTTGTCTTCCACGGTGACCGACAGCCGATGAAAATAGGTGCCGGTCACGCCGAGGCCCTCAATCCGATACTTGAAGGCGTTCTGGCCATTGCGGCCGGCGCCCTCGTGCGCCTCGCCGTAGAAGGTGTAGCGCCGGTCGCCGGTCCCACGAGTCATGGCGCCGCTCAACGAAGCAAAGGCCCAATGTGACACCGACAGGGCCTGGTACTCAGCAGCGACTCCGAGCAGCGTGTCTGCATCGAAATTGTGCAACCAGGCGGCCGATGCGCCGCCGCCTCCACCCGTGCCAGTCAACGACGACCCTTGGGCACTGAGTGCGATACGGTCATCGACCGTTGAGGGCGCCGCATGCAAGGCGGCTATCGGCGCAAGCAATGATGCGAGCGCCGCGGCCATCGTGAGGCTGCTGTTTTTCGCGACTGCGCTACTCATCGCAGTTGGCTCAGAGTGGTCGTAACCACGGTGGAGCTCGTCGCAAACGGATCGGCCGTGCCGGCCCGCGCGACAGGTAGAAATGCTACGGTGAAAATGCGCTCCTCCTCACCCGCCAGCGAAATGGCAGAACTGGTCACCTGGTAGATTCTCGGACCGATCTCGATATGCATTTTTCGCCTGCCCGTCAGTCCCGGCTCCCACCACCGTGGGGGCGCGTTCGGCTGTACCAACAGCTGCGCAGCATCGGCGCCGACTTCTGCGCCCCCGAACAGACCGCCGGCGGGCTTGTTGAAAGCAAGAACCAGGCCGCGGGCATCGATCACGAACGCGGCGTACTCCGAGGTGTCCAGGGCAGCCTTGAGGCAGAAGACCTCGGTCGCATCTTCGATGGTCAGGAGGGCGAGACGCCGACCCTTGTGCGCAACATGCAGCACGCGGATCTGCGTGACACGAAGCTGGTCGCCTACGCGAATGACGGTTGCCGGCGCTCCGCCGTCCGAGCCGACAATCAGCTCCTGAACGATGTCAGGATAGGAAAACTTCAACGCCTCGAAGAGCGGCCGCCCCTCGAGGGGCAATTCTCCTGCGCGCAGGTAGATACCCGCATGCTCGCTCGAAGCTACGACTCGCAACGTATCCGGATCGATGAGCAACGCCGGCAGCGGCAGACGCTCGATCAAGCCAGCCCACATCTCCTGGCCCCGTTCCGCTTCGGTCCGGGCCATGATGATGTGCGCATTCAGGCGCTCGAAGATGGTACCTACGTATTCGGCCGCCACCGCGCAGGCGAACAGCAGGATCGCAAATACTTCGAGCAGCACAATGAGATAGTTCGACGGCGCATAGAACCCGGAGAACGAGGGCTGCGCCACCGCGCTCTGATTCCCGAACAGCCAGACGAGCCAGGCGTCAGTGCCGAACAGCCCGCTCGCGTACCAACGCAGCTCCGGCGCCTGACTCAGCGCAACCACCGCGACGGCAATCACACTGACGAGAGCGATGAGATACGGATGCCAGCGCGACAGGAAGATTGCGCCCACCACCGGAAGAGCGAAAACCATCAGAAACATCGGATTCTGGAGCGCGCCAACGTGTTGCCAGATGAACCCGATCAGAACGACGCCAACGATATCCAGCAACGTCAGCGCCCGGTCACGCCATCTGCCATGGGCCCGGCTGGGGGATGCCAGTATGGTGAATGCGACGTGCACGGCACCTAAGGCGAGCAGGCCCCAGCTCGCCATCCCGACATTCACTTCGAAACCACTCGCAAACCAGGGCACGCCTGTCGCCACGAGAATGGCGACGATGGTCATCAGCCAGATATCGTCGAGCAGGTGAACGCGTGGGTTCTCCCAAACCGGGCGCGGAATCAACTGCGTGCTGTCGACGTTCGGCCTCACTACTGAACCACCACGGCGTTATTGCAGGGAACGCTGCGCTGCAACGCTCGCGCTGCCTTTGCCGCTGACCGGACTATTGCCAAAATTATTGTTGTCCAGGAACGGCTGCGATTGCACCTTCTGCCCGTTGGGCGGCTGGAAATCTTCCACATGCAGCGCATAGGCGTGGGCACGCAGCACCTGGTTGCGGCGCAGGATGGGCGAGTCACCGATCACATCGATTCCGTTGAACTTTGCTTCGATGATCGTGTTGTCAACCGCCGTGCTGACCTTGCCCTTGTCCCCGAGGACGAACGCAAGACCATAGCCGCAGTTGTGCAGCCTGTTCGAGCGGACCAGCGTGTTGGACGAGCCGCGGACCATGACCCCATAGGCCGTGAGCCCCTCCAGCTCGTTGTCATCGATCACCGCCCCGGTGGCATTTTCGGCAACGATGCCCATCGCGGCGCCGCCGTTGATCCGGTTGCCGCGGATCACCGCGCCGGCACCTACCACGTGCACGTCCGACTCATGGGCGTTGATGAAATCATTCCGCTCGATCAGCACCGGAATGTTGCCGGCGACGATGCCCGCGGTATCTTCGATGAACTTGTTGTCATGGATTCCGATGACATCGTCGTGCGAATCAGAAGCACTGCGCACGGCCCACAGACCCGCATCCTTGTCCTCCCTGAACTCGTTGTTGGCCACCGCGGTGTTGTGACCCGAGGCCGCGAAGCGGATGCCGACCCGGTTCCGGGTAAAGTGATTGCGTTCCAGCAGGCTGTCACTGGCGTTTTCGGCGACTTCGACGCCCACGTCACACGAGTCGATCGTCGTGGTGGACAGCCTGAAATGCACCGCGCGCACGAGAATCGCGGCCGCAGGACACTTGCTGACCGTGATCCCTTCGATCGCGGTATTCGGTCCCGAGACATCGAACACCGGACCCGCGTTCAACGCCTGGGCATCGATCACTGTCCCCGCAGACTGACCGGCGAGACGCACGCCGCGCCCGTTGACGAGCGCCGGCAGAGCGGTCTCGAGCTTGATGGCCGGAATATCGATGCTGATCGTGCTCGGTCCGGTCGCGCCTGCCACGATGAACAGCGCTTCGCGCAGCGTACCGGGCCCCCTGTCGCCGGCATTGGTGACGTGGTGCACGGCGGCCTTGGTGTCGCTCGCCTGGCCCGGCTGAGCACGCCGGGTCTCATACCAATGTCCGGCGGCTACCACGACCGCGAGCAGCACGAAAACGCCAATGGCTATGATGGAGCGACGCCTAACGGCCATGATCTGTTCCCCCGGTTTTTTGTTCTAGGACAAACACCGCATGCCAGGACTGCTTGACTGCGCGACGGCCAAACAGTGTATCGACAGGCAGTGACAGTGCGGTCGTGAGAACCAACAGACTCATTGAGACTTTGCGCGGCAGCCTGCGCAGGTGCGGCAGCAGCCGCATCCGCAAGGGTGCCGGATCGACTCCGGTCAGGGCTCGCAGCTCCAAGGCACAATCCCGGAAAAGCTCCAGGTAGACATCCCTCCGCCGGGCGCGGAACACCGTCGAATCGCAACGCTCCACGAGCGTACTCGGTGCGGCCTCGAGCAGGACCATTCGCCCGCCCGGCGCAAGGCGCGCAGCCATGCCGCGCACCGCTGCGCGCAGCAACTCGGGATCGAGGATGTGCTGCAGGACAGTCACCCCCAACACAACATCGAATTGTCCATCCACCTCGAGGCTCGAGAGGTCCTGAACGCGGAACTGACACCGGTCCGCCAGCCCAACGGCTGCTGCCCGCTGCTGCGCCTGGGCGATCATGGTCGGACTCAGATCCACCCCAGTGACCTGGGCCCCTTTCGCGGCCAGGAGGCGGCTCCAGCGCCCGACCCCACACCCCACATCCAGCACGCGGGTGCCGGGTTTTACGTCGAGCCACGGCCGCAGCGCGAGCCGCTGCTCGAGTTGAATGGCGCGGTTGTAGAACTCGGGCATTCCGTAAGCACAGACCGCGGCCAGACCCGCCCCCTCGCCTGCGAACCGCTGCGCTCTGTCTTCCCAATACGTGCCGGGTTGATAGAGCTGTGGAGCCGGAATTCCTCGCACCGTCATTCAGTCAGCCTCGCCCTGCCATTGCCATTGCCATTCCCGCCGTTAACCAGCGTCGGATCCGTGGGACTCTCGTAGTGATCCCGGTACAGGCGCCGGTTGAACAATCGCAGCCAGAAGAAGTTCGCAAAGCCCACCGTCATCGGAATGATGTGCACGATGGCGTAACAAAGGTACAGCGGCACGATCGGAGCGCAATACGCCCGTTCCGCCTTCGGTACGGTGGTGAACAGCGCGATGACGCCCAGTGCCAGGTAGCTCGTTATGGCCGCCGTGAAGTATGCGGGATTGGTGATGCTTCCCTGGGGTACGAGGTCGCCGAGCAACAGGGCATCGAGGCCGGCCAGGAAGCTCAGCACCAGAAGCGTCGCGCTCGCGATCTTGACCAGGTGCATGGCGAGGGAAAGCCCGCCCACATACAACAAGTAGTGATACATCGCGAACGGCGAACGGCGTCCGATCCGCACGATCTCGCTGAACCGCTCCGTGTAGACCTTGATCAGGCCGTGATACCAGCCCACGCGCTGCGAGAACCAGCGCTGCAGCGAGCCGGGACCCTCGGTGCTGACCACGAGCCGGCCGTCGTAGTAGATCCGCCCGCCCTGGCTGAGCATGATCACCGCATTCTCGAAGTCCTCGGCGTATACGGATAAGGAATGCTCGTTGAGCGCGCGCACCAGCACACTTCGTTTGTAGAAGGATACGCCGCCCGAGGTGATGCTGAAGTCCCCGAGACTCTCGCGTCCGACTCGAAAGGCGAGCGCATATTCGAACGACTGGAAGCGGGCGAGGAAGCCATCGGGCTCGATCATGATCCGCGGGCAGGCCGCGACCGCGCCGGATTGTTGGAAATCGCTGACGAACTGCTCCACATCGATGCTGCTGCCTTCGTTCACGCCCCGGATGCGGATGTCAGGATCGATCACCATGACAGTCTCGATATGCGAGGGCAGGCGCTCGAGCAGCCGGCGGATGGCGCCCGGCTTGCGGCGGTTGACGCCGTCGTCGAAACAACGCCAGCCCGCCTGGCGCAGGCGCAAGACCGTGTTGTCAGTCGAACCGTCGCTGATCAGCCAGACGCGATCGCGGTAAGGCGCGAAGCGCTCCGTGAACTCCTCTACCTGATCCTCCAGGTTGTATACGGAGGCGATGATCGCAAAGGGCGAGGCCGGCACCAGGCGCCGGGCATCGGGCGGCAGGATCGCCGCCAGGTTGATCGAGACATTGCCGAACTGGCTGCCTTCGGAAATGCCGCCGGCCGCCGCGGTGTGGCGTCGGCGCATGTACAGGCGCAAGGCAAAATCGAGCGCATCCGTGTAGACGATGAGGTTGGCCACCGCGAACAGAAAGATCGAGAAGCCGACCGCTCTGGCGTTGAGCACGGACAGCACGATCCAGCCTGCCAGCAGTCCACACACCGCAAGCGGGCCCAGGACGGACCAGGATCGCAGGATCTTCATGCCGTCGCGGCTTCGAATCGCGCGTGCG
>JAQGOF010000242.1 GCA_028293745.1 Gammaproteobacteria bacterium | reverse complement strand
ACGGCGCTCGCAATCAGATGACTCTTTTTCATGATCGTCCTCCTCGAGACCGCGGCCCACCCGCGACCTTCATGGAGAACTACGACCCGGCCCCCCGAATCCTTCCATTCCCATCAGGAAATTCTTTTCTTAACATATTCTGCTAACAGCCGTCCCGCTACCGGGCCCGCGCACCTGCCAGCCGCACTGCCGGCGCGAGATCTGCACCCACCAGGCCGTAACCGTAAGTGGAGTCCATGCCGGCAGCGCCCAGGTCGAGCGCGCTATGTGCCAGCTCATCGACCGCACGGGCAGCAGCCTCCTTATCAGGTTCTCGCAAACTGGCCGCAAGCAGACTGGCAACGATCGGGGCCGCATATGAAGTGCCGCGCACCAACTCGAATGTTTGCGCCGATTTGGCCGCCGACATATCGGCGCCTGGAGCTGCGAACTTAACTTGCGACCCACGGCATGCTTCGACCAATACGCGATGGCGCGTATCCACCGCGGTAACTCCAATGACTCCGGGATACGACGCCGGATACAGCGGCGGGGCAGCCGGCCCGTCATTTCCAACTGCGGCGACGATCAGATGGCCGCGAGCAACGACTATGCGTACGACCGCTTCGAGTATTGCATTCGATGGACCCACGAGGCTGACATTGATGACGGCAACTTTTTCCCGTGCAAGCCAGGCGAATGCATCGCTGATCGCATCTGCAGCGCCTCCGGATGGCAACCCACAAAACACGTCGGCGGCGTAAAGCTCGGATCCGGGAACGACCCCATGAAATTCAGTCGACCGGCCGATCATCAGTGACGCAACAGCCGTTCCATGCGGCCCCGGTACCTGCGAACCCGCGCATCCGTACTGGTGGATCGGCACATCCTTGAAAACCGCATGCGCAACATCCACGCCACTATCGATCAATCCAAGCCTCCCCGCCAGCTTCGCCGCAGGCCCGGAATTTTCCGTGACCCCGTTGGATTGCGGCGGGAGCGCACCGCCGCCTCCAACACCACCGCCGCTGTCGGTGTAGATGTGATTGAAGTCGAAGCTCGCCGTGGGCACGAGCTCTCGCAAGCGGAGCAATGCGCGTTGGGTGTCCAAACCTTTCGGCGCCCCCAGGACCACGATACGAGCATCAAGCCCATCTAGCGTGCGTACCCTGACTATGGTGAATCCCGCTCCCAGCGCGGCATTCAATTCTGCGTCTGACGGAGAAACGGCGAGCACCTCGCCCCGCACGATGAGTGCCCCATTTCGATCGACTTCCAGGGTTGCGCGGTTGCGGCGGACCAGGTCGCGAAGCCGCAGCCGGCGAACATCCTTGAGAACCCCTGAGTCCACCTGCCCAACAGTCCCGGAAAGCGTGCCGTTCACGTTGGGAAGTTGGGGTTGGGGTAAGGCGGGCAGGCGCACATTGGGCACACCGATCTGCGCATGTGCGCTTTGTGCCGTTATGATCAACAATGGGCAGACAATGTTCAGCATCGAACCGCGGACGGCATGAAGGCACTGAACGAAGATCTTGGCGAGCAGATTGTCGGGTTGCTGCCGCGCCTGAGACGCTTCGCGCGGGCGCTTACCGGCAGCGTGCAGGACGCTGATGACCTGGTGCACGTTGCGATCGAGCGCGCCTTGTCGCGGTCGGATCAATTGCGGCCGGATTCGCCGGTGTCGAGCTGGCTGTTCGGCATCCTGCGCAATGCCTGGATCGACGAAGCCCGGGCGCGAAGCCGGCGCAAGCGGGTTTTTGCCCCGGAGGAGCTGGGCGAAAGCGTTGCGGATCCGAGCGGTCATCAGCATGCGGACGTCATTTCAGTCCAGGTCGCGCTGGCCCGGCTGCCCGACGAGCAGCGCGAGGTCGTGGGCCTGGTACTGGTTGAAGGACTCTCGTACAAGGAGGCTGCCGAAATCATGAACGTGCCGGTGGGAACTGTAACGAGCCGGCTGGCACGCGGCCGTGATGCACTCCAAGCAATGCTTGGCACCGAGGGTGCGACGCATGCGTCGCACGGGTGGCCCGGCAGGGACACCCCGGACCGACGATGAGCAGGCGAACGCCTGCGCAGGAGGAGGCTCATGACTTTTTCGGACGACATCCTGATGGCCTACGCCGATGGCGAGCTGGACTTGGGAACCCGCGCCCAGGTGGAGGATGCCATAGCCGCGGATCCCGAGATCGCGCGTCGTGTGGCCGCACACCAGGCCCTGAGAAACACACTGCGCTCAGGCTTCGACAAGGTGCTCGATGAGCCCGTACCCGACCATCTCATTGCAGCCGCTCGGGCAACCTCTCGTGTGCGCTCCGAGAACCGCGTGGTCGTTCCACTGCGGCCACGGCGGGCCCGGACTTTCGCCTTGCCGAGTTGGGCCTGGCCCCGTTGGGGTGCCATTGCCGCCAGTTTCGTGTTGGGCGCCCTCGTGTGGCATTTCGGAACTGGCTGGTACTCCTCCGGGCCCGTCATCGAACGGGACGGACAGCTCCTTGCAGCGGGTGCATTGGACAAAGCCCTGTCCAACCAGTTGGCGAGCGCACAACCCGCGCAAACTCCAGTGCAGATTGGTGTCAGTTTCCGCTCCAAGGACGGCAACTACTGCCGCACGTTTCAACTGCGCGAACACACCAGCCTTGCGGGCCTTGCCTGCCGCGACCAGGACAAGTGGAGGTTGGAAGCCCTGGCGCAAGGCGAGGGTTCGCCCGGGGCTCATTCGGACTTTCGACCGGCCGGGTCAGCGTTGCCCCCGGCGATCGCACAAGCGGTTGATCAGGAGATTGATGGCGAGCCTCTGAATGCCGAGGCAGAAGCGCGCGCGAGAACGAACCAGTGGCGCGGCCCTCAATAGCCGAACCCCAGGATAACAATGAAGCACTCGCGATCGGAACAGCTCACCGCCGCAGCACGCCCCACCGCCACCGCACGCCTCACCACCACAACACGCCTCACCGCGGTGGCCCTCGTCGCATTTCTCAACGCCTGTCCGGCATACGCGCAACGTCAGACTGTCCTCAAGCAGATTGATGTACCGCACAATTACTACTTCCGGGAAATGTACCTGCCGCAACTCACCAGCGGCCCAAGCGCGGTTGCATTCTCGCCGGATGGACGATCGCTCGTCTATTCCATGCAGGGAAGCCTCTGGAAGCAGAACCTTGATTCCACCAGCGCCGAGCAGCTTACGGACGGACCCGGCTATGACTACCAACCAGACTGGTCATCGAATGGCACGCGGATCGCGTTCGTACGCTACCTGAACGATGCGATGGAAATTTATGAGGTCGACCCGTCCTCGCACTCTGTAAGTCCGCTCACTCACAACGGCGCGGTCAATGTAGAGCCGCGCTGGTCACCCGACGGACGGCAGCTTGCATGGGTATCTACCGCGGGCACGGGCCACTTCCACGTATTTACAGGCACACCCGGTGCTGACGGCATGAGTGGCGCGGCTGTCTGGCCCGAACGCAAGAGCAACATCCCCCGTTACTACTACAGCGCCTTCGATCACGAACTGAGCCCTACCTGGTCACCGGATGGTCAAGAGCTCATCTACGTCGGCAATCCCGAAACAACTTACGGCACGGGAGGTCTTTGGAGAAGATCACTGAACCCAACAGCCCAGCCAGTCGCGATTCGCATCGAAGAGACTTCCTGGCGAGCGCGCCCATCGTGGTCTCCGGACGGCAAGCGTGTCGTGTACTCATCGTATGCGGGTCGCCAGTGGCATCAACTCTGGATCACAACAGCCACGGGCGGAGGAGATCCGCTACCCCTGTCGTATGGCGAGTTCGACGCTACCGGCGCTCGCTGGTCGCGAGACGGCTCGCGCATAGCTTTCATCTCGAATCGAAGCGGCACGACCGAGATCTGGCTGCAGGAAGTGCTGGGTGGCGCTCAGCGGAAACTGGAGGTACACGAGAAGCGATACCTGCATCCGAGGGGAGAGCTGCACATCCAAACATTGGACGGCGAGGGCAAGCCAATCGCAGCGCGCGTCGCTGTAACAGGGTCGAATGGTTTGGCCTATGCGCCCGAGGATGCATGGATCCGCGCAGACGATGGCTTTGACCGCCGCTACAGCCCGTTTGAGACGCATTACTTCCACAGTAACGGCGACGCTCACATCAGGGTGCCGGCCGGCGCTGCCAGCGTGACTGTCTGGCGTGGTCTCGAGAATCAGGTGGAGAAACGGATAGTCCAAATCGGCGCAAATGAGAAGGGAGACGAGCGAATCACTGTCCGCCCCTTGTCCCTGCCACCCGACTGGAGCAAGCAATGGCAGAGTGCCGACGTTCATGTGCACATGAACTACGGTGGCACGTACCGCAACACGCCTGAGCGGTTGGTAAGACAGGCTGATGCCGAGGACCTGGACCTCGTATTCAACCTGGTCGTCAACAAAGAACAGCGGGTGCCCGACATCGGCTACTTCTCTGCGATGCCTGACAGCGCGTCGACCACTACTGTACTCCTATCGCACGGGCAGGAATTCCACACGAGCTACTGGGGCCACCTCGGCTTGCTCGGTCTCAATGACCACTTCCTCCTGCCGGACTACGCAGCGTACTCGAACACTGCCAGCGCCAGTCTTTACCCCACCAACGGCACAATCGCGGACCTCGCGCATGCGCAGAATGCGCTTGTTGGATATGTGCACCCGTTCGACGAGGCGCCTGATCCCAACTCCAGTGCGCCGCTGACGAGCGGGTTACCTACAGATGTTGCGCTTGGAAAGGTTGATTACTACGAGGTACTGGGTTTCAGCGACCATAAGACGTCCGCGGGTGTGTGGTACCGGCTTCTGAATTGCGGCTTTCGGCCCAGCGCCGCGGCGGGAACTGACGCGATGGCGAACTACGCTTCGCTTCGGGGGCCCGTGGGAATGAATCGTGTGTATGCGTTAGTGCCGGGCCCAGCCGTCCCGTCGGGCGCAGTCACCTCGTCGGCCGTCGCCGCCACGCATGAGTCCGCCTGGCTCGACAGCCTGCGCCACGGCCACACCCTGGCAACCAACGCCCCGCTCCTCGGCCTCACGGTCGAAGGCCAACCTCCCGGCGCCGAAATCCAACTCAACCCGGGTGCCTCCACCCTCAACTACAAAGGCTTCCTCCGCTCCATCGTCCCCATCGACCACCTCGAGCTGGTCGTGAACGGCAAAGTCGCCCGTACCATCCGCCTTGGTAAGGGCCGCACTGCCGCTGATTTCGAGGGATCCGCAAAGGTCACGGGCAATGGGTGGCTGCTCGTGCGCGCGTGGAACGACGGCGCCGTCCCCGAGGTATTCGATATCTACCCGTACGGGACAACCAACCCTGTGTTTTTCCGCACCGAAGGCACGGCCACCCACTGCGGCCCCGACGCCGACTTCTTCTTGAAGTGGCTCGACCGGCTCCAGGCCGCTGCATCAGTGCACCAGGGCTACAACACTCCCGCAGAACGCGAAGCGACGCTCAGGGAGATCTCCGCCGCGCGGGAAGTGTTTACTCAGCGAAGGTAGAACTCGGAGTCCGAAGCGGGCCTGTTACACACTGTTACACATCGACGTCACCCAAACCACGTCACCCTCGTTGCTGGGATTACCCACAAGGGTGCAACGCATGCGTTGCACGGGTGGCCCGCAAGGGACACCCCGGACCGACGGAGAGCGGGCGAATGCCCGCGCAAAAGGCTGGTTTCGGGCGCGACGCTGTTCCGTCTGATAGACGCAGGCTACCTGACCCTCGACACCACAACCGGCCAGGTGCTCGGCTGGACCGGGGATCACGAGCCCATTACCCTGCGGCAACTGATGTCATTCACATCGGGTCTCGCACCGGAGAACAGGTGTACCTACAGCGGTACGGTGACACTCGCCGATTGTGTTGACACGATCTCGCAGACGGGAATGACAGCAACGCCGGGCACGCGCTTCGACTATGGCAGTGTGCACCTCGAAGTCGCCGGACGAATGGCCGAAGTCGTCACCGGCAAGTCGTGGAACGAGTTGTTCGCGCAGGCGATGCGCGACCCGTTGGGACTGCCAGCGGATATCGTGTACTACGCGAATCTGCTGAAGGCGACCGGCACCGACAACCCCCTCCTGGCCGGCGGCCTGCGCGTATCGATGAATGAGTACGAGCATATCCTGCATTTCGTCTTCGACAAGGGCGTATGGCAGGGAAGCGCACTGCTTGCACCCGGCATCTTTGACACCCAGACGGTCACCCCCTATCCGGATGCAACCATCGGTACGAGCCCCGGAGGCGAGCTGCGGTACGGATTGACCGCATGGCTCGAATGCAGCACTCCACAGACCGGTTGCGCTGTCATCTCATCTCCAGGCGCGTTCGGATTCACGCCCTGGCTCGATCGGGATGCGGGCTACTACGCCATCCTCGGCATGCAGGCAGGCAA
>JAQGOF010000238.1 GCA_028293745.1 Gammaproteobacteria bacterium | reverse complement strand
ACAACACGCTCTCCAGCGCCACGGCGAATATCCGGCGCAATTGTTCAGTCTCCTTCAGGAATGCATCGTGGCCGTAGATCGAGGAAAGCTCGTGCAATCGCGCGACCGGCAGGCGCGCAACCATTGCACGCATATCAGAGAGCGGTACGAGCTGATCCTCGCGGACCGCGACGGCCGTCGTCGGTACGAAGATGCGCCCCGCGTCCACCCGATGCAGATCGATGGACTCGGACAAACATAGGAAAGACTCGGGGCGGTGACGTGACGCGTAATCGCCGCCGCGTGAGAATAAGTAGCTCTCGACAGGGAAAACGAAGCGTTCGCCATCCACCACCGGGGCGCCGTTGAAGCGCGCAGAGAACTCTTCCGAACTGCGGTACGTGGACATAGCGAGCGCACGCGCCAGTTGCAGTCCGTCTTTCGGCCGGCCGCAGTCGAGGGCAAAGCGCACGATCTGTCTCTGCACGCTGCGCCAGGCGGTGGCCATCGGGTGGGCGCGGTCGGACGCGCCAATGACTAACAGGTGGCCTACTCGCTCCGGATAGCGTTCGCCGAATGCCAACGCCACCATTCCGCCATAGGAGCCGCCCGCAATAGCCTGGAGCGACCTGATGCCCAGGTGATCGAGCAACCGTGCAAGCGCTTCCGCCTGGTCGTAACTTGAAATGCTGGGGAATGTCGTACCGGGCTCGGGACCTGTTGAATCGCCGCTGCCACCCAGGTAGTCGAAGCTGAGGATCCGAAACTGATTGACGTCGAGTGGACGGTCGGGGCCTGCGATCTGTGACCACCACTCCTGGCGGGGATCGTCGGCCAGACAGACGCGACGGTTGGCAGAGATACCACCCAACGCACAAACGACCGGCGCGCTGGTGGGGCCTGCCAGCCGCCACGCAATGCGGACGTCGGAGAGCTTGCCGCCATGATGGAGCGACATCTCGCCGGGAATCTCGAAGATGCCGTCGCGAACAGTGATGTCCGTGGCGAGTGCAACCAGGGAATTTGCCGCAGGCACGACCGCTGTCGACACGCTGTGTCGCGTGGTAACAGGCAAAGATTCCAGTGAGGCGTTCATCAAAAGCTCCGCAGATGCATGGCACGGTCTCACCGGCCTCCTACGGAGCGCCCACCTGTTACGGCGGGTTCGTCGCGTCCTTCTCCAGCTGCACGAGTGGCGCCGAAGCTACGCAAACCGCTCATCTGCCGACCCTTTCCGAGGGCTTGCGCCAGCGGCGGAATCGCAGGAGTTGGCACCTTTCCAGGGTGGTTAAGCCTAGCGGTTGCCCCGGCGTCTAAGGGCCTTATCCCTCAGCCGGTCTCGATGAGTGGCCTGCAGTGTATGGCGGGGCTCGAGGATGCGTCAAGGCGGGCGTCGTCGGGGCGAGTGCCCCGCGGAGCCCGCGGGGCGGCGGCTTATGTCATGCGCGGGCGACCGGCGCTGGCGGCGTCAGGGGTGGCGCCGCCGGGGTCGGCACCTGGCCCCGTGCCGGGGTCGGCACCTCGCCCCCGCGCCGGGGTCGGCGCTCGTCTCGCGCGGACTTCCGCCGCCGGGGTTACTCGTTTCCCGCGGCGACAGTCCGGTTTGCAACGCGTCGGAATGTCTGTGGCGGGTGACCGAACTTGCGGATGAACGCTCTCCGCATACGCTCGGGGTCAGCAAAGCCGGTTTCCCGCGCCACTGCGTCGATGGCGTGCCGGCTTTCCTCAACCAGGGACTTCGCGGCTTCGACCCGAAGGTTCTCGATCGCCTTCGCCGGGGACTGTCCCGTCTCGGCCCGAAACGCCCGGCTGAACTGCCGGGCGCTCAAATTTGCCACCTCGGCCAGCTCGCCCACCGACAGGATTTTGCGCAGATTGCGTTTCGCGTAGTCCAGGGCGTGCCGAATCCGGTCGGACTTGGAATCCAGCTCCAGCATCGCGGAGAACTGCGACTGTCCACCGGTGCGGCGGTGATAGACGACCAACTTCTGCGCGACCGACTTCGACAGCTCAAATCCGAGGTCAGCCTCGACCAACGCCAGCGACAGGTCGATGCACGCCGTCATACCGGCCGACGTCCAGACTTTGTCGTCGGCTATGAATATGCGGTCTTCTTCGACCTTGACCGCCGGGTAACGACGTTGCAAGTCGCGGGCATTGGCCCAGTGCGTCGTTGCGCGACGTCCGTTCAGCACACCTGCGGCAGCCAACACGAATGCACCTGTGCAGATGCTCGCGATGCGTCGCGAGGCAGTTGCTGCTTCCGATACAAACTTCACTAACCCTTCCGAGGGTGTCGCGACGCCGAAATCACCGGTAATAATTAGCGTGTCAAACGCTGGGTCAGCAAACGCCTGGGTTTCAACAGCGATTCCCGAAGACGACACCACCGGGCCGCCGTGCTCCGACAGCAGCGCCACGTCGTAAGTCTTGCGGTCACCCAGCAGGTTGGCGACCTCGAATACGCCCACCGCTGCCAAGTCGAGAATCTGAAAGCCCGGGAAGGTAACGATGCCCAGCCGCTTCATAGGTGCCTCGCGATGTCCTAAAAGGCGGTAAATATGTCATTCGGGACATACCCTAGGGCCTCACAGTGCTCCCAGTCAAGTCAGAACGTGGGAGCGACACATGAACACTCAGACAAGTCAGGGCACTGCTCTGATCACGGGCGCGTCGTCCGGAATTGGTTCGATCTACGCCGATCGACTGGCACTGCGAGGCTATGACCTCATCCTGGCCGGTCGCGATGCAGCCAGACTCGAATCACTCGCGGCAAAGCTTCGCGGCGGGCGGACAGTGGACATAGTTGCCGGGGATCTGGGCAAGAAAGCGGATGTGAGGGAGATTGAGCGGCGACTGCTCACGGACGCCTCAATTACTCTGTTCGTCAACAATGCGGGCCAGGCGGCGGTCACCCCGCTGATCGAATCCGATGTAGAGAAGCTCGAGCAGATGATTGAGGTAAACGTCGTTGCGTTCACGCGGCTGGCCGCGGCGGCTGCCAGGGCTTTTGTCAAGCGTGGGCGCGGGACCATCATCAACATCTCTTCGGCGGTTGCACTGGCCCCCGAGATGTTGAATGGCGCATATAACGGATCGAAGGCGTATGTCTTGAACTTCACCCAGTCAATGCAGAACGAGCTCGCGGGTAAGGGTGTGCAGGTTCAGGCCGTGTTACCGGGAGCGGTCGGAACGGAGTTCTGGGCGCGAGTCGGGTTGCCGCTCGAGCACCTGCCGCAGGAAATCGTGATGCCAGTAGAGACAGTCGTCGATGCCGCGCTCGCCGGGCTGGATCAGGGTGAGTTGGTCACGATCCCTTCGCTGCCAGACGTGGAGAATTGGGATGCATTCGTTGCGGCGAGGAAGGTCTTGAGGCCTAACTTGTCCCGGGCGCAGGCGGCGGCAAGATATCGACCACCAGCTTCCCCCGCGCCGCGCCGTCTTTGATCGCTTGGGTTGCATCTCCAATGGTGTCGAGTGTAGCGCCGAGGGTCCAACCTCGGCGCCAGCTTAACGGTTGACGCCCTCTCCCACTGCTTCCACGAGGCCAGGCATATCCAGTCCAAGCCCTGGAGGCAGCCCTGTCTTCCTGCGCACCAATGTGATAATGTGATAGCACGCTATTACATTGGGACACCATGAAAAGCCATCGCAACGTCAGCCCGCGGCAGGAAGCACTCGCCGAGCGTAATCTGTACACAGCCCTGGCTGCACTGCAGTCCGCGGAGGAATGCCGGGCATTTCTGCGCGATTTATGTACCCCGGCAGAGATCCAGGCGATGGCGGACCGGTGGAGCGTAGTTGAGTTTCTGCAGCGCGGCCTGCCCTATCGAGAGATTCACCGGCTGACCGGTGTCAGCGTCACGACCATTGGACGGGTGGCGCGGTTCCTGGCCGGCGGCAACGGTGGATACGCGGTGGCGGTTCGGCGTGTCGGTAAGGAGGTATCGCCCCATGGATGAATTGCGGCTGAAGCTTGCTGTTCAGAAGTCTGGGCGGCTGACGGACCCATCGCTCGACATGCTCGGACGATGCGGGCTGAAACTGTCACGCGGCAAAGATCAGCTCATGGGATTTGGCGAGAACATGCCGCTCGACGTGTTGTTCGTGCGGGATGACGACATACCTGACCTGGTCCAGGAAGACGTCTGCGATCTCGGCCTCGTGGGTCTCAACGTACTCGAAGAGAAGCGCCTCGAATTGCGCGAACGTGGACACGCGGCGCGCTTTCAACAGATTCGCACACTGGATTTCGGACGCTGCCGCCTGTCGCTCGCTGTTCCCGAGGGCGTCACATTCGAGGGAGCGAGCTCGATTCGCGGCAAGCGCATCGCGACCACTTATCCCTATCTATTGCAGAAATACCTGCGCGAGCGTGACATTTCCGCAGACATCGTCACGCTCTCGGGTGCCGTCGAGATCGCGCCTCGCCTGGGGCGCGCCGACATGATCTGCGACCTGGTCTCGACAGGATCCACACTGCAGGCGAACCACCTGCGCGAAGTCGAGACGGTCATGGAAAGTCATGCGGTGATCATCCGCACTCCACTCGCTCTGCCACCTGAAAAAGATGAGTGGGTTGAACGGTTGATGATGCGCATCGATGGCGTACAGCAGGTGAAGGAGAGCAAGTACATCATGTTGCATGCGCCGCGCTCCGCCCTGCCGGAGATTCGGCGGCTGCTACCCGGCAGCGAGTCGCCGACCATCATTCCGTTGGAGGGATTTCCCGACAAAGTCGCTATCCATGCGGTATGTCGGGAGAACGTGTTCTGGGAGACGCTCGAGAGCTTGAAGAAAGCCGGCGCCAGCGCCCTCCTCGTACTGCCCGTCGAAAAGATGTTGGCATGACCTTGCGGATCTTCGACTGGAATAGTCTCACCGAGGCTGATCGCCGCGCCGTGCTAGCCCGGCCGGCACAGGAGTCTCGTGCCGACATTGCTGCCGTCGCACTCGAGGTGGTCAATGCGGTCCGCAGGAGCGGCGACGCAGCGCTGCGTTCCTACACGGACCGCTTCGACGGCATCCGCGTAGACAACCTGGCCGTGTCCGAGCAGGAATTTTCGGCCGCCCGAGATACTCTGACAGCGAAACAGCTCGCAGCGCTCGAGCGAGCAATAGACAACGTCCAACGATTCCATTCTGCGCAGCTGCCCCAGCCTCTATCCATGGAGACGACCCCGGGCGTCCGCTGCGAGCGGATCATTCGACCCATCTCTACGGTTGGGCTCTATGTGCCGGCGGGCTCAGCCCCCCTGCCTTCCGCAGTTATCATGTTGGCCGTTCCCGCGCGCATCGCCGGATGCCCCTACAGGATCCTGTGTACACCACCAGCGCGCGATGGACGTGCAAATCCCGCGGTGCTCGTAGCCGCGCAACTGTGTGGCATCAACACCGTATTCAAAGTCGGAGGCGCGCAGGCCATAGCGGCCCTCGCCTACGGCACGCAGACCATTCCGAAGGCCGACAAGATATTCGGACCCGGTAACGCATGGGTGACCGCTGCCAAGCAACTGGTTGCCGCGGATCCGGCAGGCGCCGCCTGCGACTTGCCGGCGGGACCCTCGGAGGTAATGGTCGTCGCAGACCACACCGCTCGCGCCGACTTCGTGGCAGCCGACTTGCTGGCCCAGGCAGAACACGACACGCAGGCGCAAGCGATCCTCGTAACCTCCTCACGCCAGCTCGCCGAAGCAGTCAGCACAGAAGTCCAGGAGCAGACACAACTGTTATCCCGCCGTGCCATCCTCGACAAGTCCCTGAGCTCCAGCCGTTGCATCGTGGTGCCGGATGTTGCGTCGGCGATAGATGTTGCGAACCTGTACGCCGCCGAGCATCTCATTCTGGAAGTCGCAGAGCCGCGGCAGTGGCTGTCACGCATTCAAAACGCGGGTTCGGTCTTTCTCGGCGCCTGGTCGCCTGAGCCGATGGGAGATTACTGTTCGGGAACCAACCATGTGCTGCCGACATATGGATACGCGCGGGCCTACAGTGGCCTCTCGGTACTCGACTTTGTGAAGGGCATGACGGTGCAGGAGCTCTCGCCCGCAGGGTTGCAGGCACTGGGACCCGTAGCCATCGAACTGGCGAGGCTCGAAGGACTCGACGCTCACGCGAGCGCCGTTATACGGCGGCTCGACGTGCTGGAGTCGGGAGCAGGCGTATGAGCTGGGTGACTCAACTGGCCCGGCCCGAGATCGTCGCCCTCAAAGCGTACGAGCATGCCGCCTGGGAACCTGCATTGGAGCGCCTGCACGCCAACGAGCTTCCGTGGCGGTCCTTTGCGGATGAATCGCTGGCCGGGCTCAATCGCTACCCCGAGCCGCAGCCCCGCGCATTGGTGGAGCGCCTCGCCTCACTGTACGACGTCAGTGTCGAATCGGTCCTCGTCGGTCGAGGCAGCGACGAAGCGATCGATCTGCTGGTGCGGGGATTCTGCCGCGCCGGGCACGACAGCGTCGTTATCTGTCCGCCCACCTTTGGAATGTATTCGATCGCGGCCCGCATCCAAGGCGCCAACGTCCTGACGGTTCCTTTGCGAGCGGACGCGGGGTTTGCACTTGACGAGCAGGCCGTGCTCGACCAATGCAAACGTGACGTCAAACTTGTGTTCCTGTGCTCTCCGAACAATCCCACCGGTAACCTGCTGAGCGCCGATTCGATACTTCGACTCACGCGCGCGCTGGAAGGCAAGGCCGTCGTCGTGGTGGACGAGGCGTACATCGAATTTTCAGGCGCCCAGAGTCTTGCGCGACGGATCCCCGAGCTTCCGCACCTGGCCATCCTGCGCACCCTGTCCAAGGCCTATGCGCTGGCGGGTGCGCGTTGTGGCACCTTGATAGCCGATCCCGAGGTCATACTACTTCTGCGCAAGGTGATCCCACCCTACGCCATCGCGCAGCTGTGCATGGAAGCGGTGTTGAAAGCGCTCGAACCTACGCAAATCGCCGTCTCGAAAGCACGCCTCGAGACGATTCGCTCCGAGCGGGAGAGAATGCTGGCGGCTCTGCCAACCTGTTCCAATATCGTTCGGGTCTGGCCAAGCGCAGCCAACTTCCTGCTGGCCGAGTTTGAGGACGCGCCCCTCGCCCTCGCCCGCTCCCGCGGCGCACGCTTGTTGATCAGAGATGTGCGCGGCTACCCGGGGCTGGGCCGCTGCCTGCGCATCACAGTCGGCTCTCCCGAGCAAAACAATCGCTTGTTGGATGCCTTGCGATGAGCGCACGCATTCTATTCGTCGATCGTGACGGCACGCTGATCGAGGAGCCCGCCGATCACCAGGTTGACTCGCTCGAGAAGATTCGATTCATGCCGGGTGTGTTTGCCGCATTGGCCGAGCTCAAAAAGCACGGCTTGCGTCTCGTCATGGTTACCAACCAGGACGGCCTGGGCACCCCTTCATTTCCGCGGCCCACATTCGAAGCGCCCCACGAGTTCATTCTCCAGGCCTTCAGGTCCCAGGGCATCGAGTTCGACGCGGTATTCCTCTGTCCCCACTTCCAGGCCGATGGGTGCGAGTGCCGCAAGCCCAGGACAGGACTCGTCAAAGGCTTCATTCGAGACAACGATGTTGACCTCGAAGGCAGCGCAATGATCGGCGACCGGGAGACGGACCTCGAGTTCGCCCGCAACCTCGGCCTGCGCGGCCTGCTGGTACGCAAAAACGGCAGCGACTCGGAAACCTGGCCGGAGGTTGTGCGCAGTCTCACCGCGCGGCGTGCCCACATCGAGCGGCGCACCAAGGAAACGAACATCAAGGTGAGTGTGGGGCTGGATGCGACTGCGCCCATCCAGGTCACCACCGGCATAGGCTTTTTCGATCACATGCTCGAGCAGCTCGCCAAGCACGGCGGCTTTGCGCTCGAGCTGAGCTGCCAGGGCGATCTGCAAATCGACGAGCACCATACGGTTGAGGATTGCGCGCTCGCACTGGGCGAGGCCTTGCGGCGCGCCCTCGGTACGAAGGTGGGTATCGCACGCTACGGGTTTCTGCTTCCCATGGACGAGGCCGAAGCGAAGGTTGCCATCGACCTCTCAGGGCGGGCCCTCGCCCGGTTCGAGGGCCGATTCAATCGCGAGCAGGTGGGCGGCCTGCCCACGGAGCTCGTCCCGCACTTTTTCCACTCGCTCGCGGAATCGCTCGGGGCCGCCGTGCACGTAAGCGTCTCAGGCGAGAATTCCCATCACATGATCGAAGCCTGTTTCAAGGGGGTCGGCCGGGCACTGCGCCAGGCGTTCCGGCGCGAGAGCGACGAGCTTCCAACTACCAAGGGAGTGTTGTAGTGGACGCGGTCATCATTGACAGTGGCGGAGCCAACCTCGCATCGTTGCAGTTCGCTTTCGAACGTCTCGGTGCGAAAACACGCGTGAGCGCTGATCCTGCCGAGATCACATCGGCCGCCCGCGTCATACTGCCCGGAGTCGGATCTGCAGCGGATGCCATGAGCCGCCTGCGGAAGAGCGGTGTCGCAGATCTGCTGCCCTCACTTACCCAGCCCGTTCTGGGTATCTGCCTCGGCATGCAGCTCCTCTTCGAGCGCTCTGACGAGGGCAATACCGACTGTCTCGGCATACTCCCCGACGAGGTCAAACGTCTGCAGCCTGCGCAGGGACGGCCGGTTCCACACATGGGCTGGAATCAACTCTCGCCGGTTCGGGGGGACCCCATCCTGGAAGGCATCGCAGCCGGCGACTATGTTTATTTCGTGCACAGCTTCGCCGTTCCGGTAACCGACCTCACGATTGCCAGTGCCGACTACGGGATCGCCCTTGCGGCGATTGTCCGGCGCGGCAACTTCTGGGGCACACAGTTTCATCCCGAGCGCTCCGCCGCGACCGGCGCCCGGGTGCTCGCCAACTTCCTGAGGCTGAGCTGATGCTGCTCATTCCGGCAATCGATCTGCGCCAGGGACGCTGCGTAAGGTTGTTCCAGGGCGACTTCGGAGCGGAAACCCGCTATGAGCACGAGCCGCACGAGCTGTTGCTTCGCTACCGGGGCCTGGGCGCATCGTGGTTGCACGTCGTGGACCTGGATGGAGCAAAGGACGGTGCACTTGCCAACCGCTCGATCATTGTCGCGCTGGCTTCGCAGCGGGCGGTCCGGATACAGGTAGGCGGCGGCGTCAGGTCGGCCGCAACCATCGACGACCTTCTGCAGCAAGGAGTCAGTCGCGTCGTCATTGGCAGTACCGCCGCGGAACAGCCCGACGAAGTGACGCAGTGGCTGGTCCGTTATGGCCCTGACCGTATCTGCCTGGCATTTGACGTTCGGCTGGACGATACCGGTGTGCCCCGGGTACGGACCCGTGGATGGACCGAAAGTACGGCGATAAGCCTGTGGGACGCGGTCGCCCGCTTCCCGCCCGATCGGATCAAACACATCCTGTGCACTGACATCGAGCGCGATGGCGCCCTGACCGGTCCAAACATCGAGCTGTATCGACAGGCCCAGTCCCGCTTCCCGAACCTGGCATGGCAAGCTTCCGGGGGCATCCGCGATGCCGCGGATCTGACGGCACTTGCACGGACAGGCGTGACCGGTGCCGTCAGCGGCAAGGCCTTGTTAGAAGAGCGAATCACCTCCGAGGAGTTGCGACCATTCTTGCACGACGCATCATCCCCTGCCTCGATGTCCGCGACGGCCAAGTTGTAAAGGGCGTCCGGTTTCGCGACCTGAAGGTCGTGGGCGACATCATGGAGCTCGCGGCGCGCTATCGCGACGAGGGCGCCGACGAGCTCGTGTTCTATGACATCACGGCCAGCCCGCAGGGCCGCTCGGTCGATCGCGAATGGGTGAGCCGCGTCGCGCGCGTGCTCGATATTCCGTTTTGTGTTGCCGGCGGCATCCGCTCCGTACGGGATGCGGAGGAAATCCTCAATGCGGGCGCGGAGAAGGTATCCATCAATTCGCCCGCTCTCGCCAACCCATGCCTCATCGATGCACTGAGTGCCCGATTCGGAGCGCAGTGTGTCGTGATCGGCATCGACAGCCAACTGACCCCGCGGGGCTATCGCGCCTATCAATTCAGCGGTGACGCGCAACTGACGCAGGAATCCGGGCGAGACGTGCTGGCGTGGGTCCGCGAAGTGCAGGAGCGCGGCGCCGGGGAAATCGTACTCAATTGCATGGGGAGCGACGGGGTGCGCAAGGGGTATGACATCGAGCAATTGCGCAAGGTTCGAGAAGTTTGCCGGGTCCCCCTGGTGGCATCCGGCGGTGCGGGCGCCGTCGAGCACTTTCGCGACGTGTTCGCGCAGGCTGCCGTCGATGCAGCCCTGGCGGCGAGTGTGTTTCACAGCGGATCGATTGCAATCACCGATCTCAAGCGCAACCTGCGTGCCGCAGGTATCGCCGTGCGTCCTCCTGCAGGCGAGATGCACTCATGAACGCAGGCGAGCCGTTGGGATTGGGGGATATCGGTACCTTGGATTTCGCCAAGGGGGATGGGCTTTTGCCGGCTGTCGTCCAGCACACTGACACGGGCGCCGTGCTGATGGTTGGGTATATGAATCCCGACGCGTTGCGAGAGACGCTGGCGCGGCGCCATGTTGTTTTCTTCAGCCGTAGCAAGCAGCGCCTGTGGGAAAAGGGTGAGACGTCCGGCCATTTTCTCGAGCTCGATCAGATTCGCACGGACTGTGATCGCGACGCCCTGCTCGTGACTGCCCGGCCGCTCGGGCCGGTGTGCCACCAGGGCACGGCAACTTGCTTCGGGGATGCGCTGATCACGAAAGCGGAGCGCTTCGCATTCCTCACCACGCTGGAGCGCGTCATCGAGCGGCGAATCGCCGAGAGTCCACAGGGCAGCTACACCGCGCGTCTCTTTGCCGAAGGCCCGAAACGGATTGCGCAGAAAGTTGGTGAAGAAGGACTCGAAGTTGCGCTCGCCGCGGCAGTAGAGCCTGACGACAAAGTGGTGGCGGAATCCGCCGACCTCATCTTCCATTTGCTCGTCTTGCTGAGAAGCCGCGGACTGTCATTCCAGAGCGTGGTAACGGAGTTGCAATCGCGTCACGCCACGAAGCCGTAACCTCAGACGATGCCACCACTGAGCGATCGCGCGCGTTTGCAACGTCGGATTCACCGTGGCGAACACGCACGCGATAACGTACGCATTCCAACACACGGTTCGATTAAAAAGTCAACAATTACTGTTGACTATGCAGCAGCGAGCCCCTAATCTTCTCTCCGCCGGCACCGACACGCCCGTAGGCGGGCACCCAAAAAACCCACCACCCAAGGTTATCTTGACGTGGTGGGGTTTGGACACTTCCCCATGAAAAAGATAGCAATCCTGATTGCCGGAGAGTTTTTCTCTATCGCGCTTCGCCACGACCTGAAGCTGACGGGCAGGCCGTCCGCAGCCCAGGTCTACAAACACGCGCGGCAACTGGCTGACACCAGAACGGAAGAGATTTGGCGAATCTTCTACTACGATTCGCACGCCTGCCTGGGCCGCCAATGGCATCCGATGACGGGAGAAGTGATCGAGTTGGCTGAAACACCTCAGGCGAGGGCGCGCGAGACATTTCTCAGCGAACTCGGACAGATGGACCTGATTGCACTTCGCTGTGGACAGAGTCGTCCACGCGGATGGCACCTATCAGCCAGATACTTGAACCGGTTGGCTCGAGCACCGCTGAAGCGGCCGACCGCAGCTGACTACGAATTGCGCTTCGAGCAAAAGGGCGTCGACATGCGTATCGGCATCGACGTCGCGACGCTAGCTCTTAACCGCTACGTCGACCGAATCATCGTCGTCACCAACGACACTGATCTCATTCCGGCACTAAGAGTCGCCCGGCGCCACGGAGTGCAGGTCGTGATTGCGCAGATCGGATCCTTCAATCCTCATCACGGCCTGATTGAGGACGCTGATTTCAAGCGCGTGTACGCCCTCGCCGCCTGACCGCGCGGCTCAGTGAGGCGACAATGCGTTAGCGCGCTTATCCGCCTCCGCAGCTTCCTCATTACGCCGGCGCGAACGCAGCGAGTCCGCAATCAAACGCCAGGCGGACGCCTGTGCCTGCGGATCACCGGTGGCGAGCGCCAAGGCCTTGTGACCCATGCTGTCCGCCTGACTGTAATCACCCGCGGTGTACCGAACCCGGCCGAGCTCGATCCACAACAGCGGATTGTCAGGCTCGACCCGCATGGCCCGCTCGATGGTCGCTGCGGCCAGCCCGAAATCTCCACCGCCCATCTGTTTGTGAGCCTGGGCGACGAGCGCCGATGAGGCGGCGCCCAGGTGGTATTGCTTTGGGGGTGGCCGCGAGGGCGCGCCAGGTGGTTGCTGACCCGGCGGAGTCGCCGGCGGTGGTTGGGCCGTGCCCGGGCCGGGAGCCGGTACGGAAGGCTGCTCGGGAAACTCCGGAGCGGGTGAACGTAAAGAGGGACACGCCGTGAGCAGCGTGACCATAGCGGCAACCGCCAGTGTTGTTCGAATCAGGATCGCGCCCCTTCTGCGTCGTGCACCGGAGCCTGGTGATCAGGGTCCCGCCATGCTGGCACGCGCTTCGGCGCGGCCGGTTCAATGCATGATATCGCGGAGCCACTCCCCAGCGCGCTTCACTATTTCAGCAATCCCAGTGCCCTGCGAGCCGCACCCGGGCTTCATGGGTATCTGCGTGCCCACGGGCACGGCGATCGGCGCCGCATCCGCGGAACAACCCGCCTCCACCTGCAGCCCCGTTGGATACTCTATCCACGTTTCGGCCAACGCCTCCGGCATCGGAGCATTCCAGGAGGTCGTACCCAGACCCGCCATGAGTCGCGCCCAAACCGGCAGTGCACCCGAGGAGCCGGTGAACCCCGTCGAGAGATTCTCGTCGTATCCGACCCACACGACAGCCATGTGAGACCCCGAGAATCCCGCGAACCAGTTGTCGCGCAGGTCCGAGGACGTACCCGATTTCCCGGCCACCACGAGATTCGCCGGCAGCACCGCTCGCGCCGGTTTTCCAGTACCTCGCTCCATGACCTGCTCCATCATCCGATCGAGCTGGTAGATGTTCTCAGGTGTTGCTACAGGGGTGACCTGAAGTGGAAAGGCGCGGACTGTCTTGCCGTCCTCACTGATGACTGCGCGTACCGCGCGCAGCGGCGTTCGAAAGCCGCCGTTCGCCAACCCGTTGTACATCTGCGCAGCTTCCATTGGAGTTACGTCAACGGCTCCGAGCAACATCGACGGCACTTCCGCCGGCGCGCGCGGCAACCCGAAGCGCTGCAGGGTCTGCGAGATCTTCGGTAGCCCGATGTCCATCCCAACACCCACCGTGGCGAGGTTCATGGACTCGGCCAACGCTCGCACCACCGGCACGGGGCCGTAGGTCTGGCGCGTGAAGTTCTCGGGCTGCCACAGCTTCCCGTTGACCAACTTGATACTGACCGGCTGGTCCTGCACGATCGTCGCGGCGTTGTAGCGGCCGCTCTCCAGCGCGGTCAGATAGATGAACGGCTTGACCAACGACCCGAAGGGTCGCCGCGCATCCAACGCCCTGTTGAACCCGTCATACCCAACATTGCGGCTACCGACGATCGCAATGACGTCGCCGCTCTGTGACGAGGTGACGACCACGGCGCCTTCCAGCTTCGCGTCAGGATATTTGTGCGTGTGATCGAGTCGCTCCAGCTCGCGTTCCAGAGCGTGCTCGGCTTGATCCTGCGCACGAGGCTCCAGACTGGTGTATATCCGCAAACCTTCCTGTGTCAGGTCTTCATTCCGATAGTCCCGGCGTAAAGTCCGCCGCACGAAATCGAGATACGCCGGATAGTAGCCGCCGGCCGCTTTCGCGGTGACCCCCAAGGGCTTGCGTGAGGCGGCCTGCGCATCGGCAGGCTTGATCATGTTCCGCTCCGCCATGAGCTTGAGCACGAGGTCACGCCGCACCCGCGCCCGGTCAGGATGCCGCCGCGGATCGTAATAAGACGGACCCCGGACGATGGACACCAGCAGTGCGACTTCCGAGAGGTCCAACTCCGCCAGCGGCTTGCCGAAATAGAACTGGCTCGCCAGCCCAAACCCGTGAATGGCCCGGTCGCCATCCTGGCCCAGGAAGATCTCATTGATGTAGGCGTTCATGAGATCGGCCTTGCTGAAATGCGATTCCAGCGCCAGTGCCATGGCCGCCTCGCGCAGCTTGCGTCCCGCCGTCCGCCGCGAATCCAGGAAGTAGCTCTTGACCAGCTGTTGGGTCAGCGTACTGCCCCCTTGCTCAATCTG
>JAQGOF010000189.1 GCA_028293745.1 Gammaproteobacteria bacterium | reverse complement strand
CAATAGCCCGCACCGCACGGGTGACTTCCACATCCTCCGTCAGGTCGAAGTAGTGAGTGCCCGCTTTCCGGGCAGCCTCGGCGACCCCGACGTTGCAGTAATAAGGCAAGCTCGAAATGACAGCATCGACCGGGTTGTCGGCCAGGTGTTTTTCCAGGGCGGCGGCATTTGTCGCATCGAGCGCGAAGGAAGTGAGGTTCGAGGCGGCATGCGCATGCACCACGGACTCGGCGGCGGCGCCATCGACGTCACCCAAATGAACCTTGTAACTGCCTGATTCCGCAAGCAATCCTGAGATCAGTGCGCCGATTTTACCGGCCCCGAGAATGAGTACGCGATGCATTGTGGTCCCCTCGAAAAAGGCGCGCATTCTGCTCCTTCAGGCTGATAGCATCAAATCATGCGATCACCTGAAACAACCTCCTGGCACAGCGCCAGCTGGCAGGCGAAGCCTGCCCAGCAGCAGCCTGTTTACGCCGATCCCAAGGCCCTGGAACGCGCCGTGGCCCATCTTTCCCGGCTACCCCCGATCGTGGTTTCGTGGGAAGTCGATGCCCTGCGCGAGCGGCTGGCCGCCGCACAGCGCGGGCAGGCCTTTCTGCTCCAGGGTGGTGATTGCGCCGAGACCTTTGCCGACTGCGAATCGGACCTGATCGCGAAGAAGCTGAAAATCCTGCTGCAGATGAGCATTGTGCTCCTGCACGGGTTGAAAAAGCCCATCATCCGGGTAGGACGCATGGCCGGGCAGTACGCGAAGCCGCGCTCAGCCGATAACGAGACACGCAACGGAATCACCCTGCCCGCCTACCGCGGCGACCTGGTCAACCAGCCGGAGTTCGAAGCGGCCGCCCGTGCCGCGGATCCCGAGCTGCTGCTGCGCGGTTACGAGCGCGCGGCGCTGACGTTGAATTTTGTCCGGGCCCTGGTGGACGGCGGCTTTGCCGACCTGCACCACCCGGAATATTGGGATCTGGGGTTCGTCAAGCACGCGCCCTTGAAGGACGCTTACCAGCGGATCGTCAATTCGATCGCCGATGCGCTCGACTTCTTCGAGGGCATGAGCGGCACCTCCGTTCACGAAGCGCGGTTGGTCAGCTTCTACGCCAGCCACGAGGGATTACACCTGCTGTACGAGCAGGCCCAGACGCGCTTCATCCCGCGCCAGAACCGCTGGTACAACCTGTCTACGCACTATCCGTGGATCGGGATGCGCACGGCACAGCTCGACGGAGCTCATGTCGAATATTTCCGCGGCATCTCCAACCCGGTGGCGATCAAGATCGGCACTGTGATGGACTCGACGTGGTTGCAGGGATTGGTCACCACCCTCAATCCTCAGAACCAACCCGGGCGGCTGACCTTGATCCACCGCTTCGGCGCGAAGGACGTCGAGAATTCCTTGCCCCGCGTCATCGAGGCTGTCAGGGCAACCGGTCACAGCGTGTTATGGGTATGTGATCCCATGCACGGCAACACGGAGACCAGCACGGGTGGGCTCAAGACCCGGCGCTTCGAGAACATTCTCAAGGAGCTCGACCTGGCTTTCCGCATCCACGCGGACATGGGGTCGTATCTCGGTGGCGTACATATCGAGCTGACGGGCGATGACGTCACCGAATGCACCGGTGGAGCCCGGGGCTTGACCGATACTGACCTGCAAAGAGCGTATCGGTCGCAGGTCGATCCGCGGCTCAACCATGAGCAGGCGCTGGAGCTGGCGATGTTGATCGCGGAGCGCAGCCAGAGCCGCCGGGCTGATCGACTAGCGCCCCGGTAACCGCAAGGCGAACAGAGCACCCCCCAGCACCGCTGACTCACCAATAGTCAGCGTGCCTCCATACAATTCCACTGTGTCCTGGACCATGGATAGCCCGATTCCATGGCCCGGCACCGTTTCATCGGTACGAACTCCGCGTTGGCCTATGCGGAAGCGATCTTCGGCCGAGATGCCTGGTCCATCGTCCTCCACCACGATACTGAGTCGCTCGCGCGTTGCGAAACTGCCATCGACGGATGCTGTCACGCGCACAACCCCGCGGCACCACTTGCATCCATTGTCGAGTACATTGCCGAGCAACTCCGTCAGATCCCCGCGATCGCCGATGAACTGACACTCGGCTGCAACCACCAGCTCGATTGACAAATCCTTGCGGGCATACACCTTCAGAAGGGCCACCCGCAACTCCGCGACAATCGGCGCAACATCCACCGGCGCCTGTCCCAACAGCGCGCCGCCGGACGCCGCCGCCCGTTTGAGCTGATGCTCAATGATCGCACTCATCCGGTCGATCTCGGGATTGAGCACGGCTTCCGACACGCTGTTGTTTGAAGCAAGCGCCGCCCGCATGACGGCCAGGGGAGTCTTCAGGCTGTGCGCGAGATTTCCGAGAGTGTCGCGATAGCGTGTAACGCGGTTACGCTCGCCGATGAGCAGGGTGTTGAGATTCGTGGCGACACCGCTCAGCTCGCGCGGATAGCCACCGCCGAGAGCTTCGCTGCGTCCCTCCTCCACTTGGTGTATTTCCCGTTCCATCCTGCGTACCGGCGACAACGCCCAGCGCAACAATCCGGCGAGTGCCGCGAGCAGCACCAACATCAGGCCGCTGAACCAGCCGAACAGTATGCGGCGAAAGCTCCACAGCTGCTGCTCGTACGGCGTCAGGCTCGCAGCAACACTGAATGTGAGCCGCACATGTCCGGTGCGGTCCTCGAACTCGATTCCACGGCTTTCGATCTCGATGCGCTCGTCGCCATTCGCGGAATAACGGAAATCGCGGATGCCTGGCGCGAGCGGGGGTCCGAAGTCGATTGGCGCCCCTGCAGTAGAAGGTGAGCGCCACACTGCCTTGTTGCGGGCCGAGACGATCTGCGCATACAACCCAGACCTGGGTGTTCGCAGCCGCGCCGCAAGATCGGTGGCCTCAGGCGCGTATTTCCCATCGGGTTGCGGCTCAGCCGCCGCAATGAGCGCCACCATCTGTGAGTCCAGCAGCTGCTGCACGGAACGGTCGGTGAGCTGCCGAAATCCGTTGTCCAGCACCACCATCATGACACCGGAGAACAAGGCCAGCGGTACGGACACCGAGACGAGCAGCCGCCGGCTGAGCGAGTGCACGAACCGCCTTCAGGAACTGGAGGAGCGGGCGAGCGCGAACCGGTAGCCGCGTCCCCGCAGCGTTTCTATGGGTTTCACCGTATCCTGCGGGTCGAGCTTGCGGCGCAGCCTGCCGACCAACACTTCGATCACGTTGCTGTCGCGCTCCGATTCTTCATCGTAGAGCCGCTCGGTGAGCTCCGTCTTGGAGATGACTTCGCCGGCACGCAACATGAGGTGCTCGAGAATCCGGTACTCGAAGGTGGTGAGCTCGACAGGTGCGCCGTTGACTTTGACTGTCTGCGCCCGCGTGTCGAGTGAGACCGCGCCGCAGACCAGCTCGGGGCTGGCCCAGCCCCCTGCGCGCCGCAGCAACGCCTGCACACGCGCCAACACTTCTTCGAAGTGAAAGGGCTTGGCGACATAATCATCGGCCCCCGCCTGCAAGCCCTCGACCTTGTCCTGCCAGCGGTCGCGAGCGGTCAGAATGAGGATCGGGAAGCTCTTGCGCTCGGCGCGCACGCGCCGGATGACTTCGAGCCCGGAGACCTTCGGCAGACCGAGGTCGACGATTGCAACATCGAGCGGGAATTCGAGCGCCGCGAACAGGCCCTCCTCGCCATCACTTGCGACATCCACGGTGAATCCCGCATCGGCTAGCCGTTCCTTCAGCGAGTCCCGCAGTGCAATTTCATCTTCGACGACGAGCACACGCATGGCCTCTCCTACAACACGGCGCCGTTGGACGCGTCGACGCGGACGGTCCAGACGCGACCTGACTCGTTGAGCATTCGCAGAACATAGATGGTGTTACCCCCGTCCTGCTGCGCCTCCGCGCGAACGACGCGGGCCTTGAACCGCTGTTCCGCCATCTTCACCGCCTGGTCCATCGATAGGCTGGCAGCAAGCGTTACCGCATGCCGCTCCTCGTCCGCCCGTACCGGAGGCACGGCAGCTGTGATGGCGGTCACAAAGGCGACCACCAGTACCAAGGGTGCAGATGAAAAGCGCATTTTCACTCTGAACGGTAAACGACCACCGGTGAATGAGGACTGAACCGTGCCCAAGGCTGACCCCGGGGACTTTCAGGCCTCCTTGGCCTTCCGCCACAGCTCGTCCCACTCGGCTGCGCTGAGCGATTCGAGCTTCGTATCTTGCGTGCCGGCCACCGCTTCCATCAGGCGAAAGCGACGCTCGAACTTCGCATTCGCCGCCCGCAGCGCCTCTTCCGGATCGACCTTCAGGTGCAGAGCCCAGTTCGCCACCGCGAACAGCAGGTCGCCCATCTCCTCGGTGAGGCGCTCATGTGATTCCTTGCCCAGTGCCTCATCTACCTCAGCCAACTCTTCCATGACCTTGTCGCGGACCTGCCCGGGCTCCTGCCAATCAAACCCAACACGAGCGGCCCGTCTGCCGAGCTTAGCAGCCCGCGCAAGGGCGGGAAGCGCCTTCGGAACATCTGCAAGCGCGCTGGTATCGGATGACTGCTGCAGCGCTGCAACTTCCGCGCGTTCGCGTGCCTTGAGCTCTTCCCAGTTGCGCGTCTGCGCCTCCAGCCCCTCGACCGGGGCGCCGGCGAACACGTGCGGATGCCGCCGCACGAGCTTATCGTGAATCGAGGTCGCAACGGCCGCGAAATCGAACCAACCGCGCTCCTGTGCCATTCTCGAGTGAAATACAATTTGAAACAACAGATCCCCCAGCTCGTCACGCAGCTGGCCCGGATCGCTGCGATCGATTGCGTCTGCGACCTCGTAGGCTTCTTCGATCGTAAAGGGCGCGATGGTTGCGAAGGTCTGCTCGCGATCCCAGGGACAGCCATTGACCGGATCGCGCAACCGTGCCATCAGCTCGAGCAACGCGGCAGTGGCGCGTTCCGCCTCACTCATCGCGCAAACCCGCCAGATCCCGGATCGTCGTCGCATCGTCGGTCACGCACAACCGGTAAAGATTCAGCAACATTCCAGCCGTCGCCCCCCAGATGTTGTGTCCTTCGTATTGAATGTCCCAAACCCGCACCTCGCCGGCGCTCGCGCCAAAAAGGCGGCGCTGCGAGCGGTGGTTGGCCGGCTCGAACGCGTGACTCAAAGGCACTTCGAAGGTGTCGTCCACCTCGCGCCGGTCCAGCAGCAGCTCGAAGCCGGGGCGCACAAAGCCCACCACCGGTGTCACGCGAAATCCGGTTAACAGAATGTGATCGGCCAGATAGCCGGCCACCGACACGAACCGCGCCTCGAGCCCGATCTCCTCGTGCGCCTCGCGCAGCGCCGCTTCGCGCGGATCCGCGTCTTCCGGCTCGATGCGACCGCCGGGGAAACTGATTTGACCGGCGTGATTCTTCAGCTGACTCGCGCGCTGAGTGAGCAGCACTGTCAGCTCATCATCGCGCTCGACGAGTGGAATCAGCACCGCCGCTGGAATAGGTGCGGTGGGAAAATAGGCGCTCAGATCGCGGCTCTCCTGCGGTGACACGCCGGGCGCCAGCCAGCATTCCCTGGCATGACGCGGGCGCGTATTCGCGAGCCGCGTCTCGATGCGTGCGCGCCAGTCATGCGGGCTTGCCAGCTCTCGTCCCCCGCCACCCACAGCGCCACTGTCCTGCATGGGGTCGATTCAGCCCCCGCCGCTCGTGCCACCCTTGATACCGCCGCGCGCCAGGTCGGCAGGGTCCAGGAGCTTCGCCAATTCCTCCGGCGGCAGATCGGTCATCTTCTGCGCCACCTCGCGGATCGGCTTGCCCTCGGCATAGGCTTTCTTGGCGATGGCGGCGCCCTTCTCATACCCGATGACGGGATTCAGGGCCGTCACGAGAATCGGGTTGCGATCGAGCGCCTCGGCAATGCGCGCCTCGTTCACCTTGAAGCCGGCGATGGCATTGTCGGCCAACGCGCGTGAAACGTTGGCCAGCAACCGGATACTCTCGAGGAGGTTGTACGCAATCAGCGGCAACATGACGTTCAGCTGGAAGTTGCCCGACTGGCCGGCGATGGTGATGGTGGTGTCGTTGCCGATCACCTGGGCCGCCACCATGGTCGTGGCCTCCGGGATCACCGGATTCACCTTGCCCGGCATGATGCTGCTGCCCGGTTGCAGCGCAGGCAGCGCGATCTCGGCAAGTCCCGCGAGCGGGCCGCTGTTCATCCAGCGCAGATCGTTTGCGATCTTCATCAGGCTCACGGCAATGACCTTCAGCTGCCCCGACAACTCCACAGCCGTGTCCTGCGAGGACATGCCCTCGAAGAAGTTGCGTCCCACCGTAAAGGACAGCCCCGTCAGGTCGGACAGCTCCTGGCTGAACCGCAATCCAAACTGCGGATGCGCATTGATCCCGGTCCCGACAGCCGTGCCGCCCTGGGCGAGCGCATGCAGCCGCGGCTCGACGCTCGCCAGGCGCTCGAGACCATGCTCGATCTGCGTTCGCCAACCTGACAATTCCTGGCCCAGGGTGATCGGCATCGCATCCATCAGATGCGTCCTGCCGGTCTTGACGATGTTCCCGACCTCCCGCTCCTTCGTGCGCAACACGTCACGCAGATGTTCGAGCGCCGGCACGAGCTCGCGTTTGACACTCAAAGCGGCACTGACGTGAATCGCGGTCGGGATCGAGTCATTGCTGCTCTGACCCATGTTGACATGATCGTTCGGGTGCACGGGCTTGCCCAGACGCCGCGTTGCAAGCGATGCGATCACTTCGTTGGCGTTCATGTTCGTACTGGTGCCCGAGCCCGTCTGGAAAATGTCGATGGGAAAATGTTCGTCGTGCCGCCCCGCGGCGACATCGGCAGCGGCAGCGTCGATGGCCTGGGCAATCTGCGCATCGAGCAGCTCCAGGCGAGTGTTGGCACGCGCGGCGGCCTGCTTGACCAGGGCGAGCGCTCCGATGAAGGCGCGCGGCAGCGCGATGCCGCTGATGGGGAAATTCTGGACGGCGCGCTGGGTCTGCGCGCCCCACAGAGCGTCAGCAGGGACTTGCAGCTCGCCCATACTGTCGCGCTCGATCCGAAACGAATTCGTCATGAAGGCACTCCGCGAGCCCATTGCGTTATCATGCAAATCGTAACACTTCGAGGCTCTCCGCACGCATGACGGCTCCTACCCGCGACGCTTTGGCGCCAGTTGAGGCCTTATCGCCCATTGACGGGCGTTACCGTGCAGCAACGGCGCCCTTGCGCGGCCTGCTTGCGGAGGCCGGCCTCATTCGTGCGCGGATTGCCGTGGAAGCGCAGTGGCTGCTGCACCTGGCGGGCAGCGTGCCGCAGCTTGCGGGCTCCCATCTACCCGCGCCTGTCCGCGACCGCGCTGGGCAGCTTGCACGGGAACCGGATGTGGATGCGGCTGAAGCCGTCAAGGTCATCGAGGCGCGGATCAATCACGACGTCAAGGCCGTTGAGTACTACGTTCGGGAGCAGCTCGGCAAGGCTGGCGCCAGCGACGCATCCCTCGAGTTAGTCCACTTCGGGTGTACATCCGAGGACATCAACAACCTGAGTTACGCCGTGATGTTGCGCGAAGCGCGCGGCGAGCTGTGCAAGACGCTGGAAACACGAATCAGCGAGCTGCTGCAGTTCGCTCATCGCTACGCCGATACGGCAATGCTCGCGCGAACTCACGGACAACCGGCGAGCCCCACGACGCTCGGCAAGGAATTCGCGAACGTCGTTGCCCGCCTGAGGCGCGCGCGACAGCGTTGGGAATCCGTCGCAATCCTGGGGAAATGGAACGGCGCGGTCGGTAATTTCAATGCGCATGCAGCGGCCGTACCGAGCGTCGATTGGCCCGCGATCAGCCGCAACTTCGTGGAATCGCTGGGGCTGCAATACAACTCGTACACGACGCAGATCGAGCCGCACGACTGGATCGCCGAGTACTGCGATGCCGTCGCGGCGGTGAACGTCGTGCTGATCGATTTGAGCCGGGATCTGTGGGGCTATATTTCGCTCGGGTACCTCCGCCAGCGCGCGGTGGCCGGCGAGGTGGGCTCCTCGACCATGCCCCACAAGGTGAATCCGATCGACTTCGAGAATGCCGAGGGCAATCTCGGGATTGCCAACGCCCTGCTCAAACATTTCGCGGAAAAGCTGCCGCTATCCCGATGGCAGCGTGACCTTACCGATTCGACGGTGCTGCGGAACCTGGGTGTCGCACTGGGGCACACGCTGATCGCGTGGCGCGCATTGGGCCGTGGGCTCGACAAGATAGCCGCTGACCCTGCTCGCATCGCTGCAGACATAGAAGGAGCCTGGGAGGTGCTGGGCGAGGCTGTGCAGACAGTGCTTCGGGCCGCCGGTTCACCGAGCGGTTACGAGCGCCTCAAGGACTTCACGCGTGGCCGTGCGATAGACGAACAGTCGCTCGCCGCGTTCATTGAGACGTTGCCACTGAGCGACGCTGAGAAGCGACGGTTGAAGGCCCTGCGGCCAGAGTCCTACACGGGTATTGCGGCCAAGCTCGCGCAAGAAATCTAGCTCCCTTGTGACGCGGTGCGCGAATTCGGGGCGGAACTAAAAAATTTGATCATAGATCCAGTCCACCTCACCTGAAACCGTGACAGGTTCGGCAACTCATTGTAGATCCTGTGCTTAAGATCACCCGAGCCTGCCATCGAGCAGGTGCAGACGGCAGTGCCGCTTGTGGACATCATCGGGGACTTGGACGTAAACAGCACTCTGGCGCAGCTCGCGAACGCGCGCTACGCACCTGAATCCGACGGTCGTCCGGATTCCAGCGTTTCGACCCGCCAGGGGTCGGAGACGCTCAGCGTGCTGACGACGCTTCCAGAGGTGCGGGCCGCGGTCAACGAGATCGCATCGGGCGCCCGGCGCCTCATCTCGATTTACACCCCTGATTTGGAGCCTCAGCTCTACGATCAGACCTCCTTCCTCGAGATCATCAAACACTTTGTTCTGACGCGCAGCTTCTCCAAGGTGCGCGTACTGTTGGCTGAGCCCACGCGCGTCGTGCGCGACAGCAACCGCTTCGTTTCCATGGGGCGCCGCCTGTCGAGCTGTATCGACATACGCTACGTTGCCGCTAAAGCCCCGCAGCGCGCCTCGGCTTATCTGATCGCCGACGACCGCGCCATCATGTATCGGATGCGCGCAGACACGTGGGATGGCATTGCTGACGTCAACAATCCTCCGGTTGCCAGGCTGTATTTGCAGGAATTCGACACCATCTGGAATGCCAGCGCGGTGGATCACGGTCTGCGCGTAGCCCGCAGACGGTGAATTTCAGGGCTGGGCTCGCTTGGCTATACTTCCTGGCATGCCCGCCAGGAAACCCGAAATCACCGTTGCCGCCATCACCCAGAGCGACGGTCGCTTTCTCGTAGTTGAGGAGCGAATCAACCAGCGACTCGTATTCAACCAGCCCGCCGGGCATGTCGAGCACGGGGAATCGCTGCTGAAGGCAGTGGTCCGTGAGGTTCGCGAGGAGACTGCCTGGCGTTTCGAACCCGCATCGCTGGTTGGCGTGTATCGGTGGCGCAGCCCCGAGAGTGGTGTCACCACCATGCGCTTCGCCTTTTGCGGCTCCGTCGATGATCACCAGGCTGCACAGCCGCTCGACCACGGAATTGTGCGTACCCATTGGCTCTCCCGTGAGGATCTGCAGGCGCGCGAGCAGCTTCTTCGCAGCCCGCTGGTTCTGCGCTGCATAGAGGATTATCTCGGCGGCAAGCGGCACCCCCTGGATTCCGTGGGCCATCTCGATCTGCTGACCGCGCCGGCCATCCCAGCGGTGGCCATTTGAGCATGTCAGCGAAGTCGGCAATTCCAATTGTCGTCGGACTCTCCGGCGGTGTGGATTCCGCAGTCGCCGCCCTTTTGCTCAAGGAGCAGGGCTGGGCCGTCCAGGGGCTCTTTATGAGCAACTGGGAGGACGACGACGACGGCTACTGTACGGCCGCACAGGACTTCCAGGACGCGCGCGCAATCGCCGGCGAGCTGGACATCCCGCTACACCGGATCAGCTTCGCCGCCGAATACCGCGCGAGGGTCTTCGATCACTTCCTGAGCGAGCAGCGCGCCGGGCGGACGCCGAATCCGGACGTTCTGTGCAATCGGGAGATCAAGTTTGGGGTTGCGCTCAAGTACGTCCATAGGCTCGGTGCTTCTCACTTTGCAACCGGTCACTACGCGCGCCTCATCCAGGGCCCGGGCGGCGTCGAGCTGCACAAGGCTCGTGACGCCACGAAGGACCAGAGTTACTTCCTTCATGCAGTTGCGACCGGGCACCTTGCACAGACGGTGATGCCGCTAGGTGACCTGGAAAAGAGCGCCGTGAGGGAGCGAGCCCGGCGTGCAGGCCTGCCAGTCTTCGATAAGCCGGACAGCACGGGCATCTGCTTTATTGGCGAGCGCCCGTTCCGCGAGTTCCTCAGCCGATTTCTGGACCCGCGACCCGGACCGATCGAGTCCCCTGAGGGCGAGATACTCGGTACGCATCAGGGCTTGGCGTTCTACACACTTGGGCAGCGCGAAGGACTGCATATCGGTGGGCGCCGTGGACGCTCGGAGCAGCCGTGGTACCTCGCCGCGAAGGACGGCGCGCGCAACGCGCTAATCGTAGTGCAAGGGCACGATCACCCATTGCTGTGCAGCTCGGCGCTCACGACCGGGCCAGTGCACTGGCTGAGCGAGCCACGGGTCGCACCGTTTCGATGCACCGTCAAGGTACGTTACCGGCAAGTAGACCAGGCGGCGCTTTTCGAGCCTCGCGGCGATGGCACGGCCCGGATTCTGTTCGACGACCCGCAGCGCGCCGTTACGCCGGGTCAGTACGCTGTTGCGTACGAAGGTGACCGCTGTCTCGGCGGTGGTGTGATCGAGTCCGTAATTCAAACGTCAGCGCAACAGGCAGCCGCGTAGCGAAATCTATATAATTCGCCGCGCTATTTTTGCCCGCAGAAAGTCGCCTGCGGCGCTTTCTACCCGCGGAGGATTTCATGATGAATAGCTTCAACGCGCGTTCGACGCTCAAAGTCGGCGATCGCTCTTACGATATCTGGAGCCTCGCTGCTCTTCCGCGAGATAAAGTCGCACGACTCCCCTACTCCCTGAAGATCCTGCTCGAAAACCTGCTGCGCTTCGAAGACGGCGTGAATGTCACACGCGCTGACATCGACGCCCTGCTCTCGTGGGATCCTGCGGCAGTACCTTCATACGAAATCGCGTTCACGCCCGCTCGCGTAATTCTCCAGGACTTCACCGGTGTACCGTGCGTGGTCGATCTCGCGGCAATGCGCGATGCGATCGTACGTTTGGGCGGCGATGCAGAGCGCGTCAATCCGCTCGCTCCTGCCGAGCTCGTCATCGACCACTCTGTGCAGGTCGATGAATATGGGCAGCCAGGTTCGCTCGCGGCCAACACGAGGATTGAATTCGCGCGCAACGGCGAGCGCTACTCTTTCCTGCGCTGGGGCCAGACCGCCTTCCGCAATTTCTCGGTCGTTCCGCCCAACACCGGGATCGTTCACCAGGTGAACCTCGAATACCTCGGCCGCGTCATCTTCGACGGCGAAGTCAACGGCGCGCCGCGCGCTTATCCGGATACCCTGGTCGGCACCGACTCGCATACGACCATGATCAACGGCCTGGGCGTGTTGGGCTGGGGCGTGGGCGGCATCGAGGCGGAGGCTGCCATGCTCGGCCAGGCCGTGACGATGTTGATTCCCCAGGTCATCGGCTTCCGCCTGAACGGCAAGCTCAAGCCCGGTGCAACAGCCACCGACCTGGTGTTGACCGTGACCGAGATACTCCGCAAGAAGGGCGTCGTGGACAAGTTCGTCGAATTCTTCGGCGACGGGCTTGCGAACCTGCCGCTCGCCGACCGCGCGACGATTGCCAACATGGCACCCGAATACGGCAGCACCTGCGGCATATTCCCGATCGACGAGGAAACCATCCGCTACCTCGAATTGTCGGGCCGGCCGCGGCAGCGCATCGATCTCGTCAGCGCCTATGCGAAGGCGCAGGGCATGTGGCGCACCAATGGCGACAAGGCTGCCGACTACACCGATGTGTTGGAGCTCGATCTGGGGCAGGTCGAACCCAGCCTCGCCGGGCCGCGCCGCCCACAGGACCGCGTGCCTCTCAGGACTGCCAAGACCGTCTATGGGGTGAATGGCAAGAAGTCCGCTGAGGAGCGCACCGCGAAGAATCCGTCTGCGAACGGCGTCGCCACCGCGACTGTGGATGGCCGGACCTTCGAGCTCAAGGATGGCGCGGTGCTGATCGCGGCCATCACGAGCTGCACCAACACTTCCAACCCCTCGGTGATGCTGGGCGCCGGCCTCCTCGCGCGAAAGGCGGTGGCGCGCGGGCTCAATTCGAAGCCCTGGGTCAAAACCAGCCTCGCTCCGGGCTCGCGCGTCGTCACCGTCTACTTCACCAAGGCCGGGGTGTTGGGCGACCTCGCCGCCCTGGGGTTCGAGCTGGTGGGATACGGCTGCACGACCTGTATCGGCAACTCAGGTCCCCTGAAGCCCGAGATCTCGGCTGCCGTAAAGGCAGGCGATATCACCGCTTGCGCGGTGCTGTCTGGCAATCGCAATTTCGAAGGCCGCGTACATCCCGAAGTGCGGATGAACTTCCTCGCCTCCCCCCCGCTCGTCGTGGCGTACGCGCTGGCCGGGACTCTGGACATCGATCTGACTACCGAGCCGCTGGGAACCGACAAGGCCGGCAAGCCGGTTTTCCTCGCCGACATCTGGCCCAGCGATCATGAAGTGCAGGAAGCGCTGGCCCGGTCCATCGACTCCACCATGTTCCAGAAGAGCTATGCCGGCGTATTCACGGGCGATGAGAACTGGACGAGCATCAAGGTGCCGGCCGGCAAGCGTTACACCTGGGACGAGAAGTCCACGTACGTGAAGAATCCGCCCTACTTTGAGGGGATGACGATGACCCCCGGCGCGTTGTCCGACATCCGTGGCGCACGAGCGCTTGCAGTTCTCGGCGACTCCGTAACGACGGACCACATCTCGCCCGCGGGAAACATTGCGAAGTCGAGCCCTGCAGCCCGCTACCTCGTCGAGCAGGGTGTCCAGCCGGTGGACTTCAACTCGTACGGCGCGCGCCGTGGGAATCACGAAGTGATGATGCGTGGCACCTTCGCCAACATTCGGCTGCGCAATCTGCTCGTGCCCGGTGTTGAAGGCGGCGTCACGATTCACTTGCCCAGCAACGAGCAGACGTCCATCTATGACGCGGCGATGCGTTACAAGAAGGACGGCACCCCGCTCGTCGTGATCGCCGGCCGCGAGTACGGAACCGGCTCCTCACGTGACTGGGCAGCGAAAGGCACCATGTTGCTGGGCGCAAAGGCTGTGATCGCCGAGAGCTTTGAGCGCATCCATCGCTCCAATCTGATCGGCATGGGTGTCGTACCGCTGCAGTTCCTGCCGGGTCAAAGCGCGCAGTCGCTGGGCCTGACGGGCCGCGAAGTATTCGACATCAGCGGACTGAGCAGCGGGGATGCGAAACAAGTCTCTGTTACTGCGACGCCTCCGGACGGGAAGCCGATCAGCTTCACGGCGCGGGTTCGCATCGACACTCCGAAGGAGCGCGAATACTACCGGCACGGCGGGATTCTCCAGTACGTGTTGCGGCAGCTGGCAGCTACGGGACGCGCGGCCTGACAAGCCCGGGCGGCAGTGGAGCTGCCGGCCCGCCGGTGCAACTTGCGGTATTCGACCTGGACGGGACGATTACCCGTCGCGATACGCTGTTGCCCTATGTGATGGGCTTTCCGATGAGCACGGCCAGGAAACTCCTGGGCGTGCTCGTCTTTCTAGGGCCGCTGCTCCTGTTTGTGATCGGCAGGCGGGATCGCGGCCGGCTCAAGTCTGCATTCATCCGCTCGGTACTCGGAGGCCAGACACGCTCCCGGATCGAAGACTGGACCGCCCAGTTCGTCCCGAGGCTCTTGAGGCGCGGCGTCTTTGCGGACGCGCTCCGCACGATCACGCGACACAAGCAGGAAGGCGCGCGCCTGGTGTTGATGAGCGCGAGCACCGATCTCTACGTGCCCGCAATCGGCGCCGCGTTGGGTTTCGACGAGGTGATCTGCACGGGCGTGCGCTGGAACGGCGATCGCCTGGACGGCCATCTCACCACCCCAAACCGGCGTGGCACCGAGAAGACCCGCTGCTTCGAAGCCCTGCGCAACAGGCACCCCGGTCTCACATCAGCCGCATACGGCAACGCCGCCAGCGACCTCGACCACCTTCGCCTGGCAGACCACCCGCTGCTAGTCAATCCATCGCCCAGCGCCCGCCGCCAAGCCGCCAAGCTAGGCATCCCCACAGCACATTGGCACTAAAGCGCGCACTGGCGCTAACAGCTCGCCAGAAAACTCCAGCCGGCCCGCGCATCCGGCACACGAACGTGCAACGCGCCCGCCACTCGTCACTTAGGAGTGCGCAACAGAATATGCCCCTGCGCGGAGCGTGCGCGCCATGGACGGCGCGCTCGCAGCCTCCAGGGATGGATTTACGGCGTTCCGCGCGGGGGCATATTCTGTTGCACGCTCCGAGCCGCCCACAGCAACACCGGTGACATCAACGCCGGCCACATCACCGCCCCGGTCACATCGAGGTCCGGATCTGCCACAACTCCGGAAAGAACTTCAGCTCCAGCGCCTTGGCCAGATACGACACGCCCCCCGTGCCCCCCGTCCCCGGCTTGTACCCGATGATCCGCTCCACCGTCTTCAAATGATGGCAGCGCCATAACTGGAACTTGTGGTCCAGGTCCACGAGCCGCTCCGCGAACTCGTACAGATCCCAGTCCTTCTCCGCGTTGTGATACACGCCGAGCCACGCACCGGCCACCTGTTTGTTGGCGACGTACGGGTCCTTGAAATCGCGCGTCAGATACTCTTCGGGTATCCCGTATCCACGCCTGCTCAACAATCGCAACGCTTCATCGTACAGCGAGGGAGCTTCGAGTGTACGTTGCAGCGCCTCGTATCCCTTGGGATCGCGCTTGTGCACCTCGACCATCTGCGCGTGTTTGTTGCCGAGGAGGAACTCGAGCATCCGGTATTGAACGGATTGGAACCCCGATGAACGCCCCAACGCATTGCGGAAGGCGGAATACTCGAAGGGCGTCATCGTGGACAGCACATCCCACGTCTGGATGAGTTGGGTCTGCACGATCGAAACCCGCGCGAGCATCTTGAATGACGGATCCAGGTCATCGCGCCGGACACATTCCACCACGCCCCGCAGCTCATGGAGCATCAGCCGCATCCACAGCTCCGAGGACTGATGCACGATGATGAACATCATCTCGTCGTGCTCGTACGTCAGCGGTTTCTGCGCATCGAGGACCTTGTCCAGCTGGAGATACTCGCCGTAGGAAAGCGAGGAACCCAGCTCCCAATGCACCGCCTCGTCTGACAGGTCAACGCGTTCGGACGGGTCGTAGCGCTTGGTAGTCATGCTGTGTTGTCGTCAGCAAATACCCAGGAAGGCACGCGCCGCCAGCCATCGAGCAACTCCCGGTCGAGACGGCGATAATCGGGGCAATGACGGCTCACCGTCTGCCAGAAGCGGCGCGAATGGTTCATCTGCACCGTGTGGGACAACTCGTGGATCATCAGGTAGCGCACCACCTGCGGGCGCTGGAACATCAGGCAGCAGTTGAGACTGATCGTGCCGCGAGTAGAGCAGCTGCCCCACCGGCTGCGCTGGCGGCGGATCAGCACCCGCTGAAATTCAAAACCCAGCTCCCGCGCGCATTGCTTCAAGGTGGGCCCGAGAACCTCGGCAGCGCGCTCCGCGAGCCAACGGCGCAAGGCCTGGCGTACGGCGCGGGCGTCACTGACGTCACCATCCAGGGCGAGTAAACCATTTCCTAGCGTGTTCAGCTTCACTCTTCGCCCCACACCTGTCATGTGAATCCGCCACTGCTCCTCGCAAGCCGCGAGTTCGATCTGCACCGGCGGAAAAGGCGCAGCGGGCACCGCGCGGGCGCGCGCCTCTTCTCGCTTGCGCTCAATCCATGTTCGATGTCTTTCGACGAAACGCTCGATGGTGACAGCGGCGGTTCGCGAAGGCACTACGACTTCCACGCGACCTGTGTGAAACACGCGCACGGTAAGACGGCGTGCGCGATGACTCTCACGCACCACCCATCCTTGGGAGGCATCCCTATCGGACCACAACGGCAACTGGGACGTAACCATGCCTAGCACATGCAGATGATGCACTGATAGCATACCAGTCGCCATGCGGACGCAAGGCAGACGCGAAAGCTACGATCCGCTAGGATCGCGCGCCGCTGATCGAATTGAGGCGTGCGCGTGAGCGAACCCATTCTCGAAGTCCGCAATCTCGTCAAGCAATACCCTTCAGTGAAGGCAGTCGATGGCCTCTCGCTAGCGGTGCCCGAGGGCATCTGCTTTGGCCTGCTCGGCCCCAACGGCGCCGGCAAGACCACAACAATCGAGATCATGGAGGGCATTCTCGATGCGACCTCGGGGGAGGTGCGCTATCGCGGTGCTCCGCTGGATCAGCGCTTCCGCGAAGAAGCCGGCATCCTGTTCCAGAAGACGGCGCTCCAGGATTTTCTCACCGTGCGCCAGAGCATCACGATGTTCCGCGGGCTCTACCAGCGTGGACTCGACGTAGATGAGGTCATCCGCCTGTGTGCATTGGAGAAGCTGGCCGAGCGTGACAATCGCAAGCTGTCGGGCGGTCAGCAGCAGCGGCTCCTGCTCGCAATCGCGCTGGTGAACGATCCCGCACTGCTGTTCCTCGACGAGCCCACCACCGGTCTCGACCCGCAGGCGCGGCGCAATTTCTGGGAACTCATCCAGTCCATCAAGGCCCGCAAGCGCACCCTCATCCTCACCACTCACTACATGGACGAAGCTGAGCTGCTGTGCGACGAGATCGCGATCATGGACCGTGGCCGCATCGTCGCCCAGGGCCCTCCCCGACGCCTGCTGCACGAGCATTTCGCGGAAGTCATGCTCGAGCTGCCCAAACAGGACTTTCCTGCCAGTGCGCGCAACCTGCCGCTGCGGATCATCGACAGCGTGGAACGGGTGGAAATCACCACCGATGACCTCGATACGACCTTGCGCATCCTGCTCGATGCCCAGGTGCCACTCTCAAACTTACGGATCCGGCCGGCCAATCTCGAAGATTTGTTCCTCGAGCTGACCGGCAAGGAGCTGCGGGCGTGATGGCGGGAGTAACCCAGCGTCTCAGGGCCGTCTGGCATGCGCGCAATCTCGAGTTCGTACGCGACCGCTCCACGCTGCTCTTTACGCTGCTGCTGCCGCTCATGCTGGTCGTCGCCATGGGCTTCATGTTTGGCGGCAAGGACCGTCCCCTCTTCAAGATCGGCGTGCTGGCCACGAGCATCGACAAACAGGCGCACCCTTTCCTGCGCGAGCGGTACGTGGAGTTCGTGCCGATCGCAAGCCAGGCTGAGGGCATTCAGAAAGTGACCCATCAGCAGATCGATCTGCTCCTGGATCTGCACGGCACGCCACGCTACTGGGTCAACACCGACTCGCCCAAAGGCTACATCACCGAAAAGCTGCTGCTGGCTTCCGCAGCCGGTGCGCAACGCGAGCCCGTGACGGGCGCCGCGGTGCGCTACGTGGACTACCTGTTTCCAGGCATTCTCGGCATGAACATGATGTTCAGTTGCCTCTTCGGCGTAGGTTATGTCGTGTTGCGGTATCGCAAGAGCGGCTTTCTCAAGCGCCTGCACGCCACCCCTCTCACGGCATTCGAATTTCTCACCGCACAGGTGCTGTCGCGCCTGGCGCTGATCCTGTTCGTGACGGCTGTGCTGTACGCGGGAATTGGCGCGATCATCCACTTCCACAGTGCCGGCAGCCTGCTGCTGTTGTTGCTGGTCGCTGTGCTGGGCGCTTTGTCGATGGTCGCGCTGGGCCTCACGATTGCAGCCCGATTCTCCAGCGAAGAGCTGGTCGGTGGCCTGCTGAACCTGCTCACGTGGCCCATGATGTTGCTGTCGGGAATCTGGTTCTCCCTGGAAGGCTCGCCACCGTGGGTGAGATGGATTGCCGGTATCTTCCCGCTGACACACGTACTGGATGCCGCGCGGGCAATCATGCTCGACGGCGCGGGCATGGCGCAGATCGCTCAGCATCTGATCTACCTGGCCGTAACGGCGGTCGCGTTCCTGGCCTTAGGTGCCTGGTCGTTCCGCTGGCGATACGACTGATTTCTCGGAAGAAACCCCCGATGCGCTTCTATAGCGACAACACGGCCACGGCCGCACCCGAAATCCTGGCCGCCATTGCGGAAGCCAACCAGGGCCACACGATCGCGTATGGCGACGATCCCTGGACGCAGCGGTTGGATGAAGTCCTGGGCAAGTTCTTCGGCACACGAGTGCGCGCATTTGCCCTCGCCACGGGGACTGCCGCCAATTCATTGAGCCTCGCAACCCTGAGCCCGCCCTGGGGCGCGATCTACGCGCACGAGGAAGCTCACATAGGGGTCGATGAGTGCGGAGCACCGCAATTCTTTACGGGGGGAGCGCAGTTAGTGTCGTTGCCAGGAGAGCACGGCAAGTTGACTTGCGAGACGCTACGCGCCGCCGTGGACAAGCATCCGGCCAACGTCCATACCGTACAGCCTGCAGTTGTGTCGCTCTCTCAGGCGACCGAGCTGGGCACGGCGTACCGGCCTGCCGAGCTTACCGCCATCAGCAAGCTCGCCCGTGAGCGCGGATTGAAGTTGCACATGGACGGTGCACGCTTTGCCAACGCCTGTGTCTTTCTCGACTGCCATCCAGGCGATGTCACCTGGCGCGCCGGCGTGGATGTCCTGTCTTTCGGGGCGACGAAGAATGGCGCCCTTGCCGCCGAAGCCGTCGTGTTTTTCAACCTCGAGCTGGTGCGCGATTTTGAATTCCGCCGCAAGCGAGCCGGCCACCTGCTGTCGAAATCACGCTTCGTAGCGGCACAACTACTCGCTTACGTCGAGACAGGTGTCTGGCAGCGCAACGCGCGGCGCGCCAATGACTTCGCCCGACGCATCGGCCAGGCCGCAGGCACCGCGCTGCTGCACCCCGTGGAGGCGAACGAAGTTTTTGTGCACTTGGGCGACGAACGCAAAGCGCAGCTTCGCAACGCGGGGTTCGAATTCTACGACTGGGGTCCGCAGACGAGCGGCGAAGCCCGGTTCGTCATGTCGTGGGACCAGCGCGAGCAGGACGTCACTGCTCTCGCCGGCGCCCTGGCCTAAAGCTCCCGCAGACCCGTCGTCACAGGCAGGCGCGCGGCCCGAATCGCCGGCAGCAGCCCGCCGATCATGCCGATGACGATCGAAATGATCAGCCCCCGCGTGACCAGCTCGGGAGTCACCTTGAAGTTGAACACCACCTGCGTGAAGTTCTGGCCTAGCGTCGAGACCGACAGGTTGTTGAACAACACGTAGGCAATCATCGCTCCCAGCAACCCGCCCGCAAGCGCGAGCAACAATGCCTCTATCATCACCGACAGCAACACCGGCAGGCCGCCGAATCCGATCGCGCGCAGAGTCGCAATCTCCTTGCTGCGCGTCGCCACCGCGGCGTACATGCTGTTCAGAGCGGCGAATACGGCCCCGAGCGCCATGATGATCGTGACCACGCCCGCCAACACACCGATAGTCTTACGAAATTGCTTGGTCTGGCCGCTGAAGTAGTCCACCTCGCGTACCACATCGACCGTGAGACGCGGATCACCCGTCAATGACGCTTTGACCTTGTCGAAGCCATCCGGCCCATCGAGAGCCACCCGTACGGAGTTGGCGCCAGTACGCCCGAATGTGGTACGGGCAACATTGATGTCAGTCCACAGCTCACTCTCGTTGGCATCCCCCGATTCGAATATACCCACCACCGCCCAGTCGGAGCCGCGCATGCGGACGGCCTTTCCCAGCCCAGCGCCCGCGAATTGACGCGTCACGCCGCGCCCGACGATCAGCTCACGCAGTCCGGGCGTGAAGTTGCGGCCCTCCACGATCTTGAGCTGCGGGCGCAGGGCGAAGGCCTCCGGATCGACCCCTCGCAGCGTGATGTTGGAGGCATCCTTGAGGCTGCCCGCACGCAGCAGCTCCGCAATGATCGTCATTTCGCCGGATGCCACCGGCCTGCCGTTGGCACCGATGCGCACACCCTTTGCCTGCTTGATCAGGTCGGTCGATTCCCGATCCAATCCCGAGTTGAGCTCTGTCTCCGACCCGCCACGCATGACGACACCCACGTCCGCGCGACCCGTGGACCTGAGGGTGCTCTCGAAGCCTGTCGCCATCGCCAGCAAGGCGGTAAACACCGCCACCACGCCAGCGAGGCCGATGACAATTACGAGCGATGGCGCCCAGCGCTCCGGGATGCTTTTCACGTTGATGCCCGTGACGGCGATTGTCTGGCGCAGCATGGTGTCTTCCGAGTCCCCTCTTCCCGTTGCCTGATACTTTGGCTAGCGCCCCGCCAGCGCATCCACGATCTTCAGCCGCCGGGCCCGCAACGCGGGTAGCAGGCCGACTGCCATGCTCATGGCGAGAATCGTGACAATCCCGATCGCCCAGATGAGCCCGTTGACGTTGAGCTGGAACTGACCACCCGTGCCCTTCTCAACCATGGCGCCGAGCAGGGTCGCCAACGCCAGTCCGACCACACCGCCGACCAGGCACAGCGCAACGGCCTCCGCGAGAACGAAGCCCAGCACGCTTCCGTCAGAGAACCCGAGCGTCTTCAGAACCGCCAGCTCCGGCACCCGCTCGCGAACGCTCTGCGCCATCGTATTACCCACGACGAGCAGCAGAGTGAAGAACACCGCGAACAATATCCACCGCACGATCAGGCCGATGTCGCCGATCTGCTTGACGAAGCTGAGATTGAAATCCTTCTCGGTCTGCGTTTTGGTCTCGTCCGGGGAATTCTCGAACATGCCGTCGACCGTCCTCGTAACCGCGGCCGCATCGGCGCCGCTGGCGAGCTTGAGGAAGTAGAAATTGGCGCGGCCCTTGCCGAACTGGTTCGCTTCGTCGAAGTAGTCGTGATTGATGAACACCGCGTTGGTCTGCTTCTTCCAATTCTCGTCGCTGCCGTCATAGATGCCTACCAGGTCGAACGCCCAGGACTTGCTGCCGTTCTTCTGCGGATAGATGTTCGAGGACAGCGGGATTTTCTGGCCGACCTTCCAGCCGTATTTGTCAGCGACCAGCTTGCCGGCCACCATCGCCGTGCGGGTGTTCGCGAATGCCTTCCACTGTTCCTCCGGCATGACCCACTCCGCGTACACGTCGTGATAGCGCTGCGGATCGACCGCGAACGTAAACACCTGGGTGTTTTCCTGCCAGACGCCGCCGAACCACTGCGAGTAGGCGACGCGCGCCACCCCTGGCACGGTTTCGAGCTTGGGGACCATGCTGAGCGGCAGGGGCTGAGTGAATGACACCCGGGCCTGCGTCACGAGGCGGGTCGCGCCGATGAAATCGGCACCCGAGCTGAAGATGGAATTCAGCGACTGCAGCAGCCCGAAGAGCAGGAATGCCATGATCACCGACAGGATGGTGAGGATGGTGCGGGTCTTCTTGCGGAACAGGTTCGCAACGACGAAACCGGTCTTGGTCATGGCAGGGATCTCACGCCGCGACCTGCTCGAGGAGCTGGCCCTTTTCCAGGTGCAGGGTGCGCCGGGCAAACTCGGCGGCCTTCGGATCGTGGGTGACCATCACGATGGTCTTGCCGTGCTCGCGATTCAACACCTGCAGCAGCCCCAGGATCTCATCGGCCGTCTTGCGGTCGAGGTCGCCTGTGGGCTCATCGCAGACCAGCAGCTGCGGATCGGATACGAGCGCGCGTGCGATCGCGACACGCTGCTCCTGGCCGCCCGAGAGCTCCCTCGGCTTGTGACGCGCACGGTCGGACAGACCCACCACCTGCAGAGCGACGGCGACATTCTTCTTGCGCTGGGCTGCCGGCAAGCGCGTCAACAATAGCGGCAATTCGACATTCCCTTCCGCGGTCAGCACGGGCATCAGGTTGTAGAACTGAAACACGAAGCCGACGTTGTGCGCGCGCCAGTTCGCAAGCTGGCCGCTCGAGAGTTGGTCGATGCGGTGCCCGCCGACGCTGATCTCGCCCGAGGTAGGCTGGTCGAGGCCGCCGATGAGATTGAGCAGTGTGGTCTTGCCCGAGCCCGACGGCCCCATGAGCGCGACGAAGTCTCCCTTGGGGATCTCGAGACTCAGTCCGTGCAACACCTCGACCTTCTGTTTGCCCCGCTCATATATCTTTGTGACGCTCCGTATCTGAACCATGGACTCGGACATGGCTTGCCTCAACTGCGAGATAAAAAAGTTAGGGACTGGCGGCGCTGACCGCCGCATCATCCTTGAGTTCGGCCGGCGCATCGACGATTACGGCCTCGCCCGGACTCACCCCGGACTCGACCTGGCGCGAATTGCCGAAACTGCCGCCCAGTGTGACCGTGCGGCGCCGTGCCTTGCCGTCCTTCACGACAAGCAGGACGTCTTTGTCGCCTTCCTTGCGCAATGCCGCCGTGGGCACCAGTACGCCGCGGGGTGGACGCGAGTCCTGCTCGACCGGCTTCTGCTCCTCGAGGAACGAGACGCGCACGCCCATGTCAGGGACGATCCGGTCGTCCTTGAGATCGAGTCCAATCCGGACTTTCACCGTTGCCTTGGCGCGGTCTGCCGTCGGGATGATAGCAATAACGTGTGACGGAATCTTCCAGTCGGGGTATGCATTCAACACGGAGGCCACCGGCTGCTTGGGCAGCACCCGGTTGATGTACGCCTCGTTGACATCCACCTCGATCTCGAGTGATTCCATGTCCACCAGCGTGCCGATACCCGTGCGCGTGAAGCCGCCGCCGGCAGAAAGCGGCGAGACGATTTCCCCAACCTGCGCCGCCTTTGCGATCACTACGCCGGCGAACGGCGAGCGCACGGTGCAGTAGTCGAGTTGTACCTGGGCCGACCTGACGTTGGCCGCAGCCACATCGATCTGCTTGCGCTGTTGCTCGAGCATCGCGCCCTGGGTATCAACGAGGGTGCGCGCCTGTTCGACTGCCTGCTCCGAGACGAGCTTGCGCTGGACGAGATCTTCGGCCCGCTTGACGTCGCGCTGGTCCTGCGCCAACTGCGCCTGAAATTGCACGAGCAGCGCCTGTGCGGAGTGAAACTGAGCTTCCGCTTGCGCGAGTGCCGCTCTCTGGGAAGTATCGTCCAGGCGACCTAACACCTGCCCCGCCTGCACATGATCGCCTTCCTCGATCAATACCTCGCTCAACTTGCCGGTGATCTGCGCCGATACGGTGGCCTGCCGGCGCGCGGTGACATAACCTGTCGCATCCAGCACCGACGTGGAAGGTCCTCCGCTCGTCATGGGCTGCGCCATCGCGGTGTGCACGGCGACGGCCGTGTGGCCGGATTTCATGAGCCACAGCCCGGCGCCAATCAGAACGAGCAGGAGCGCGCCGCCCACGACCCACGGCCAGCGCCGCACTTCCGCGGTCTCCTCACGCAGTCCGCGGTCGATTCGCAATTGGTGCAGCAACGCGCCCTTGTCCGGAGCGGCCGGCGGCGGAGTGTTGGGTTGCGGAATAGCCAAAGTCTTTGAGCCTCAACCGGTAGTGATCTTTGCCATCAACCGCCGCGCCTCGGCAAATTCCGGCGCAATGAGCAGGGCACGTTCCAGCGCATCGCGCGCCGCCAGCGTTGCGCCCCGATCGAGGTAACACCGGCCCAGATAGACGTAGGCCTCGGCCGCTCCCCAACCGGGAGCATGCTCTGTTTCCCGCCGCTCGGCCTCGAATGCCGCGGTGGCACTCTTGAAGCCGCTCAAGGCGCGCTCCTTCTGGGCGGCGGAACCCTTGGGCCGGTCATACACTGCCACTGCATCCAGTAGCAGAACCCGTGGGTTCCTGGGTGCCAGGTGGCGTGCCTTCTCGATCTGCGCTCCGCTCTTGGAGGCGGCGAACGGCGTCCGCCAGGTTTCCAGGGCGGCCAACACGTCCAGACACGCGGACTGCAGGGCGAGCGCATCGGCAAAGTCCTTCTGGACCTTCAAAGCGCGGTCGAGGCTGTTCACGCACGCTGCGGCGGTCTCCTTGGCACGGCTCCTGTCTCGCGGCACCAGCAACTGCGTCAACCGGTAGTTGGCAAGGCCGGCGTAATAGCTCCTGGAAGCGCTCTCGCTATCCGAGGGCGCGAGCAACTCCATGACGCCCGCAAGTGAGCGGGGATCTTCGGTGTAATAGCCATACTGGATCCGGCTTTCGACGTCGAGCCAGTTCGCCTCCGCGCCCCGGGTTCCCAGCGGCAGCAAAGCCAGTCCAATGGCCAGACCCCGAGCCAGACATGAGCCTTTAGAGAGCATCGGTCGCTTGGCGCTCTGTAGAATGTCCTTCACGCATGATAGCCAGTTCCCTGATCGATATCGGCATCAATCTCGCTCACGACAGCTTCAATAGCGATCGTGACGCTGTGATTGCACGCGCGGCGCAGGCCGGCGTCGTCCAGATGATAGTAACCGGCAGCACCGGTTCCAGCACGCGCCAGGCGATTGCAATGGCACAGGGCCACTTCGGCCGCCTGTTCGCCACGGCAGGCGTTCATCCGCACTATGCGCGCGAGCTCAGCGATGAATTGTTGGCGGAGCTGCGTCAACTCGCAGCGTTGCCGCAAGTGGTCGCGGTGGGTGAATGCGGACTCGATTATTACCGCGACCTCTCGCCGCGCGCCGCTCAACAGAAGGCGTTCCATCGCCAGCTGGAGCTCGCCGCCGTCATCGGCAAGCCAGTATTTCTTCACCAGCGCGATGCACACGCTGACTTCGTCGCCATTCTGCGCGAGCACCGCAGCGGACTGGCCGGCGGTGTTGCTCACTGTTTTACCGGGTCTCGCGAGGAACTCATGGCCTGCCTGCACATGGATCTGGCCATTGGCATCACGGGCTGGATCTGCGACGAGCGGCGTGGCTCGCATCTGCTGCCGCTCATGAGCGAGATTCCAGCCGATCGATTGCTGCTCGAGACCGACGGCCCCTACCTGCTGCCGCGCGACCTGCCCTCGAAGCCCGAGTCGCGGCGGAACGAGCCGGCATATCTACCACATATCGCGGCGACTGTTGCGCGGGCTCGCGGTACGTCGGTCGAAGAGCTTGCGCGCAGCAGCTCTGAGGCGACGCGCCGGCTGTTCGGGCTCCCTGCGGCGCCCGTCGCAGGCTAGTCTTTACTGGAACTGGTTCCTATACTTAATTGATGAAACTTGATCTCTTGACAGCAGCAATCGGTAAGGTCTGGGACGGCTCCATTGTCGAGCGGCTCAGCGCGTACATTCGGATTCCGAACAAATCCCCCCTGTTCGACGCACAGTGGGAACGCAATGGGCACATGGAGGCCGCCATCACTCTCATGGCCGAGTGGTGCCGCGCCCAGCCGCTCGACGGGATGCGGGTGCAAGTGCGCCGCCTGCCGGGCAAGACACCTCTGCTGTTTGTTGACGTGCCCGGCGAGCTGCCCGGCTGCGTCCTCCTGTATGGACACCTGGACAAACAACCTGAGTTCACGGGCTGGTTGCCGGGCCTGGGTCCCTGGGAGCCTGTCATGCGTGATGGCAAGCTTTACGGCCGCGGAGGTGCAGATGACGGCTACGCGGTATTCAGCTCGCTGACCGCAATCGCGGCCCTCAAGGCTCAGAAAGTGCCCCTGGCGCGCTGTGTACTGCTCATCGAAGCTTGCGAGGAAAGTGGCAGCGTTGATCTGCCCGCCCACCTGGATGCGCTTGGCGATGAGATTGCAGAGCCCTCGCTCGTGATCTGCCTCGATGCGGAATGCGGCAACTACGAGCAGGTCTGGTGCACGACATCTCTGCGGGGAAATCTCACAGGCAACCTTCGCGTACGCGTACTGAATGAGGGCGTGCACTCGGGGATGGCCACCGGGATTGCGCCCACGCCGTTCCGCATTGTCGAACAACTCATGGCGCGCCTGGAGAATGCAGTTACGGGCGACGTCCTGATCGATGAGCTGCAAGCTACGATACCCAAGGACCGCCGGGCGCAGATTACCGCTGCAGCGAAGGTCCTGGGCTCAACCGTCGCGGGAAAACTCCCGTTCGCAAGCGGTGTGCGGCCCGTGTCCAACGATCCCGTGGAGCTGCTGATCAACAGTAGTTGGCGCGCAACTGTTGCTGTTACGGGCGCTGATGGCCTGCCGGCGGTTGCGTCCGCTGGCAACGTGCTGTTACCGGAGCTCGTGTTCAAACTGTCGCTGCGCCTCGCGCCGACAACGGATGCGGCAGTTGCGGCCAGAGCCGTCAAGGAAACGTTGGAGCGCGATCCGCCGTACGGCGCCCAGGTTGGTTTCGAGAACTCTTCAGCCGCGGCAGGCTGGAACGCACCCCCACTGGCCCCCTGGCTGGATGAGTCCATCACGCGCGCCTCCCGCCAGATCTACGGCAAGGATGCCATTCACCTCGGCTGTGGCGGCTCGATCCCCTTCATGGCCATGCTGGGCGCGAAATTCCCGCAGACGCAGTTCTTCATCACCGGAGTGCTGGGGCCCCATTCAAACGCACATGGCCCGAACGAATTCCTGCATGTGGAGTACGCGAAGAAGCTGACAGCCTGCGTCTCGCTGGTGTTGGCTGATCACGCCCGGAGCTTGAGCTAGCGCATGTGCGCCATGTAGCTCGGGGTCACGGCCTTCTTGATCTTCGACCACCCTTCCGTGAAGTGCGAGACCGCCTCGTGCTCGCTGCCCGGGAACTCGGCATTCAGCGAGTCGACCATCAAAGTAAACTTGGGCAATCCCTTGGGAAACTTCCCGCGGCGCGTAAACACGATGCGTCCCTCGACGGGTACCTCGCCCGCCACGCCGCGCACCGCGGCGATGCGGTCATACAACGCACTCTGCGGATTGGTGAACGTGAACCGGCGCGGTCCATCCATCACGGTCCACTCGGCCATCTGATCGCCGCCGAAGATATTGCCCTGCACATCGCGCAGATCGATGACGAGAATTCCGCGCGTCGTCAGCAGCAGAAAGTCGACGTGAAAACCGCCGCCCATGCCATCGGGCACGAGCATGTCAACGAGGTGATCCGATCCTGCTGCGGTGACCGCTGTGCGCAACGCAGCACGCATGCGGTACTGCCGATACCACCGCCAGACCCACGCAGCCGCAAAACCGAGAATGGCAGCCGCCGCAATCAGCCCCCAAGCGGTGGGCGGAAGCTTCTCCAACTCCTCCACTACGGCCTCCCGACGCTCAGCGCTGCACGTAACGAGGACAGATCAGGCGCGATCTCGGTGAATTCCGTTGGCCGCGCGAACAACTTCGCCAGTGTCCCGGGCACGGACACCTTGCGGCCGATCAGCGGCTCGACGATCTCGGAAAATTTGGCGGGATGTGCGGTCGACACGACTATCCACCTGCCCGGACGCTTCCCGGCGACAACTCGCTCGTAGACTTCTGCGGCCGTCGCCGTGTGCGGACACCAGATCTGACCATAACGCTCGAACCCCTGACGGATGCGGTTGCGAATGGCCGCATCATCCACGGTTTCGGCAGTCACTGCAGTGCGCAGATCGGCCAATTCGGGAAAGAGTGCCCGCAGACGTTCCATATTACTTGGATTTCCGACGTCCATTGCGGAAGCCAGTGTTGCTATGCTCGGCCGGGGTCGCCATTCGCCGGTATGGAGGAAATCCGTCACAGTCCGGTTGACATTGTGCGCCAGCACGACCTCGCCGATCGGAAGTCCGACCTTGCGCGCCCAGATACAGGCCGCCGCATTTCCCAGGTTGCCGCTCGGAATCACGTAAGAAGCGCGCTCGCCGTATTTTCGCCAGACCTCGAGACTGCTCGAAGCATAATACACTGCCTGTGGCAGCAGCCGGCCCAGGTTGATGCTGTTTGCCGACGACAACTGCGTCTGCTCGCGCAGTTGTGGATCGACGAAGGCCTGTTTGACGAGCCGCTGGCAGTCATCAAACGTGCCATGCACGGCAAACGATTTGACGTTGCCACCCCAGCAGGTGAGTTGCCTCTCCTGGGTTGGAGAGACCAGCCCTTTGGGGAACAACACACCGACTTCGATGCCCGGCCGGCCGTGAAAGGCAGCGGCGACGGCGCCACCTGTATCTCCCGATGTGGCTACCAGGATGGTCAGCGGGCGCGAACCGGGCGGTGAATTGACCGTACGTAACCGAGCGAAGTTGGCTGCGAGAAAACGTGCGCCGAAATCCTTGAACGCAGCGGTTGGCCCGTGAAACAACTCCAGGACCGCCAGGCGCCCGTCCGTATCCAACGGTACGAGCGGCGCGTCGAAGTTGAACGCTTCGGCCGTGATCTCGGGCAACTGTGGGGCGATGGGATCGCCGGCCACGAAGTCAGTTATGAGACGAGCCGCGAGGCGCGCCAATGTGGTCTCGCTTTCGAGGGCTTCCACATCCGCGCGAGGCCAGGAACTGGGGACGTAGAGTCCCCCATCAGGTGCCAGGCCTTGCAGGAGCGCCTGGGAGAAGCTGACAGACGAGGAAGGATCGCGCGTGCTGCGATAGCGGGTCGCGACCGAGCCTGCCGCGAACGCGCTGCTCACGGTTCGATCACCCGCGCACCCGCCGACTCGATTGCGACTATCCATTCGTCGAGTTGGATCGACTTGCGCTCGAATTCGCGTCGCATGGCATCGCGCACAGCCGCAGCATTCGACTCGCGCGCCCAGGCGAACGTTGTGGGACCTGCACCCGAGATCGAGCAGCCGAGAGCGCCCGCCTCCATCGCTGCACGGCGCACGTCCTGGAACCCTGGGATCAGGGCCTGGCGCTGCGGCTCGATCACGACGTCCTCCAGCGAGGCGCGGATCATGTCGAGATCGTTCGTGTAGCAACCTGAAATAAACCCGGCAAGATTGGCGGTCTGCCAGACGAAATCGGACAGTTCCACCGTGCGCTTGAGAATGGCGCGCGCCTGCCTGGTGGACAGAAACATGTGCGGGTGCAGGATCACGGCGCGGACATCGGGCGGGACCGGAATCTGTTTGACGCGTGGGTGGTCGATTCCCACGGTCAGTACCAACCCGCCGAACAACGACGGCGAGATGTTGTCCACGTGCAGGGAACCGCTGGCCACGGCTTCCCCCTGCATCGCGAACTTGAGCAGCTCGAGCTTGCTGCACGGCTCGGGCAGCAACGCGTTGGCAGCGACGACGGCACCCACGGCGGAGGCGGCCGAGCCGCCGAGACCGGAGCCCAGGGGAATGCCCTTGTCGATTTCCATGTTGAAGCCGAAAGGCAGCTTCAGGGCCTCCTGCATGGCAAGCAGCGCCTGGCCGGCCGTGTTGCGCTGCGGATCTCTGGGCAGCTCGCCGGCAATCCCCCGGACACGCGTGATACCGACTCCAGGCTCCGCTCGCTTCGCCACGGTGACCCGGTCGCCCAGCGCGTCCACTGCGAATCCGAGGATGTCGAATCCGATCGCGACATTGCCGACGGATGCTGGCGCGAACGCAGTCGCGCTTTCGAGGCCAGCCGCCGTACTTGCGGCGTGAGTGTTCAAAGGCGCGCACCCAGGTACGCAGCCAGCCGCAGCAGGTCTGCAAAAACACCGCCTGCCGTAACCTCGGGACCGGCACCCGGCCCCTGCACGATGAGCGGATTGTCGCAGTACCGCCGCGTGGCAAAGCGCACCACGTTGTCCGTCAGCGCTATGTTGGCGAACGCATGCTTGGAGTCCAACTCGACGACACCCACGGTTGCCTTCCCATCGGCAGTCAGACGCCCGACATAGCGCAACACTTTGCCCTTGGACCGCGCGGTCTGCAGCCGGTCATGCATGCTGGAATCGTATTGCGGCAGCCGCGCCATGAAATCTTCGATGGAGCCTGTCTCGAGCCCGGCGGGCACGAGGCTTTCGACCTTGACGTCCGCCATCTCCAGCTCGAGGCCCATCTCGCGGCCCAGGATGATGAGCTTGCGGGCAACGTCCATCCCTGACAGGTCATCGCGCGGATCCGGCTCGGTGTAACCGCGTTGCCGCGCATCGCGAACGATGTCGGAGAAGGACTTGCGGCCGTCATAGGTGTTGAAAATATAGGCGAGCGTGCCGGAGAAGATTCCCTCGACGCTCGTGATTTCATCACCGGTCTCGCGCAAGTCGCGCAGGGTCTGCACAACCGGTAATCCGGCACCTACCGTGGTCTCGTACAGGTAGTGTGCAGAACCCTTCCGACGGGCATCGCGCAGGCGGCGATAGAACGGCAGGTCGGCGCTGTTGGCTTTCTTGTTCGGGGTGACGATGTGTATCCCCGCGGCGAGCCAGTCCGGATACCGCTTCGCGATATCGGCGCTGGCCGTGCAATCGATGATCACGGTGTGCGGCAGATAGTCCACGCGCACGTGCTCCATGAAGCGATCGAAGTCGGCCTCGACCGCGTTCGCATCAAACTGCGCCTTCCAGGTCTCGAGCGGCACGCCGCCTTCGGCGAGCAGCATGCGCTTGGAGGTCATGATGCCGCGGACGCGGAAATCCAGTTTGGCATCGCGCTGCAGCCGCGCACTCTGTGAAGCGAGCTGATTGAGCAACACCCGACCCACGGTGCCCGGGCCGATCACACCAACAGATATGGTGTGCGGAGACAGGTACAGTCCTGCATGCACGGCCCGAAGAGCGCGAGTTGCGTGCTTGCCGTCGATCACTACGGAGATGTTACGTTCTGAAGCGCCCTGCGCGATGGCGCGGATGTTGACGCTCGTGCTGCCGAGAGCATTGAACATTTTCGCAGCTACACCTGGCGTGCCCGCCATGCCATCACCAACGGCCGCGAGGATGGCCAGATCCGGAGCGATGTCGACGTCCTGGATCTGCCCCTCTTTCAGCTCGCGCTCGAACGCATTGCGGACTACCGCAGCTGCGCGCTCCGCCTGGTCTTGCGGGATGGCGCAGCAGATCGAATGCTCGGAGCTGCCCTGCGAGATGAGGATCACCGAGATGCCTTCTTCGCGTAGAGCACCGAACAGGCGATTTGCCGTGCCCGGCACGCCGATCATGCCCGCGCCTTCGAGGTTGATCAGGGCCACCTTCTCGATGCTCGTAATGCCCTTGACCGGCAGAGCGGACTGGGGCTTGGCGCAGATCAGTGTGCCGACCTTCTGCGGTGCAAACGTGTTGCGGATCCAGATGGGGATGCTGCTGCCGACGGCCGGCGCCATGGTCTGCGGGTGAATGACTTTCGCGCCGAAATACGCAAGCTCCATCGCCTCGTTGTAGGAAAGCGAATCGATGACCGTGGCATCGGGCACCCGGCGCGGGTCGGCCGACAGAACGCCATCGACATCCGTCCAGATGTGGATCTCACTGGAATCCAGCAGCGCGCCGAAGATGGAAGCGGAGAAATCGCTGCCGTTGCGCCCGAGGGTGGTTTGTACACCGCGCCGGTCGGAGGCGATGAAACCTGTGATGACCAGGGTGCCCGTAAACCCCGCGGGCACGAGCTCCTGGAGCTTCGCGCGGGACTCGGCCCACTGGATGCCGGGACCCAGCGGTCCCCATTCGACGACAACGACTTTGCGGGCATCGATCCACTGAAACGGGCCTTTGCGTCCCGCCCGCTCCTCCATGAAGCGATGGAACAGCCGGGTGGACCAGATTTCGCCGTAGCCGACGATCAGGTCACTGACATTCTGGGCGGCCGAGCGAGTGAGCTTGACGGTGTGCAGAATGCCTTCGAGGTCATGGCAGTCCCGGTCGAAGCCTGCCAGGTACAGGCGCGCCGACTGAGCGCTCAGCAGCGTTTCGGCAATGGCCGCGTGCCGTACGCGCAGCGAAGCAATCTCGCCCCGGTAGCTGTCGTCCTGCCGCTCTGCGAGGGATACGAGGCGCAGCAGGGCATCCGTCACGCCGCGGCAAGCGGAAAGAACGATGCCCAACCTTTGTGCCGGCAGGGAGTCGAGAATGGTCGCCACGCGGCGGAAGCAGTCAGCGTCGGCGACGCTCGATCCTCCGAACTTGTGTACGACCCAGGGTTGGGCCGGAGCTTGATTGATAGCCATCGGATTAGGGCCAGGAAATTTAGACATCTATGACGAAAAAGCGATGCGACTGTACTGACGCGCTCGAGTGCACGCAATGACCGTATCCTCATACCGGCGCCTAGCGTCTCCTCTTACCGGCGCCTTGCGCCGCCCCATGTCGGGGGTCGCGCTTTGCGCGATCCCCCTAAGGAGTTGGCCGCAGGCCATGGTAAGAGGCGGCGCAAGGCGCCGGTAAGATAGAGCCGGCGCGCGGGGTGGGCTGGCATAATGGCACTGGTGGAATCTCTACTCGGCCCCCTTCTTCCCCTGTTCGAACGCGAGCGTACCGCGGGCAGAACAGTCGCTTTAGGCTTGCTCGTGGATACGGCGGGGTCGACCTACCGCAAATCCGGTGCGCTGATGCTCATCGCCTCCAACGGCGATTCCGCCGGATTGCTGTCCGGCGGCTGCCTCGAGGGCGACCTGGGTGAGTACGCGCGTTCGGTGATCGACACCGGCAAATCCCGTCTCGTCACGTACGACATGCGAGGCGGCGATGACCTGATCTGGGGACTCGGGCTCGGGTGCGAAGGCGCCATGCACATTCTGCTGATCCCGGTCGGACCCGATAACGCCTGGCAACCACTGGCGCATCTGGCCCGCTGCCTTGCCGACCACGAGCGCTGCGCGGTTGGAGTTGTCGTGGAATCGGAACGGGTGAGCTTCCCGGTAGGCACTGTTGTCCTCAAGGGCTCCGCCGGTCACCCCGGTGTTGACGGGGCTCTCGATGAGGCGGCCCGGACCGGACGCACGGGTTGGTTCGAAGCTACAGCGCCGCGCTGGCGACTGTTTGCCCTACCCCTGTCCTTGCCGCCGAAACTCCTGCTGCTGGGTGCGGGACCGGACGCTGCGCCGGTTGTTGATTTTGCGGCGCGCCTGAACTGGAAAGTCACGTTGGTCGATCACCGGCCGGCCTACGCCGATGCCGGGCATTTCCTGTCCGCCGAGCGCGTGATACAAACCCGGCCGGAGGAACTGCTCAGCGCCGTGGATCCCTCGCATTTCTCGGCTGCGGTGGTAATGAGTCATCACCTGCCCTCCGATCTGAAGTACCTGCGGGCCCTGGCTGCGACGAGCGTTCCATATATCGGCCTGCTGGGCCCCGCCGTGCGCCGCGAGCGCCTGCTGGCCGATCTGGAATCGGACGCTGACAAGATTCGGAACCGATTACATGCACCGGTAGGGTTACCGATCGGCGGCCGATCACCTGAATCGATCGCGTTGGCCATCATTGCCGAGATTCACGCGTTCGTGCACATCGGGGACGGACGCGCCCTTCAGCTCGGGCAAGGCTCGGAGGTGTCGTTGCACCCCGCGGCTGTCGCGCGCGCGCCTACTCGTAGCGCATGAACGAAATCCAGATCATTCAGAGCCAACTCGCCACCGAGCGGCTTCATTTCACGGAAGTGGCGCAGGCGTGCGCGGCCGCGCTCGACAATGGGACTTTCTCGGCGCGCAGTGATCTCGCGGTGGCTTGTGCTGACTACTTTGCGTTCGCGGTGACGCGGCTTGGCGGGAATCCAAGGGCGCCCAGCGCCGATGCAGCTGCGGATCGCTGGCACGAGTTCCTGCGAGCGTTCAACGAACAGGCCACGAAGCACTTCGGCACACTGGACGCGCTGCTGACTCGAAATCTCCCGGTGTCTGAATGGCGGGCACTCGCAAGGATCGACGCCGATTCGATTTTCACGGAGCGTGCGTTTTACGGGCGAGTGAAGGCGCTGCCGTGAGCGGCCTGGCCGATCCGGGAGATGGTTTGCATGCCATCGTTCTGGCGGCAGGTGCCTCGAGCCGATTTGGCTCCGCCAAGCAGTTGATTCGCGTTGCGGGCCGGCCCCTTTTGCATACGGCGGTGGCGCGCGCGGCCGACGTCGCCGGCGCCGCGGTCATTGTCGTTCTCGGCGCGCGGGCCGCTGAGCTCACTCCGCTGCTGACTCATTCGCAGTCATCTGTAGTGATCAACCGGGAGTGGCGCGAGGGGATAGCCAGCTCAATTCGCGCGGGCGTGGCACGGCTTCCCGCCAGCTGCACAGCGGTCCTCCTGATGCTCGTCGATCAGGCCGCGGTGACCGCCGAGGACCTGAGGCGGCTGCTCGGGGCATGGCGCCGGCAGCCCGACTACATCGCCGCGGCCCGCTACGGCACGACTACGGGTGTCCCCGCGATCTTTCCCCGCTCCGCCTTCTCGGATCTGCAATCACTTCGGGGAGACGTGGGCGCGCGCGCCCTTCTGCAGCGAAATCCGGACCGCGTCGTGCGGGTGCCGATGCCGAGCGCAGCGATTGACATAGACACGCCTGAAGACCTCCTGAAACTGGGGTTCGAGAGGTAAAAAACCCTTCTACTTGATGGGGTTACGACGACGTTCTAATATAGTTTCTATGTTGGAATTCAACCCCCTCTCAGTGTCCCTCCCGCAAGCGCTTGCGAGTGCTCTGCGGCGTCTCGCTCACCTTGCTCACACCAGCTCCTGGGATCAGTGGGCGGTTCAGCGGCTGACTCCCACCCAGCGTCGAATCCTCGACGTGGTTGCCTCCCGGCGTGAGAGCCTCACTCTGTCCGCCCTGGCCCGAGAGCTAGGCGTTACCCCCGCTACGGCATCCGACAGTGTCGGTGCGCTGGAATCCAAAGGCCTCGTCCAGAAACGCCGCAGTGACGTTGATGGCCGTGCGTTGGCCTTGATGTTGACGAGTGAGGGGCAGAGTTCCGTTACCGCACTAGCGGCTCTTCCGGATCCTCTGCAGAACGCGTTCGGCGCGCTGACGGCCGCCGAGCAGGAAATCTTTTACCGCTCAGCTATCAAGATGATTCGAGGATTGCAGGAGACGGGCGCACTTCCGGTCTCGCGTATGTGCGTGCGGTGCCGGCATTTCGAGCCTTTCCGGACGCCCGGATCGGCGTATCCGCATTACTGCGAGCTGGCGAGCTCGCCGCTGGCCGACCGGCACTTGCGGCTGGAGTGTCCGGAGCAGGAGGCGGGGGACGAAGAAGAGCAGAACCTGCTGTGGGAGAAATTCAGCTCGCCCCCGACAGCGGAAAGTTAGGACTCGATCCTCAGCAGGCCCTCAACAACCCTTGGCCGTCCCCGTTTCCGGGTGCGGGAAGTTGTCAGACTCATCCTCATCGGAACGCGGCGCCAGGCAGTTCCAGTCCTTCTCGATGACGATGCGCAACTCTTCGTCGCCCAGGGCTTGCGCATGCGAGAGCGTTACCTGGTTGGTGCGCGACCAGGTGAGTGCCGCCTCGAGCGGGACTCGAATGTCAATGACATTGTCCCCGTAACTCGCTGAAATTTCCTGGTTCCTGGTGTCGGTGCACAGGCGGTAGGTCAGCCTCGCGCCGCCCCCGAAGTGCACCTGCTCGGCCACTTCGCCTGCCGTCTCGAGGCTCTGCACCTCGCCCTGTGTCAGGCGAAGCCGCAGCGAGCTGCCTTTGATTCTCAGTTTCATACATTCTCCCGTCGGGCCATCAAATCCAGGATACGGCGCGCCTGCACGAGATGCGGCTTGTCGATCATCTGGCCATCCAAACTCATGACACCCGCATCGGGGGATGCGGCGAACGCTGCAACGATGCGCTTCGCCCATTCCACCTCCGCAGCACCCGGAATGAAGGCTTCGTTGATAGGGCCTACCTGGTCCGGATGAATTGCGAGCTTCCCGGTGAATCCGTCGCGGCGCGCGCTTTCAATGTCGCGTTTCAATCCTTCGGTATCGCGAAAATCGAGGTACACGCCATCGATCGACTGCACACCCAGGGCCGTCGCGCTCACGACGCACAGCGAGCGCGCAAGCTGGAAGGTGAACGTGAGTGAGCCTTGCCGATCGGTTTTGTGAGTGATGCCCATTGCTGCGGACAGATCTTCGGATCCCCAGGTGAGACCCGCCAGGCGCTCGTGGGTTCGCGGATCGGCCGCCAGCACCGGGCCGTAGGTATTCAAGGTCAGCAACGCCTGGGGCGTTTCCGTTGCGATGACCACGAGCTTCGTGGAGCCGGCTCCCTGGCCTTCGCGGGCCTCCAGCGCGCTCAGGTAATGAGCTACTTCCGCCACATCCGCGGCCGTTGCGGCTTTGGGCACGACGATGCCATCGGGCATCCCCGGGAAAACGGCAACGAGATCCTCGAGAAGGATTCCACTCGACAGCGCATTCACGCGAACCCACAGTTGTTGGCGGGATCGATCGGTCTGTGACTGCAGCAATTCACGCACACGCGCACGAGCCGCGGGTAGCTGCGCCACCGCGACCGAATCCTCCAGGTCGAGAATCAACGCATCCGCACCGGACACAATAGCCTTGGCCTGTTTGCGTTCGCTGTCGCCAGGGACAAACAGCAGCGACCGCAACACGGGGGTGTTGGGTGAGCCCGATGGGGGTGAAACGTTCCGGACACCGGCCGGTGGCGACAGGTTGCTCATGCTGCGGGCCTTTTCATCATCAAGGCGGCGCGCTTGCAGGAAGCAACTTCCTCGTTGCGCTGGTTATAGGCGCGCTGATCGAAAGTCACTATTCCTGAGTCATTGCGTGACTGGCTCTCCCGTTTCGCAACTACCGTCGTCTCTGCACGCAGTGTGTCTCCAACCAATACGGGACGGGGAAACTTCACCTCTTCCCAGCCGAGGTTTCCCAAAGTCGTGCCGAAGGTCGTGTCGTAAATCGACAGCCCGACCAGCAGCCCGAGCGTGAAGACGCTGTTGACGATAGGTTGCCCGAACGGCGTCGTTTTGCAGTATTCGGCATCCAGGTGCAGGGCTGCCGGGTTCATGGTCAGGGTGCTGAAGAGCACGTTGTCGGTCTCCGTGACAGTTCTGTGAACCGCGTGCCGGAAGTGCTGTCCCACGTCAAATTCTTCAAAATAAAGCCCAGGCATTGCATCCCCTCAGTAGTCGGCTCAGCTTAACGCCCGCCCCGGGCTTTGTAACCCGCTCATAACCAGCGGCGCCGACCACACAACCAAAGGGTATTTCTGGCGGCCGGGGCTCGCGGCCTATAGTCCATGGCATGTACCAGTACGATCAGCTCGACCAGGCGTTCGTAGACCAGCGCGTATCCGAATTTCGGGATCAGACGCGGCGCTTTCTCGCGGGCGAGCTGTCGGAAGACGAGTTCAAGCTCCTGCGCCTGCGTAACGGACTCTACATCCAGCGCCACGCGCCGATGTTGCGCATTGCGATTCCCTACGGCCTGCTCGCCTCGCGGCAGCTGCGCAAACTGGGCGAGATCGCCCGGCGCTACGACCGCAGCTTCGGTCATTTCACCACCCGGCAGAACCTGCAGCTCAACTGGCCGAAGCTCGAGGATGTGCCGGACATTCTCGAACAACTGGCGACCGTGCAGATGCACGCCATTCAAACCAGTGGCAACTGCATTCGCAACGTGACAGCGGATCACATGGCGGGCATTGCGGAGGATGAGGTCGATGATCCGCGCCCGTATTGCGAGATCATCCGCCAGTGGGCCAACCTGCATCCCGAATTTACCTACCTGCCACGCAAGTTCAAGATCGCGGTGACCGGCTCGCCCGCCGATCGCGCGGCCTCCGAAGTGCACGACATCGGCCTGCATCTGCGGCGCGACAAGCAGGGCAACATCGGCTTCCAGGTACTCGTCGGTGGCGGGCTCGGCCGCACGCCGATCATTGGCCAGGTCATTCGTGAGTTTCTGCCGCTGCCGGATCTGCTCTCCTACCTCGACGCCATACTGCGCGTGTACAACCGCTATGGCCGCCGGGACAACATCCACAAGGCGCGCATCAAGATCCTGGTCAAGTCCTTAGGCATAGCCCGATTCCGCGACCAGGTCGAGACCGAATGGCAGGCGGCGCGTGATATCGCACCGGGGCTCGAAGCATCGCAAGTCGAGCGGGTACGCTCGTTCTTCCAGCCTCCGGCCTACGAATCACTGCAGAACATTGACGTCGCCGCGGGCCGGGAGCCGCAGTTCCAGGCCTGGTATCGGTATAACACGCGGCCGCACCGGGTCGCCGGCTACCGCGCTGCCTTCGTCTCGCTCAAGGCGCACGGCCAGAATCCCGGGGACATGAGCTCTGGACAGATGGAAGCGGTCGCCGCCCTCGCCGACCGGGTGAGCTTCGGGCTGATTCGTGTCACTCACAGTCAGAACCTGTTGCTCGGTGATGTCCGGCAGAGCGACCTGTATGCCGTGTGGCAGGAGCTTCGCGGGCTGGGCCTGGCGATGCCCAACATCGGCACACTCACCGACATGATTGCCTGCCCGGGGCTGGATTTCTGCAGCCTTGCGAATGCCGGCACGCTCAATGTCGCAAAGCAGATCCAAGAGCAGTTCGACGATCTCGACTATCTGTACGACCTGGGTGACATCGAGATCAAGATGTCAGGTTGCATGAATGCCTGCGGACACCATCATGTGGGGCACATCGGTATCCTGGGCGTCGATAAGCATGGCGAGGAGTGGTACCAGATCACGCTTGGCGGCTCGGTCAACGGCTTCACCGCGCTGGGCGAGGTGATCGGACCGTCCGTGCCGCAGGCCGAAGTGGCTTCCACCATTGAGCGTATCGTCGAGGTCTATCGCGCGGAGCGCGAAGACGGCGAACGCTTCATCGAGACAATCCGCCGCATTGGTGTGAAACCTTTCAAGGAGGGCGCCTATGCGACGCATTCTCAGGCGGCGTGAAGTCGTTGAGGATGATTGGCGCCTTGCAGGCGAGGAAGGCGGCGACGATGCGGGCAGTCCGGCCCTGATCCTGCCCTTTGCGGAATTCCGCACTCACATTGCGAAGTGGCGCGCGTATCCGGGTCGCCTCGGGGTGCGGCTCTCCCCTGCGGATGCAGCGGAAGACCTCGCTGAAGATATTCAGCGGCTCTCGCTCGTTGCAGCGGAGTTTCCGACTCCGGGTGAGGGTCGGGGATATACGCAAGGAAGGTTGCTGCGTTCCAGGCTGCAATTCAAAGGCGAGTTGCGTGCCGTGGGCGCGGCTGTAAAACAGGATCTGCTGTTCATCCTGGCGCGTTGCGGTTTCGATTCGTTCGAGCTCGCGGCGGGACAGAAGGTGGAGGAAGCTCTGAGGGCCCTGGATCGCTACAGCGTGGCGTATCAGCCTGCGGAGCCGGTGCCGTCGATCCGGCAACAGCGGTATTCCGTGGCCGGTTGATCGGCGCGCCGCGCCGCCGCCCTGACGGCTAGCGCTCGGGCAAATCGATGCCTTCGAACATCCCGGCCACCTCCTCGGCGGTCGCTGCGCGATGCGCGCGATCGATCAGGCGCCGATCCAGATGCGGCGCCAGCAACTGCGCAAACTCGTACATGTACTTGCGCAACAGCGTGCCGCGCCTGAATCCGATCCACGTGGTGTGCCCGGAGAAAAGGTGAGACGCATCGATGGCTTTCAGGTCGGTGTCTTCTTCGTCGATCGCCATATGCGCGACGATTCCCACGCCCAGGCCAAGGCGCACGTATGTCTTGATCACGTCCGCATCACGCGCCGTGATGGCGACGTTCGGCGTCAGCCCGTTCTTAGCGAACACCTCCTGAAGCGATGAAGGCCCAGCGAAACTGAACGTGTACGTGATGATGGGGTAGGCGGCCAAGGCCTTGAGCGTGAGCCGTCCGCCACTTGCCAGCGGATGATTGAGCGGCACGACAACCGTGCGATGCCAGTGAAAGCACGGCAGAAGTGTCAGATCGGCGAACAGCTGCTCAGACCCTGTGGCTATCGCGCAGTCGATCCGGTCATGCGCAACCATCTCCGCAATCTGCTCAGAGGTGCCCTGGTGGAGGTTCAGCCGGACATTCGGATACCGCCCTCTGAACTCACGGATGACGTCGGGCAGGACGTAGCGCGCCTGCGTGTGTGTGGTGCCTATGGAAAGGCTTCCCCTGCCCTCGTCGCGCAACTCTGTCGAGAGGTCGCGAATGCTCTGTGCCTCCTGGAGGATTCGCAGGGCCCGATCGATGACCTGTTGTCCCGCAGGCGTGATGCGGGTCAAATTGCGTCCCTCGCGCACGAATATCTGAAACCCAAGCTCGTCCTCGAGCAGCTTGATCTGCTTGCTCACGCCGGGCTGTGACGTATGCAGCTTCTGGGCGGCGGCCGTGATGTTGAGCCCGCACTGGGCGACGGCGGCGAGATAACGCAACTGGTGCAGCTTCATCCTGCAAGACTAGCGCAACCTTGCACGTCGCGGCGAATGCTCACTGGCGCCGCAGTACCCCGCCTGTAATGGGCGCGTAACCCGTTTATAACCGGGATGGAGTCCTTCAGAAGAAATGCTTCGTTCTGGCGAGGACGGCCGGTGTCTATAGTCACCACACTATGGGAGAACTGCTGACACTCGAGCTGGAACAGAAGGCCGTCGCCGTCCGCGAGCAGCTTGCCGCCGCGGTGCAGGAATACGGCCGGGTCGTTTATTCGAACAGCCTCGGCGCCGAGGCAATGGTGCTGACGGACATCATCTGGATGCACGTTCCCGCTGTCGACATCTTCAGCATCGACACAGGCCGCCTGCACGAAGAGACGTACGAGGTGCTGGAGAAGCTGCAGCGGCGTTACAAGCGCAAGATCAGGGTCGTTCATCCCGATGCGCAGGCACTGGAGGCCCTGGTAGCTGATCAAGGCGTAAACGGCTTCTACGACAGCCTGGAAGCGCGTATGGCCTGCTGCCGGATCCGCAAGGTCGAGCCGTTCAAGCGGGCGATCGCAGGTTATGGTGCATGGGTGACGGGCGTGCGCCGTGAGCAATCTGCGACACGCGCCCAGGCCAAGCCGGTCGAATGGGACACCGACTACGGCCTGCACAAAGTGAGCCCATTGCTGGACTGGACCGAAGAGCAGATATGGCAGTACATCCGCGCGCGGAAGCTGCCGTACAATCTGCTCCACGATCGCCAGTTCCCCAGCATCGGCTGCCAACCTTGCACGCGCGCGATACAACCCGGCGAGAGTCGCCGCGCAGGCCGCTGGTGGTGGGAACAACCCGAGTCCCGTGAATGCGGCTTACATCCGAGAATTCGTCAGGTAGCGGCGCAGGCCTGAGAGGCGCCCGCCAGAGAGACAACCCATTCTGCATGGACTACCTTCCCGTTTTCCTGCAGCTGCAAGCGCGGCCGGTGGTGGTCGTTGGTGGCGGACGAGTAGCTGCCCGCAAAGTTGAGCTACTGCGAAGAACCGGCGCGCGCGTCACTGTCGTTGCGCCGGAATTGCGTGACGAGCTGCGCGGGTTGGCCGCCACAGGCGAGCTCCAACATATCCAGGCGCCCTTCTCGCCGTCACATGTGAATGGCGCAGTCGCTGTCGTCGCCGCCACTGGCCTGACTGAGGTCAACGCAGCCGTATCGGCTGCCGCCCAAGCGCAGCACATCCCCGTGAACGTGGTCGATGATCCTGCCGCTTCGACGTTTATCTTCCCTGCCATTGTCGATCGCTCGCCCATTCTGATTGCCATCAGCTCTGGTGGGCAGGCGCCCGTTCTCTCGCGACGCATCCGCGAGCAGATGGAAGCCCTGCTGCCCGCAAGGCTCGGCGCGTTGGCACGCTTTATGGGTGAGAGACGCAAGGCTGTGAAGCGAACGTTGAGGACTGCTGCGCGTCGCTCATTCTGGGAAAGAATCGTTGGCGGTATCGTTGGTGCGCGTGTTTTCGCGGGAGACGAGGCGGCAGCTGGTAAGGATTTCGAGCGCGAGTTGCGGACGAGCCATCTTACGCGGTCGGCTGCTACGGGCGGTCGTGGACTGGGCGAGTGTTATCTCATCGGTGCCGGGCCCGGTGACCCGGACCTGCTCACGCTTCGCGCGCTGCAATTGCTTCAGCAGGCGGATGTGATTCTTTACGACAGGTTGGTGCCGGCTCCCGTGCTGGAACGCGCGCGGCGTGATGCCGAGCGCGTGTTCGTCGGCAAGCAGCCTGGAAACCATACCTCGCAAGAGCGGATCAACGAGCTGCTCGTGCACTATGCCCGTCTCGGGTTGCGTGTGGCCCGTTTGAAGGGTGGCGACCCGTTCATCTTCGGCCGCGGTGGCGAGGAGATCGAGGTTCTCGCCGCGCACGGCATCCCTTATATCGTGGTGCCTGGGATCACCGCTGCACTCGGTGCGGCGGCGGCGGCGAACATTCCCCTGACTCATCGCAAGTTGGCCCAGAGTGTTACGTTCGTCACCGGGCATGTTCTGGATGACGAAGCACTCGACTGGCGCTCGCTCGCGGGAGCGCGTCAGACCGTGGTGTTCTACATGGGTGTTGGCCACCTGCCGCAGATTGTTGCAAAGTTACGGGCAGCCGGGGCGGCCGCCGATCATCCCGCCGCGGTGGTCGAGCGCGCTACACTTCCGGAGCAGCGTACATTGCGAGGGACGCTCGAGACGATTGCAGGCGTTGCGCAGGCAGCAAATGTTGCGCCACCAGCCTTGTTGATCGTTGGCGACGTCACTGCGCTGGCGACTGCGGATTCCCTGATCGGTTCTGAACTCGAGGCCATGGCATGAGTATTTCGGATGGATTCTCTGGCGCGGTGGGCAATACGCCTTTGATCAGGCTGCGCGGTGTCAGTGACGAGACGGGCTGTGAGATCCTCGGCAAGGCGGAGTTCATGAACCCGGGCGGCTCGGTCAAGGACCGCGCCGCGCGCGCCATCGTCCTGGCCGCCGAGAAGAGCGGAGCGCTGCCACCGAAGGGAACCGTGGTCGAAGGCACCGCGGGCAACACCGGGATTGGCCTGGCGCACGTGTGCAATGCGCGCGGCTATCGCTGCATCATCGTGATGCCGGACAACCAGTCTCCAGAGAAGTATCAGCTGCTCGAGACCTTGGGAGCGGAAGTGCACAAGGTGCCCACCGTTCCGTACAGCAATCCCAACCAGTATCAGAAAGTCGCGCAGCGCCTTGCCGCGTCGCTGCCGAATGCGATCTGGGCGAACCAGTTCGACAACATCATCAATCGCCAGGCCCACCTGGAAACCACTGGGCCTGAAATCTGGACGCAGACCAACGGACGCGTCGATGCGTTTACGGCTGCTTCCGGTACTGGAGGCACGTTTGCGGGCGTATCCGAGTACTTGAAGTCTCGCCGCCGTGCGATTCGCACGGTGCTCGTGGATCCGCCCGGCAGCAGTCTGTTTGAATACGTTCGCAACGGGGCGCTCAAATCAACCGGCTCGGGGTCGATCACCGAAGGCATCGGTATCGGGCGCATCACTGCGAATCTGAAAGATGCGCCGATCGATGATGCCATTCACGTCGAAGATGCCGATACGGTTCGGTTTGTCTATCGCCTGCTGCGCGAGGAAGGGCTCTTCCTGGGCAGCACGAGCGGCATCAATGTCGCAGCGGCCGTGCGTGTCGCACTCGAACTGGGGCGCGGGCACACCATCGTCACGGTATTGTGCGATGGAGGTGCTAAATATCAGTCGCGGCTGTTCAATCGGGAGTGGCTGGAACAGAAAGGTCTCGCTCCGCACGCCGGCAATCCGGTTTCGAGGCCGCCGATCACGCTAGAGAAGACGTTAGTGGCGCAATAATCGATGCTTCCCGGCGCGCCCTTGCGCGCAGCGCATGATAATATTGGCGGTAAATCGATCCCGGAATAATAAATGGCAAGCATTGACCTGCCGCGGGCACTCCAGGACTACTTTGCATTCGCAGAAACGACTCCGACGCGCAACGGACGTCGATTCTCCATCACTCTCCCCTACGTGAGGGCAGATGGTCGCTTGGATCGTCTGCAGTGGTGGTACCACTTGTCGCCGGCCAAAGAGAAAGCGCTGGGCGACAGCGCGCCGGATGCGTTACGCGCCGAAGCCATCGTGCGTTTCAGGGTTCACATCGAGCGATGGCTGCAGCACACGCGGCAGGACCTCTTTGGCGATGGGGCAATTCCTCAGGTCGGTGCAGAGGGGAATCGTGTCGTAGCTGCCTACAGGGTTGACCCCGTGGCATCCGATGGCATGTTACAGGACGAGGAAACGCAAGAGGCCGGGGGCAGCACTCCATCAGAGAGTGACCACCGCCCGGCCAATAAGACAGCCTTCGGGTAAAGCGAGCCGCGGCAGGCTCAGGCCGCGGACATCTCCCGCTCCTTCTGCACCTTGCCAGCAGGCTTATCCCCTGCTGCTCCCGGTCCCAAGGCAACTTCCAATGCCTCGGAGACATGCTCCACCCACACGAACTCGAGAAGTGCCTTCGCACTCGGCGGAATATCCTCGAGATCGCGCTTGTTACGCGCCGGCAATATCACCTTCCGGATACCCGCCCGCGCCGCTGCGATCATCTTCTCCTTGATGCCGCCAACCGGCAGGACCAGCCCTCGCAGACTGATCTCGCCTGTCATGGCTACGTCCGGCCGCACCGCCTTGCCTCTCAACAACGACGTGAGCGAGATGAACATCGCGACCCCGGCACTCGGACCGTCCTTGGGGATCGCTCCAGCAGGCACGTGAACGTGTATGTCGCTCTGATCGAACTGCTTCGGATCGATCCCGAACTCCGGAGCCTGCGCCTTCACGAGGCTGAGCGCTGCCTGCGCGCTCTCCTTCATGACATCGCCGAGCTGTCCGGTCAGGATGAGCTTTCCGCTGCCCGGCAGCTTGGCCGATTCGACAAACAGGATGTCGCCGCCCACGGGCGTCCAGGCGAGTCCGGTTGCGACGCCCGGCACCGACGTGCGCTGCGCCACTTCGTTTTCGAAGCGCGTCGGTCCGAGGATATCCGGGACGTCCGCAGCGTCGATCTTCACGGTCGTGCTTTTCCCCTCCGCGATGAGCATTGCTGCTCGGCGCATTAAGGCGCCGATCTCACGCTCCAAATTGCGGCAGCCCGATTCGCGCGTGTACTCGTGTATCACCCGCTTGAGCGCCGCGTCGGTGATCTCAACTTGTGCCGCATCCAGCCCGTTGGCTTTCATCTGGCGTTGGACGAGATACCGTCTGGCAATCTGCAGCTTTTCCTCTTCGGTATAGCCGGTGAGTTGGATGATCTCCATGCGGTCGCGCAGCGGCCCGGGAATCGTCTCCAGGACGTTGGCGGTCGCAATGAACAGCACACGACTCAGATCGAACGGCTGCGCGATGTAGTTGTCGCGGAACGTTCCGTTCTGCTCCGGATCGAGCACCTCGAGCAGCGCGGAGGCCGGGTCGCCCTGGTAGCTCGCATTCAACTTGTCGATTTCGTCCAGCATGAAGACCGGATTGCGTGTGGCTGCCTTGCGCAGTCCCTGGATGATGTTGCCCGGGAGCGCGCCGATGTAGGTCCGCCGGTGGCCGCGGATTTCCGCTTCGTCATGCACGCCGCCGAGGCTCGCGCGCTGGAACTTCAGTCCCAGGGCGCGCGCGATGCTCTGACCCAGCGAGGTCTTGCCGACGCCGGGTGGCCCGACGAAGCACAGGATCGGGCTGCGGCCCTGTGGGTTCAGCTTACGCACGGCGAGGTACTCGAGGATGCGGCGCTTGACCTTCTCGAGGCCGTAATGGTCCTCGTCCAGGATGCGTCGCGCGCGCTCGATGTCGATGTCCTCGACATCGGTCTTCGACCACGGGAGTGCGACGAGCCAGTCGAGATAGCTGCGCACCATCCCATATTCGGGGCTCGCCTCGTTCATCCGCTGCAGCCGCTTCAGCTCCTTGCGAGCGTGTTCGGCCACTTCGGGCGGCATTCCAGCCTTCTCGATGGCTTGCTCGAGCTCCTTGATCTCATTGTCCGAGCTCTCGTCATCACCGAGCTCTTTCTGCAATTGGCGCATTTGCTCGCGCAGCACCGCCTCACGCTGGCGCTCGCCCAGCGCGGTCTGCGTCTGTTCGGTGATGTCGCGGGTGATCTTGAGGACTTCGAGCCGGTTGGCCAGCAGCTTGAGTACCTTGTCCAGGCGCTCCTGCAGGTCCAGGGTCTCGATCATGTCCTGCTTTTCCTGCGGCTTCACGTCCATGAAGCTGACGATCAGGTCGGCCAGGCGGCTCGGGGAGTCCATGGACTGGATGGTGCGCGCCAGCTCGGCCGGGACCTGTGGCAGCAACGACAAGGCTTCGATCGCTCGAGCCTTGAGCACTTCCGCGCGGGCTTCGACCTGCGGACCCGTTGTGTTTATTTCGGGGAGCAACTCGATGCGCGCCGCGAAGTACGGTTTCTCGTGAACAAACTCTTTGACGCGGAAGCGGCCTTCGCCTTGTGCAACGAGATGATGTGTACCGTCCGGCGCCGTCACATAGCGGACAACCGTGGCCAACACGCCAACCTGGTTGAGATCGTGTGAGGTCGGCTTCTCGACGGCGGCATCGTATTGCAACGACAGTCCGATCTTCTTTCCGGTGCGCACTGCCTCCTGGGCAGCTGCAAGGCTCTCTTCGCGGCCGAGCGTGATGGGAACCACGGTGCCGGGGAGGAGCGCCACATTGCGCATGGCGATGATCGGAACTACGTCGCCAGCCAGAGCCGGCGACTCGCCATGCGGAGCTGAATCTGCGGTGTTTGTATCGGCCATGACTTTACTCTTGTCCTCGATTTTCGCCGGCTCTTACGAGTCGGACTTCAAGACAGCCGTTCAGGTAACGGGTGTCACCAAGCCGGAAACGCGCTCCGGCCAGTGCGATTTTTCGTACAAAGCGTCCGTGTGGAATTTCCATGCGACGGATGACTGAGTCCGAGCTACCAAGCCGCGCCGGACGTATCGCCATTACGGTAAGTGCGTTCGGGCCCAAGGTGATGTCGATGTGTTCGGGGTTGACTCCGGGCAGGGCAAATACGAACTGCAGGCCTTCCGGTGTCTCTTGGATGTCCACGGGTGGCTCCCACACCGCCGCATCCGCACCCGGTCCTACGTAGCGGACGAATTGCCGCTGCATACGGTCGGCCCGGTCCAGGAGCTCACAAGCCTGGGTCCACATCCAGCCAAACTGGCGATCAATGCTCATGTTCGTCGTGGGCCCAGCCCAACCTCCCATAAGAAGCGTTCAACCGAGGTGAGGGCGAATGGTGGGTAGTCAAGTGAGGTGCTCCTGTGCGGACCGGCTTGTGCTCAAGTGCACCGACTGCACCGAGGCTGCGTGCCGGCCAGCCCGTGCGGCCGACCGGCTGGGGCAACGCGTGCGCGCCAGCCGAGCTCGGCCAACCCGGTGCCGCCCCCAGGCTCGCCCAACCCGTGCCGCCACGAGGCTCGGGCCAACCCAGAGCCGCCACGAGCCTCGGCCAACCGCTGCCGCCACGAGGCTCGGCCAACCGGTGCGCGGCGCGCGCCAGGCCGTACCAGCGCGCACCTGCTGTGCCGTGTGGCGATCAGCTCTGTCGCGGTCAAGTCGTCGCCGCAACCGCGAGAATGGGTCGTCGCCAGTCGCAAGCGCGGGGCCTGCGAGACGTCCGGTATATTGGGGCGTGCATACCGGTAATCATCGTGCGACAGTGCGGCCCGCCGTTAAACTAAAGGCTACGCCGCCCATGCAACCATGCAATTGAGCCCTGCCGAGCTGGACGCTTTGCGCCTTAGCCTGGTGGTTGCCGCGCGCAGCGTACTCTTCAGCTTACCGTTTGCCGTGATCATTGCCTGGCTGCTCACCCGCGGACGATTTGCAGGTCGATGGTTGCTCGATGCGTTTGTTCACCTGCCCCTGGTGCTGCCGCCGGTAGCCATCGGTTACGTGCTGCTGCTGGTTTTCGGTAATCATGGGCCGATCGGCGGTTGGCTGCACAATAACTTTGGGATCCAGCTCGCATTCACCACTGCGGGTGCCGCACTGGCGACCGCTGTGATGGCTTTCCCTCTTATGGTGAGGTCCATCCGCCTATCGCTGGAGAATGTGGATCCGGGACTCGAAGCGGCAGCTCGAACGTTAGGTGCCAGGCCAGTCGATCGATTCTTTACGATCACGCTGCCGCTGATGTTGCCAGGTGTGCTCGCAGGTGCAGTCACGGCGTTCGCTGCCGGACTCGGTGAGTTCGGCGCGGTGATCACCTTCGCCGCCAACGTACCCGGAGTGACACGCACTATTCCGCTAGCGTTGTACACCGCCATTCAATCCCCCGGCGGCGATGACCAGGCGCTACGGCTGGCCGTCATGTCGTTTGTGCTCGGTCTCATCGGGCTGTTGCTTGCAGAGATGCTGGCGCGCCGGGCTCGCAGTCTGGTGGGACGATAAGTGGCCCGCCGCTCGAGCGGGAAAGCTGCACGATGCTGAAGGTCAGGGTCGTCAAACAGCGCGATGGCTTCAAGTTGGATGTCAACTTCGAGGCACCGACGCCGGGCGTGGTGGCGCTGTTCGGTCGATCGGGCTGCGGCAAGACTACGACTATCGACATCATTTCGGGCTTGCTCGAGGCTGATGAGGCTCGCATAGAGTTGGATGGCGATGTGCTCGAGGATACGAGCGCGCGTACGGGCAGGGATACACGCGCTGACACGGCTAAGGCCGCAGGCACCGCCGCAGTTTCGGGCGCAGGCTCGCGCGCGCGCACGGGAATACGCGTGCCGCCAGAACGGCGACGCATCGGTTACGTGTTCCAGGATGGACGCTTGTTCCCCCACATGAGCGTGTTGCGCAACTTGCGCTATGGCATGACGCGGGCTGGGCGCGACGCGCGAGGTGTTTCGGCGGCATCGAGTCAGAAGATCGAGCTGGAGCCCATCGTGTCCCTGCTGGGACTGGAGCCGTTGCTGCAGCGTCGGCCCTATCAGTTATCGGGTGGCGAGAAGCAGCGCGTGTCGCTGGGGCGGGCTCTGCTGTCACAGCCCAGGATGTTGTTGCTCGACGAGCCGCTGGCAGCGCTGGATGCCGCTCGCCGGGAGGAAGTCCTGCCGTACCTGGAGAGGTTACGCGACAACTTCTCGATTCCGATGGTTTACGTGAGCCATCAGTTCGACGAGGTGTTGAGGCTGGCGACCCATGTTGTGCTGATGGATGGGGGGCATGTACTGGCGCAGGGGACGCTGAACGAAGTCAGCTTGGTGCCGGCGCTTCGGGACATCGTTGGCGCGGATTCTGTGGGCGCTGTGCTCGACGGGGTGGTTAGGGGGGTGAATGCATCCGCGGGGATGGCCGATTTGCAGGTCGGGGCTGGCGTCTTGAACGTTAGTGTTCGGGGGGTGGGGGTTGGGGAGCATGTGCGGGTGCAGTTGCTCGCGCGGGATATTATTTTGGCTGTGGAAGCGCCGCGGGGGTTGAGTGTTCGGAATGAGCTCCGGGGGGTCGTGGTTGCTCTTGCGGACGATGAGGACGAAGCTGTGTTGGTGACTGTGAATGTCGGTGGGGCCAACGTATTGTCTCGGGTCACGCGGAGTGCCGTAGGTTCGCTGGGGTTGCGGATAGGATTGGCCGTGTGGGTGTTGGTTAAGGCGGTGTCTACTCGCGGACATGCCTTTCGGGTGTCCGGCAGGGTTTAGCGATTTTCCGGGCCGGTTCGCGACCGACGCGCCGTCGATGTTCGAGTGTTCTATAAAGAACCGAACCCGAAGGCTATGTAGCGGGCCCTGCTCGGTAATCCCACGGGTCGATGCAAGCGTCATAGGCTACGCGATCAATCTTTATCCAGTCGGTTTTGTTTATGCCTCTTCGGTTGGCCACCGCAGCGCTTACAGGATACGCGCTTGCAATCTTTAGCCAACGGTTCTCTTGATTTGCCAGAGCCCTCACCTCATCTGCAACTTCGGATAGGTCCTGATCCTGGCTGAAGACCAAGGCTACGTCGCAGTACCCTTTGATGGCACATGACAGGATGTCGATTGCGATGCGCACGTCGATGCCCTTCTCTTCACCGACCAACACGGTGGTACCATTTAGACCCACCTTGTTACGATATCGAAGGGGACGAGAATACACGTGCACGCCCGCTCGACTCATAGTCAGAAGTTTGCGTGTCCAAAAAGAGTTCCACGCTTGATTGTCGTCAGCGCTGGGTACGCCTGTGTAGAACCGGGCTTGCTTCAGTGTCCAGCCCTTCGTCACGCAAACCGCTTTTGCCAACTTCGCGGGGTCGTAGTTCGGATATTTGTATCCGAATGCGTTCTTCACCGCGTGGAATAAATTCTGTCCGTCAAAGAACGCGACCGCCCGCTTGACTTCCGGCTCGACGGACATCGTCTTCGCTTCTTACTTGAAATAGCGAAGCCGCAAACGATAACCCCGCCGGGGCCCTTTCGAGCGTGTCCGGCGGGGAGGAAGTAATCGGCGGGAATGGACCGGAATGATAGGGTCCAAGGAAAAATAGTCAATGGCCGCCGCTACCATGCAGGCCTGACTGCGAGGGCAGTACGGTACAAGCTTTGCAGTTTCGGCTGGGGTCTGGCTTCCAGCCTCGTAATCACGTTTCGCCAATACCATAAGTTTCATCAAATCAGGCACTACAGAAGAACAGTCTCTGGTAGTCGCGATTGGCCGCCCGCCAACTGAGCCAGCGTAAGCGGCCATTCCGATTTCAGAGCGTCGTGTACGGAAGCTTGCCTCTCGGCTCCGGAGCGCACGTTGATCGGCCTGATGATGTCAACAAGCATCCGCACTTTGATGTCCAACTCTGTTGCATCAGGTATTCCCGGTACGGGCAGACGCGGTTTCGGCTATTGCGTCACGTGAACAGTGTTAGGTTACGGGCGACGTGAATAGAGAGCAACGACTGTTGTCGGTATTCCATCGATGTCTCAGCCGTTGAGCATTGGTCTTCCAAGGCTTTCGGTCGAAGTGATCGATGTAGTCAGCGCTCGGTCCTTGGCGATGTTTGCGTATTTTTGTTAGAGGCGGTCAAAGACCCCATTGGCAGGCTTCGGGGCTTTCGTAACAGTCGCGGATTCGGACAGATGCCCGCGGACAAGGGTTCTGACGCCCCCGGCCGGAATGAACCGGCAGCTCCTCGCTCAGGACGCCGATTTTTTCCGGTTGCGGATCGCTTCCAGGGCGGCTTTGGTGTCGCTTAGTTTGAAACCCAGGAATTCCAACGCCAGGGAGGCGTCGAAGCTGGGACCGGCCAGGCGCAGCCAGTTGTTCAGGGCGTGTTTGGTCCAGCGGATGGCGGTTGGGCTGTTCTGGGACAATTTTTGGGCGATGCCGAGGGCGGTTGGGTAGACCTCGTCGTTGGGAACGCAGCGGGCTACCAGGCCGATTCGTTCGGCTTCCTCGCCGGTCAGGGGCTCATTCGTCAGCAGGTAGTAACGCGCCTTTGCGAGTCCGCACAGGAGCGGCCAGATGATGACCGAGTGATCGCCGGCGGCGACGCCGAGGCGGGTGTGGCCATCGATGATTTTGACGTCGCGGCCGGCTATGGAAATATCGGCGAGGAGCGCGACCGCGAGGCCTGCCCCTACAGCTGTCCCACGGATGGCGGAGACCACGGGCTTGGAGCAATTGATCAGGTTGTAGACCAGATCGCTCGCTTCCTTCCACACGCGTATCAGCGTGGCCTCATCGGAGATCATCTGCTCGATGAGGGAGAAATCGCCGCCGGATGAGAAATGATCGCCGTCGCCGCGGACCAATACCGCACGCACGGAGTCGTCAAGGTCGATCTCTCGCCACACCGTCGCGAGGTCCCGGTGCATATGAGCATCGGCGGCGTTGAGGTGTTTGGGGTTCGATATGATGATCTCGAGTACCCCCGGCTCGGGTTGGGCAAAAGTGAGATGGGGGAAGCGCTCTGTGTAGGTCTGGAGCGGGATCGTTGTTGCGGGTTGTGCTGACATCGGGCTTGCTTCAAGCGTCCGGGATGCTTTTCTCGCTGACCATCGTCAGTACGTCATAGCTCGCGACGACCTCACCGTTCTGATTCGTGACCTCGGTGTCCCAGCGGACCTCACCGAAGCCCTTATCGGCGCGCAAGGTTTTCTCCTTGCAGGTGAGACGGACCTTGATGCGATCGCCGGGTTTGACGGGTTTGGTGAATCTCAGTCCGTCGATACCGTAGTTGGCGAGCACCGGGCCATAAGGTGGGTCTACAAACAAGCCGGCTGCTGCTGAAACCAGGAAATACCCGTGGGCCACGCGCCCGCCGAACAGAGGATTGCGGCGTGCGGCCTCCTCGTCCATGTGGGCGTAGAACTTATCACCCGAAATCTCCGCAAAGCGCTCGATGTCCCCAATGGTGACTTCGCGCTCCCCGGAGTTGAATGTGTCGCCGATCTGAAGCGCACCGAACGGCTTTCGGAACGGATGGACTCCGGGATCGAGCTGTGGGGCGCCTTTGACCCATCGGCCCGTGACGGCCGCAATCACGCTCGGCGTGCCTTGCACGGCAGTCCGCTGCATGTAGTGCAGTACACCGCGAACGCCACCCAACTCCTCGCCCCCACCCGCACGTCCCGGGCCACCGTGAACCAGGTGCGGCAAGGGCGAACCATGCCCTGTGGATTCCTTCGCGCACTGGCGGTTTACGACGAGTACACGCCCGTGAAACGGAGCGAGCCCCAGCACCAGTCGAGCCGCAACTGTGTCGTCGGCCGTAAACACAGAACCGACGAGACTCCCTCCTCCACGACGCGCCAGAGTGATAGCCGAATCAACATCATTGTAGGGGACTACGGTACAAACGGGACCAAATGCTTCAACCGAATGGATTTCGCGCGCGGACGATGTATCGCGACATAACAGCAGCGTCGGCGCCATGAAGGCACCCTTTTCGGCATCAGCGCCAGTTACCTCGGCATCGCGCCCGCTCCCATAGACAATCTCCGCTTCACGCTGGAGCTTTGAAAGTTGCTCGCGCACTTCCCGGCGCTGCCCAAGTGAGGCCAGCGGCCCCATCTTGACTTGCTCCAGGCGCGGATCGCCGACGGTCACCTTTCCCAGAGCAGCCCGCAGCGCATCCAACACATCGGCCACTTGTGCCTGTGGCACGATTGCCTTGCGAATGGCCGTGCATTTCTGCCCCGCCTTGGCGGTCATCTCGCGCACAACCTCGCGCACGAACAGGTCGAGCTCGGGCGTGCCTGCAACCGCATCCGGCCCGAGCACCGAGGAGTTCAGCGAGTCTGTCTCGGCTGTGAAGCGCACCGAATTCGCAATGATCGCAGGATGCTGTCTGAGCTTCTGAGCGGTGGATGCCGAGCCGGTGAATGACACGACGTCCTGGCAATCAAGGTGGTCAAACAAGTCGCCAACGCCGCCGCAGATGAGTTGGACAGCGCCTTCGGGAAGAATTCCAGACTCTATGATACGCCTGACGACCTGCTCGGTCAGATACGAGGTGGCGGTGGCCGGCTTCACGATGGACGGAACGCCGGCCAGCAGTGCCGGCGCCAGTTTTTCGAGCATTCCCCACACGGGAAAGTTGAATGCATTGATGTGGACCGCGGCGCCTTCGAGGGGCAGGTAGATGTGCTGCCCGATAAAGGTGCCGGTCTTGGACAGTGCTTCCACATTGCCATCCACGTAGACGTGGCTGTTGGGTAGCTCGCGCGTACCTTTGCTCGCATACACGAACAAGGTGCTCACACCGCCATCGATGTCGATCCACGAGTCACTTTTTGTCGCGCCCGTGGCGTACGAGAGGTTGTAAAACTCTTCCTTGTAGTCGCCCAGGCGCTTGGCGAGCGCCTTGATGAGGCCCGCTCGCTCGTGAAAGGTCAGCTTGCGCAGGTTGGGACCACCAACCTTGCGTGCATGCTCGAGCATGGCGCGGTAGTCGAGACCATCGGCGGACGAGCTGGCTACTACGGCTCCCGTGGTTGCATCACGGAGTGCTACGAGGTTGCGTGTTCCAGCTTGCCATTTGCCGGCTGCGAAGCTTTGTAATTGCATTGCCGTTATTCCGTTGAGACAGAGCCGCCGATCCGGTGCGAACGCCCGCGGAACAGCGCGATCCGCTCGCCGCTTTGATTTGTGACTGTGATCTCATAGAGACCGCTGCGGCCGGATCGCCACAGCTCGTTGGCCTCTGCCGATAGTTCATCGCCTTCGAATGCAGGCGCCAGAAAGTCGATTGATGCCGCCGCAGCCACAGTGCTCTCGCCATAGGAGTTGCACGAGGCCGCGAAGGCGCTGTCCGCGAGAGTGAATATCAGACCGCCATGACAGATGCGGTGGCCATTCACCATATCGGGACGCACGGTCATGGCAAGTCGCGCGTGGCCGGGTTTCACGCCCAGGACACGAATGCCGAGCATCCTGGAGGCCATGTCGCGTGCGAACAGCGCTTCCGCTGCGCGCTCGGCGACGAGTTGGGCGTCGGGCGCCGTGCGCTGACCTTCCGCGGCCGTCAAGTCCTTGGGGTGCGCCATACTCGCTGCCTAGCGCCCCGTGAACCGTGGGGGTCGCTTCTGCGTGAATGCCGCCACACCTTCTGCATAGTCGGCTGTGCGACCCAGTTCACCTTGGTAGTCGCGCTCGATGTCGAGCTGCTCTTCGAGCGTGCGTCCCCAACCTTCGTACAACGCCTGCTTGGTCCGTGCCAGCCCTCGAGTGGGAGCTGCAGCGAGTTGAGTCGCGAGCCCGTCCACTACCGCGGACAACTCGGCGTCCTCCACGCAGCGCCAGATCAGCCCCCATTGAACCGCCTGTTCCGCGGACAACTTCTCGCCCAGCAGCGTGAGACCCATGGCACGGGCATGTCCGACGAGCCGTGGCAGGAACCAAGTCCCGCCTGAATCAGGCACCAGTCCCAACTTGGAGAACGCCTGCACGAAGCTCGCCGAGCGTGCAGCAATGACAAGGTCGCATGCCAGCGCGACGTTCGCGCCTGCGCCCGCCGCGACGCCGTTGACGGCCGCGATTACTGGCATCTGTAGCGAGCGCAGGGCCAGCACAAGAGGTTTGTAGTTCTTCTCGATGGACTCTCCGAGGTCGGCCACGGTCCCCGCAGCCGCAACCGCGCGGTCGCCCAGATCCTGGCCTGCGCAGAATCCGCGGCCCGCCCCGGTGATGACCAACACCCTGGCATCGCTGCTGCAGAGGCTCCCCAGCGCCTCCCGCACTTCAGCATGCATCGCTGTATTGAAGCTATTCAGCCGATCGGGTCGGTTGAACGTGAGTCGTGCGACGCCGCCGGTGATGTCGAACAGGATGTTCTGGTAGCTCATGGTCATTTCTCGTCGTAGTCGAGCTCGAGAGTGGGTGTCTTGACCCTCGACTGGCACGCAAGCACGTAGCCTTGCTCCAGTTCCCAATCCTCGAGCGCGTAGTTCTGTGCCATTTCCACTTCGCCGGAAACGACCTTCGTCCGGCATGTCGAGCACACGCCGGCACGGCACGAGAACGGCAGGCCGAGACCCGCGCGCTCGGCCGCGTCGAGGACCGTGTCATCGTTCATTCGCATGGTGAAGGTTCGGCGGCGACCGTCCATGAGGATGGTTACCTGAGCAGAGTCCGTGGCGGGCGCGCCTGATAAGACTGCGGGCGCGGTGGCCTTGGCTGGCGCCGACGACAGGGCTCCGGCGGCGACGATCGTGGCCACGCCGATGCTGCTGGGGTGGTCAAGAGCGACCGTGAAATGCTCGCCATGAATCCGTTCGGCGCTGACATTCAGCTCCCGAAGCGTCTCCGACACCTGCTCGATCATGTCACCAGGGCCGCACACGAAATACTCCGTGACCCGGTCGGGCTTGAACAACGTCCCCGCAAGTTCGCGCACTCTCACAGCATCCAGCCGCCCGTTGTACAACTCGACTTCCTGAGGCTCGCGGCTCATCACGAAGTGCAGCGCCAGGCGGTCAAGATAGCGGTCTTTCAAGCCCAGCAGTTCCTCCAGGCACATGACACGCCCTGTACTGCCATTGCCATAGAACAAAATAAATCGATTCGTCGAGTTGCCCTGCAGCAGGGCCTTTGCCACTGATAACACGGGAGTGATACCGCAGCCGGAAGCAAACCCCACATAGGTCCGCACGGATCCTGCACCAGTGGCGGCCAGCCGGGGCGTAAGACTGCCGTTGGGCGGCAGGACGTCAACCTGGTCGCCCACTTTTGCCTGCTCGGCGAGATGCCGCGACATGCGCCCGTTCTCGTGCACGCGCGCCACAATCCGCAGCGGCCACTCGCCGGGTGTATTGATCAGCGAGTAGGTCCGCCGCACCTCCTCACCCTCGAGCTCAGTCCGCAACACGACATGTTGCCCCGACAGACCCGAATACACGGACTGCAGCTCCTGCGGCACCTCCAACGTAACAGCGATGGCGTCTTCGGCGTCCGGTTGCAGCTCGGCTATTCGCAATGCATGAAACTTGAGCATGCTGATCTACAGGCACTTGAAGTAGTCGAAGGGCTCGAGGCACGAAGTGCAGCGGTAGTGCGCCTTGCAAGGCGTCGAACCGAATTCGCTTACGCGCTCGGTTGCGTGGCTCGCGCAACGCGGACACGCCACGACCGGTGCACGAAACAAATGACGAGGACTCGACACGGACCTCTCAGATGGCGCGATGCCGAATGACTCGAGTTTCCGGCGCCCCTCCTCCGTCAGCCAATCACTGGTCCATGGAGGTGATAGTACGTCCTCCACTATCGCATCGGTATGGCCTTCCTGATCGAGCGCTGTTTCGATCGAGTGTCGAATGACTTCGGTTGCGGGACAACCTGAGTACGTCGGCGTGATCCCGACGTGCAGGACCCATCGGCTGTCTTCGCAGGCGGACCAACGCACATGGCGCACGATTCCCAGGTCCACGACGCTGAGGACCGGTATCTCGGGATCCGGAATCGAGTTGAGTACTTCCCAAACCTGACGTTCGCGGTCATGGACCTGCGATGACCCGCAACCTGGAGCACGGTGTGCTGATGTTTGCCGGCCTACCACTGCGCCCCCGGATAGGTGCGCTGCAGGTGCTGCATCTCGGCCAGCACGTGACCCAGATATTCGGTGTGCACCCCGCGTTTGCCATGCCACTGATATGGAACGGGCGCCGGGCGAACGAGCGTCGCCTCTTGCAACACCTCGTCAATTCGAGCCGACCAGCGCGGCTGTAATTCAGCCAACCCGGGCGCAACACCCGCCGCAGCCAGCGCGTCATCCACCTCATCGGCAGCAAACAACTCGGTGGTGAACCGCCACAGTTCGTTCAGAGCCTCCTGAACACGGCGGTGGCTCTCCTCGGTACCATCCCCCAGCCGCACGAGCCATCCCGAGCTGAACCGGAAGTGATAGCGTGTTTCCTTGATCGCCTTGGCTGCAATACTGGCCAGCCGCCTGTCGCTGGAATCCGCCAGCCCCGCATAGACTTCGAGCTGCCAGGCATCCAGCAGACACTGGCGCACGATCGTCCGGCCGAAATCACCATTCGGCTGCTCGGCCAATGTCATGTTGAGGAACGCAGGAGCGTCACGCAGAAATGCCAATGCGTCTTCGTCGCGTCCCTGTCCCTCGAGCTCGCCGGCATAACTCAACAGCAGGCGAGCCTGCCCGATGAGATCGAGCGAGAGATTGGCCAGGCCGAGATCCTCTTCCAGCGCCGGCGAATGTCCAACCCACTCGGCAAGCCGCTGACCCAGGACGAGGCTCGTGTCGCCCAGTCGGAGCAGATAGCGGCAGTGCGCGCTCTGCACGGGGCCGGGTGTAATCGACCGACTCGCCGCGCTCACAGGTTCTTCACCTCGTCTGGAATGGCGTAAAACGTTGGATGCCGATAGACCTTGTCGCGTGCCGGTTCGAACAAAGCATCTGCATCGGTCGGGTCGGACGCGACGATGTCACTCGACCGCATAACCCAGATGCTCACCCCTTCCTGGCGTCGCGTGTACACGTCGCGCGCATGCTCCACTGCCATCGCAGCATCAGCAGCATGCAAGCTACCGACGTGCTTGTGCTCGAGTCCCGAGCGCGAGCGGATAAAAACTTCGTACAGAGGCCAGTCGTTTGACATGTTGATGGTCCGTCCTCAAGCCGCGCGCTGTGCCCGGGCGCGTTGTTTTTCAGCATGTGCGGCGGCCGCTTCGCGGACCCAACGCCCGTTCTCGTGAGCGCTGCGCCGGGCCTCGAGTCGCTCCCGATTGCACGGGCCGTGCCCCTTGAGCACCGCCTGAAATTCGCTCCAGTCGATCTGCCCAAACTTGAAGTGCTGGGTGGACTCGTCCCAGGCAAGGTCCGGGTCGGGAATTTGCAGTCCCAGGAACTGCGCCTGGGGCGCCGTGATATCGATGAACTTCTGCCGCAGCTCATCGTTGGTGAAGCGCTTGATCTTCCAGCGCATCGACTGCGCCGTATGCCTGGATTCGGTGTCGCTCGGTCCAAACATCATGATCGAGGGCCACCACCAGCGGTTCAATGCATCCTGGGCCATCGCCTGCTGCTCGGGAGTGCCGCGCGCGAGCGCCAACATGATCTCGAATCCCTGCCGCTGGTGAAAACTTTCCTCCTTGCAGATTCGTACCATTGCACGGGCATACGGGCCATACGAACAACGGCAGATCGGAATCTGATTCATGATGGCAGCGCCATCGACGAGCCAGCCGATGGCCCCGATATCTGCCCACGTCAAAGTCGGGTAGTTGAATATGCTCGAGTATTTCGCCGTGCCGGCGAGCAACTGCTCCAGCATCTGCTCGCGCTCTATACCCAAGGTTTCGGCGGCGCTGTACAGGTACATCCCGTGCCCGCCCTCATCCTGAACCTTCGCGATCAGGACTGCCTTGCGGCGCAACGTAGGCGCGCGGCTGATCCAGTTGCCCTCGGGGAGCATCCCGACGATTTCAGAGTGAGCGTGCTGGGAAATCTGGCGAATCAGTGTCTGGCGATAAGCGTCGGGCATCCAATCCTTGGGCTCGATCTTCTCGTCTGCATCCACTTTGCCCTGGAAGCGTGCCTCGAGCGCAGCGGTATCGCCGGCGGCCGTATGAACGCACTCCTTCCCCAACGAGTCTAGTCCCTGTGTGTACATAGGCCCCCGCAGCTTGCAGAACGTCAGGGTTGCAATGTGACACAGAAATCAGATTCGCGCAACAATTTCTGTGTCACAATCAGCCGCGTGAATTCCACCGCGACAGCCACCCAGGGCCTCCTGCGCCGCTTCCGCAACCAGCGGCCCATCCGCGGCGGCTCGCTTCTCGTGACGATTTTCGGGGATTCGATCGCGCCCAGAGGCGGTGTCGTGACCCTGGGGAGCCTCATCCAACTGGCGGCCCCCTTTGGGCTGACCGAGCGGTTGGTCCGTACTTCGGTTGCGAGACTCGCACAGGATGAGTGGCTGGTGGCGCGCCGGGACGGGCGTCGCAGCGAGTACCGGCTGACCGCCCGTGGTCAGCAGCGCTTTGCGCAAGCCACTCAACGCATCTACGGCAAAGGACCTGCTTCCTGGGATGGTCAGTGGACTCTGCTGGTCCTGCCCCCCAACGGCAGCAAGCAACGCGAGAATCTAAGGGAGGGACTGAAGTGGCTGGGGTTCGGACAGCCGAG
>JAQGOF010000172.1 GCA_028293745.1 Gammaproteobacteria bacterium | reverse complement strand
GACACGTGCCCCGACCGTGCAAGTTTGCACGTTGGCTTTTTCTGGCCGGCTAGTGAGCGTCGGACACCTCAGGCAGGCGAGTGCCCGATAGCGACCCGAAGGAGCCACTGACACCACCTCGTCGCTGACATCGAAACCCATCGAAGCGGACATTCCCGTCGCACTGAAAATCGACTAGCTACCTTTACGCGAAGCGCAGGATTGTGTCCTACTTGTCTCGCCGCTCCCAGAGGGCGCGGTCGCGTTCGACGAGTCGTTCGATCTCGTTCGGCTTAGGGAGGGCGACCAAATAGCGCGAGACGAAAAGCTGTTGATCAAGTCCACCGATCGCATACTCCACCTTTGTTTGATCCTTGTCGCTGCATAAAAGCAATCCAACAGGCGGATTATCCTCTGGGCTCGTAACTTCTCGCTTCCAGTAGTTTAAATAGAAGTTCATCTGCCCAGCGTCGCTGTGATGGAAGTGGCGTACTTTGAGATCGATGAGCAAATGGCAGCGAAGTAACCGGTGGTAGAACACCAGATCGATGTAATCGTGCTCGTTGCCGACGGTGATTCGCTTCTGGCGCGCCTCAAAGCAGAAACCGCTGCCGAGTTCGAGCAGGAACCCCTGTATGTGATCGAGGAGTGCCGTCTCCAGATCACTTTCCGTATAGCGGGGGCTGTTCGGCGAGACCGACGAATTCAAGTACATATGGATCGCGGATCAGCTCGGAGATCTGGACGCGGGCTCCGGATGCCTGCCGTCGTGCTCGTTCGATGACTGCTTGCTTGTCCAGGGACAGCCCCGTGCGCTCATAGAGCAGGGAGCTAATCTGCCGCTGAAGCTCGCGTTTCGACCAGGAGCCCTTCAGGCATTCATTTTCGTAAAATGCCCGCTTCCACGGGTCCTCAAGCCGGATGAGCTCAATAAGGTGGGACCAAGACAGGCGCAGGAGCGTTTGCCCCCCGAGCGGCGTCGGCAGCGCCGTGTCCGATTTCGTCACCGCTGGTGACGAAATCTCAATCTGGTCGGTTGGCGCTGAAGATGTACCAGATTCCGTCGCGAACAGCGACGAGCCATTTTCGCCCAATTGGGGGTAAGTGCGATAAAAGACGCGCATCCGACCGAGCATCTCCGGACTGCAACCCGGAATTCGCCGTCTCTTGAGGTCTCGAGCGAGATGCAGCAGCAGCTGCTGGCCATAGTTGGCCCGATCCGCGCCGTTCTGCTCGAACTGGACAACATATGCGCCAATGAACCAATTGCGCAGCGTGAGATAGCGATTGACCGCACCGGCAGCACCGATTTGTGTGCGAGCATGGATCTCCGCAATTGAGAAAATGAGTAGCTCATAACTCATCGGAGCTCCAGCAGCGCTCCGGGCTTTTCTCGGGTCAGAAAACTCCACTGCCACGACCGTGATTCTCTTGTCTTCCACGTAGTGTGGATGTAAGTGCTGACATCATGATGACGGATCATATCTTGTACCGTGTTTGTTTGCGTTGGGATAACTGACAATGAACCTCTGCTATTGACGTCGTTGATCGCGCAGTGAGTGCCGCGTGCGTCTTCGCACGGACTGTCCCACGCAAAGCTTGCGTGGGCTGCGCAACAGTCGTCACGACGGCGGCGGGCTCGCCCTGGGACCATAGAATTCAAAGCAGTGGCCTGTCACTGGACGGCCTCGCGCAAGCGGTGAATTTCGAAGGTACGCCAGCTCTCACTACCACGGCCCCCACACAGTGGGGCCCGAAACAACGATTCAGTCGGTACTGAGCTCTGGAGCTCGAAGTTAAGATCGCGCGTTGAACGACTGCCTCGGAGAAAGGGGTATTGCCCCGTTCTGACCGCTGTTGGCCGCGAGTTGTCGGATCTTCAAAACCGCCGGTCTCAACCCACAGTTGCCGGTGGCCAACGCGGCAGCTTTCCCGCGTTACATTTGGATGCCTGGGGATGGTCGCTGACACTGCTCAGTATCTGAACATCCCATATGCACTTACCGGAGGCATCACAATTGCGCCGCCGCGCCGGAACTCGTAATGTCTGCGCGTCCCCCCCCAACGGGAGCCGTGCCCTTGTACTCCCTTATCGCTGCGAGCGCCTTCTTCCTCCTCATTCACTTCGGTGTGTCCGGCACGCGATTGCGTGATGTCCTGGTGGCACGCTTTGGCGCGGGCCCCTATCGGGGCGCCTTCGCGCTCGCATCACTCGTCGGACTCGTCTGGATGGGCAGTACCTACGGCCGCGCACCCACGGTTGATCTCTGGGGTCAGCTGACCGGCCTCCGCCCCCTCGCGTTCGTGCTCGTACTGGTTTCCTTCCTGTTCGTGGGAATCGGCCTAGCAACACCGAGCCCTACTCAAGTCGGCATGGAATCAAAGCTCGCACAGGGAACGGACATCGTCCGCGGAATTGTCCGCATCACGCGCCACCCCTTCCTCTGGGGCGTCGGCCTGTGGGCGTTCGTGCACCTCATGGTGAACGGCGACGTTGCGTCCCTGATTTTTTTCGGCTCCTTGCTGCTGCTCGCGCTCGCTGGCACCACCTTCATCGATGCGAAGCGCCGCCGCAGTTTCGGCGACCAGTGGAGCCGGTTTATCCAAGCGACATCGAACTTCCCCTTCATCGCGATTGCCACCGGCAGGAATCAGCTTGGCGCGGCTCTCCGCGAGATAGGCATCTTGCGGCCCGTCATCGCCATCGCGGCGTATGTCATGGTTCTTATCCTTCACGGGCGGCTGTTTGGCGTGCCCCTGATATGAAGTCGACATCGGCGCTGCTCCGGCAGGCTCGGCCTACACCGACGCTTGTCGAGCTGGAGGACGCACCAGCATGTAGAACGCGGCGATATGCGTGATCATCAGCAGGGGCACGTAGATGATCGGGATCGCGTAGGTGGCGCCCAGTTCCCCCGCCACCGCGGGAAGATTGGCTTGAACGGCGTGGTAATAGTCAAGGAACAAGTCGGCCACCCCTACAAGATTGAAAGCGACGACGAACAGCCAAAAGAGCGGTCGCGCCCTAACGGTGAGAAGCGCGAGCATGGCGAGCACCCCGGTTGCCAAGTCGGCGTACGCGGCGAATGCAGCAAAGCCACCCGGTAGATGGGAGCCGACGACACCGGGAACCAGGAAGACGAGTCCGAAGAATCGGAAGCTATGCAAGGTTGCGATGGCGCGCTGCGCTTCGACCCGGTCCATCGATTTGAGTCGGGGCCAGATGTACACGCGGTAGCAGAGCAGCCAGGCGACATAGCCTAGAACGAGGTGCGCATTAAAGATGTTTTCCGTCGACATTTGGACCGCCCATCAGCTCAGAAGTAGCGTGCAACCTTGAAGAGGAAATTGGCTGCCTGCGGAAGGCTTCCGAAATCGGAATGCGCGGCTCCCACGTTAGTCGTGATGAGACCCCCCACGGTCCAGGTGTCCGACAAGTAGTAATCGGCCGTGAGCTGCAACAGGCTCGATCCGTCGTACACATCAGTGTTGACGAAGCCTGTTAGCTCCAGTTTGGGAACGAATGCGTCGCTCCAATCGGCCCGCAGAAAAATCGAATGGCGGCTGATCGGGTCCTGTTGGTCGAGCGCGTAGCCGCGCAAGTACCAAAGCTCGCGTGCAACAGGTGTCGCAGCGGATCGGCCGCGCCCCACCGCGAACCAGTTGATCCAGTCCGAGTGAGTGAAGCCTGCCTGATTGAGGTGGTATTCGAGATTGAAGGTGATCCGGTTCTCCGTCGTGTAGGACGCCCCGACCGACAGCTCGTTCTGGAAGCTTTTCCGCGGGCTCTCGGGCACAACGCTGGGAGCCTCGGCCGGCAGCGTGCCCGTCTCCCGGCCATAATGCAGAGCGTCATCGATCAGGCTGGCACGACGCCCGCCGGCCCACTCGAGGTAGGCCACGACTTTCTGCCCGAGCCCCTCCGCCAGGTTCGCTCCGACCCGCGTCCGGCTGCCCTCGCGGTACAAGAGAAATTCCGGACTGAAGTTGCTGGCGATGTTGACGCTACCTTTCGCCAGGAAGCGATTGCGCGCGTTGGTCCGTTCCAGCATCGGGTCCACACTCGGCAAATTCAGGTTCGTGTAGATCGGGCTGGGCTTGTAGAGTCCCGGCGCCCAGGCGGCGGTCAACGAGCCGCCCTCCCAGAGCTGTTGAGTTCGCACCATTAATGCGCCAAGGCGGTCTTCGCGCAGGACGGTAGGGTCCGCTGAAAGAGGCTCCACCACCGCCCGTGTTCGGAAAAAGTCCGTGGGGTTATATCCGAGCGCGACCCCACTCTTCAGGTTGACGCGACCCACATCGAGGTAAGTGCGATCCCAAGGCTGCCAATCCAGATACACTTCGCGCAGATCGTTGATCACATTTTCGTGCGTGGGAAAGCTCAAATCGTTCTCGTCGCGAAAATTCAGTCGGCCGCTGTAGGTCAGGCCGAGCCGGCTGGTGAGACGCCATTCCTTGCGGACATCGAAGAAGAGGCGCTCCTGCCAGTTGTAGGGAGGCGGCGTGGGAGCCGGGACGGCCAGCTCACTCTGCAGCGAGGAGACACTGAGCGCATTCTCGAGATAGAGGCGGCTTGCACCTTGGATTGCCCGGGGGGCCGCATCCTGAGCATTCGCGGAGGGTTGCTGCCGCTGGGCTTCTTTGGGAATGAGGTCGAGGTCCCTGTCTTGGCCAGACGTCGGGTCTTGGTCAGCCACAGCGACCTCGATCCCTGGCGCGGCGCACAGCAGGAACACCGCGATGCCTTGCCGCATCACTTTAACTGAAGGCGCGGCAGGTAATCGCGCTGGAACCACACATCAGGAACGTCCTGATAGCTCTCATCGCCGAACGTGGCGGTGGTGGCGAGCGAGGTGTCGACCGCATCGATGATGATCTCTTCGGCGGGGCGCTCCGCACCGAGCCGCTTCGCGAAATTGCGGAAGTAGACGATCTTCAGAAGCCGGCCGCTGTCCGAATAGAGCTTCCCCTTTATGGGATAGAAGGTGTCCTGCTCGACCCAGTATTCGACGCGGTTGTAGGCGGCACGATCGCTCGACGCTTTGAGGTCGAGATGCCAGCATTGACGATCCGTGCGCGTTGCATCCGTGACCTTCTCCGTGCCAAGAAGGGTGGAGTTGTAGTCAGCCACGAGGTTTACCGTGAGCACATCGCCAATGGCTGCCTGGCCGATCAGTCGCTGCTGCGGCGAGATGCGTACGCTCGTTTTCGAGGCCGGATCGTAGAACCACAGCGATCGGCCATCGAGCAGCACCCGCTTGCCGGCATCCCGTGCGGGTTCCACATACTGCACCAGGTTGCGAAACTGCCCGGTCGCGGGGTCCTGCTTTGAAAACACCACCAGCGTATCGTGTCCGCGCTCGCGGCCAGAGACATACTCGGTGAGCGTGATGGTGGAGCGGAAGGGCTCCTGCGGGTTTCTGACCTTGTCCGTCGCAGCGACGATGTCCGTCGCCGTCTGTGCGCCGGCCGTCCGACTGACTATCAGCAGGCAAGCGAGTGCGGCAAGTAGGTACGTTCTTGTCATGATGCGCTCACACGTGTCGCAGCGCGTCCACTACCGAGAGACGTGCTGCACTGTTAGCCGGTAGAAGCGCCGCAACCGTAGCGACCAGGACAAGCCCAATCCACACCGCGATCACCAAAGCGGGGCTCCCGATCACGGCGAGATGTAACGGAACCGGGTTGGCGTTTCCGGGGGGCACCCAGGTCAGGCCGGCGCGGTTGACGAGAGCCGCGATCATGAAAGCGAGGGCGGCGCCGAGGCTCGCGCCGATGGCCCCGATGAGCCAGCCTTCCGCGACGAACTGCCAACGGATCCCGCCACGGCGTACGCCCATCGCTCGGATCGTGCCGATCTCATTGGTCCGCTCCATCACATTCATGGTCATGGTGTTCACCACGGCAAAGAGCACGATCACACCCATGACCAGCGCAATGAACAGGAAAATCACGCTGAACAGCCTCACGGCCTGCCCGTAAAACGGCGTCAGCTCGGCAAAGTCGCGCACGTCGAGATCGAGATGATTGTCGCGGATGAGTGTGTTCAGGCGGGCCCGCGCAACGCGCAGGTCCTCGCTGCGATGAAGTTGGATCTCGATGCCGGTGACCTTGTGCTCACCGCGCCCATAAACGAGCTGCTGCGCGAGCGGCAAAGGCATCGCAATGTAGTTGTCATCCAGCTCCTTGACCGCCTGGGGCTCTGCGCCGCTTACTGTCAGACTGACGACGTTGGGAGCGCCGCCTACCGTGGCCGCAAGGAGCTCGATGTGAGGCGCACCAGCGGAATTTCCACCACGGTCGCGACGCGCAAGCTCCCCCAGGTCCTCGTTGAGGACGGGTGAGGGTTTGTCGGCGGACTCTGGGAGCTCGGGTACGGACGGACAGTTCTGCAGCGCGAGCGCCCTGCACAGCCCGAGGATCCGTGCGAGGCCGAAACCGATCAAGCCGCGCGTCTCGTCCTGGTCGGAGAGCCGCGAATCCGCTGGAGGAATCGAGCCCGTGCGCAGCTCATCCCAGCGCCGCATCCGCTGACGATTTGAAGGTATGAGGCCGACTCCGATGAAAGTCTTGGAGGCATCGTTATCGCCCGAGAAGTTGCCGGCGATCCCGAGCAGGGACTGAGTTGGCGTGATGACATTGATCATCGGCTGCAGCACCGGATCGTTGCCGATCAGCGTCATGACGTCGTGATAGCGCTCGATGCCGTAGCCGGCCGGATTTCCCGCCCCGAAGAGGAAATATCCAGCACGGAAAACGGTAAGGTGGCCGATTCGCTGCACGTTGTTGGTCTCGAGACCTGCAAAGATGTAAAACGCGAAGCCCCCGAAGAGCAGGGTGGCGAGAGCTCCCGCCGCGACCGCCGAACCCGTCATCAGCGAGCGCCGGCGATTACGCAGGATGTTACGCAGAGCGATTTTCAGAAGGAGTTTCATCGTCCCGCCTCGGTCCGGTGTTCGACGACTTTCCCGTCCCGGATGCTGAAGAGTTCGTCCGCGTGAGAAATGAGCTGCTGATCGTGGGTGGCAAAGATGAAGGTGGTGCGCGACTGCGCCTGGACGCGGCGCATGAGCTCAATGATGGAAGCGCCGGTGGCGCTGTCGAGATTCGCTGTGGGTTCGTCCGCCAGTACGATCTGCGGACCCTTTACCAATGCGCGCGCTATCGCCACGCGCTGCTTCTGTCCGCCGGAGAGCTCGTTCGGCCGCTGCCGGGCCTGCTCGGCGAGTCCCACCGCCTGTAGCATGACAAGCGTGCGCTCGCGCCGCTCGGCTGGGGGTGTGCCGATGAGGAGCAGTGGATACTCGACATTCTCATAAGCCGACAGGACCGGGACGAGGCTGAAACTCTGGAAGATGAAGCCGATGTTGCGAGCGCGGAAGTCCGAGGTCGCATCGTCGTTGAGTTCCGCGACATTCTGCCCGCACACCTCGACGGTGCCGCCGCTTGGTGCGTCGATGCACCCAATGAGATTCAGAAGCGTCGTCTTGCCGCTTCCGGACTGGCCAATAACCATCGAGAAGCGATGAAACGGAATCTCCAGGCTCACATTCTTGAGCGCTGGAACTTCGATCGTTCCGGCACGGTAGGTCCTGGCGACCTGATTCAAACGCACCGCCATCGACGCAGAGGTCGCGGGAGTTGCGGGAGTCGCGATTGCCAATGCACTAGCCATCGTGGAAGCCTTCCCTTGGGCCGCTCGGGGCGCGGTCAACTAGTTTGGTACCCGGCAGTACCGATGGGACTATGCTACGGTACCGTCTGGTACCAATGCAAGAGGTTTTCGTGAAGAAGCAAGCGAGCGTCGAATCCGGTCCGCAGCCGGCGCGCGAGCGGATCCTGTGCGCCGCGATGGAGGCATTCATGGAGCTCGGCTACGCCGAGGCGAGCACATTGGAGATCGCGACGCGTGCTCAGGTATCAAAGCGGGAGCTGTATGCGCTGTTCGGCAACAAGCAAGCGATGCTCGCGGCGTGCATCGCTGATCGCGCAGGACGCATGCGGTTGCCAACCGAGCTGCCGCCGCCGCGCAATCGTGAAGAGCTCGTGGCCATGCTCTCAAAGCTCGGCGCGACTGTCCTGCGCGAAGTCAGCCATCCTGTGGTGATGGCCGTCTTTCGGCTCGCAATTATGGAGGCACAACGTGCGCCGGAGGTGGCCTTGACGCTCGAGACTGCTCGCCAGTTGACACGCACCGCTGTGCACAACATCTTAGTGCAGGCGCAGTCTGCCGGGCTGATCGGTGCGGGTGACCCGACCGAAATGGGCGGCCGTTACTTCGCGCTGCTTTGGGGTGATCTGATGGTGAGCGTACTGCTGCGTATACGCGAGGCACCGGGCACGACGGAAATTGATCACCGAGTCAGAAAAGCCACCGAGGATTTTCTTCGGCTCTATTCCGAGCCGAAAAACCGAGCTCGCCATGCCGTTCCAAGAGATCGGAGTAACTCTCGACGCTAACGGGGACGCAGGCGATGGCCTTTGAGGCACCCGCACGGCCGAGTGCCGGCGGGCGGCGCCCGACAGGGGATGACTTCAGCGGGTTGCTCCGAGTTTGCGAAGTGCTATCGCGGAAGCCTCATTGCCCTGCTGCAGCACGATTGCCAGGGGTGTGTTGCCTCGTGCATCGGCGTGATTGGGATCTGCACCTTGCGCCACGAGCTCAGGCAGAAGTTCCACCCGCCCGAACAGCGCTGCGAAGGATAACGCCGTCTCGCCCGCGTTATTGACCTGGTCTATAGGGCATCGCGTGGCAAGCAGCCGCCGGGCGATAGCCATGTGCCCCTTGTAAATAGCGCCCATGAGCGAAGTGTTTCCGTGACGGTCGCCTAAACAAGGATCTGCGCCAATGCGCAACAAATAATTCAATGCCTCGGGCCGCGAGTCGTAAGCCGAAAGAATCACCGCCGTGTATCCGGCTGAGGTCCGGCTATCGATGGGGTAGTGCGCTTCATACAAGGCAT
>JAQGOF010000148.1 GCA_028293745.1 Gammaproteobacteria bacterium | reverse complement strand
CACGCCTCCCACAGGGGATCCCAGTGCCGGGACGCGAGATCAGGGATGTTCCTGCCGTTCTCATCCTTGTGCGTATGCGGATCAGAGTTGATGTTGATGCCACGCAAGCCGAGCTTGTGAGCGCGCTGTGTTTCCTTCACTGCTGCTTTGATATCCCACCACGGCAGCAGCGCCATCGGAAACAGTCTTTGACCCGACTCCTGCTGCATCTCGGCAACCGCGTCGTTGTATATCTCGACGCAACTCAAGCGCAAGGCCGGGTCCACCTTGGCCGCGGCTTGACCGCCAAAGCCGAGAATGTTGGGGTAGACGATTTGAGCGTAAATGCCGGTCTGGTCCATCACGGCCAGGCGCTCCCTGACCTGCGATGATCCGAGATGAACGTCGGCGAACTGCAACTTCAAGAACTGGTCGAGGACGCGAACCTTGCTGCCGTCCTTCAGGATCGCGCTGCTCGGGTGTGCGCCCGTGCCGATGGACTTGTCGCCGTCGATCACCCAGGACATCTGTCCCTGATGCATCTTCACCTGCGGCACGCGCTGCCGCAGTGCTGCCGGGGCGCGTTTGATCCAAAGATCATGCGGCTCGGTGAGATGGGTGTCGGCGTCGATGACCTTCAAGGTCACCTTGGGTTGCTCTATCGTGGTTGTCATCTAAATCCTTCCCTAAATAGTCGGTGTCTTACGACCCGGGCCGCCGCGCACCACGACGGACATCTCGCCGATCGCATCCATTTGCGCATGCATCACATCGCCCGGCTGTACGGGGCCGATACTCTTGGGCGGGGTTCCTGAGAAGATCACATCGCCCGGGTACAATGTCATCACTGACGCCGCGTGCTCGATCAACGCAGGCACGTCGAGCACGAGGCGGCCGACGGAATCCTGCTGGCGCACCTCACCATTCACCTTGAGCACGAACGAGAGCTTCGACGGATCGGGAATTTCGTCGGTAGTGACCATCCACGGACCGATCACACCGTACGTGTCGAACGATTTACCAAAGCTCGGGAACTCCTTGCCCTGCATCGTCATATCCAGCCCGATCGCATAGCCGGCAACATAGTCGAGCGCCTGCGCAGCAGGAATCTCAGTGCCTTCCTTGCCGATGATGATCGCGAGCTCCATCTCGTGAAACGTGACTCGCTCCGGCCAGCGCAAAGTGACACCGTCAGAGGCTCCGACCGCGGCACTTGTCATCTTGAATAGCAGACCGAGCTTGCGGGGATGACTACCGGCTGCGAGCACCTCCGGAAAGTTGCCGGCGCCACAGATGAATTTACCGGGATTCGCTACCGGCGATTTGAGCCGCACACTCGCGACCGGCACGGGCTTCGCGGCGCGGGCGAGCGCAACCATCTTCGGTCGTAGCTCATCAAGATTCACGATGAACAAGTCACCGGGAGGTACGGGCCAGCGGACGGACGGAAGGTGGTCAGCGATCCGGGACACGTCGTACACCATGCCGTTCTCGACCAAGCCGATGCGCACAATCCCACCCGCTGAGGGCTCGTAACGGCAGATTTTCATGGTCCCTCAACGCACAATGTTTCTATTCCTGAATTCCTGCATTTTCTCGGCATTCACCCCAATGCTGCGAAGAATCTCCTCGCTGTGTTGTCCGAGCTCAGGCGAGCGCAGGGGCGTGGCCGGTATGGCACTACCGTTGAATGCAACAGGACCCGCTACGACCGTTACGTCGGTACCGTCGGCTACTTGCACCGTGAACAGGTAGTCATTGGCCTTGGCCTGTGGATCTGCGGCCAGTTCCTTGATGTTTTGAATCAGCTCCCACGGTGAGTCCCAGCCGTGAAACTTCGTGCGCCACTCGGCGAAGCTCTTGCGCTTGAACGCGCTCACAAGCTCTGTGATGAGCGCATTGCCGTGCTCGATACGGTGTTCAAGATCGATGAAGCGCGGATCGCGCAACAAGTCGTCGCGATCGATGCGCCGGCAAAGCTCCGGCCAGTAGCGTTCGGGATCGAGGAACATCAGTTGAATCCAACGGCCATCGCTCGTCTCGTAGGCGCGTGTCAGCGCGTAGCGACCTTCGGTGGCGACGCGCATTAGCTCGGTATCGTTCAGCGCCTGGCTGAGCGCCACATCGGCGGAAAGTGTCCACATCGCGGAAGAGAGCAGCGATATCTCGACCAGAGATCCTTGGCCCGTGCGCTCGCGATTGAAGAGTGCTGCGGCCATGCCGAATGCGATATTCATCGCACTTGCATGATCGCCGAGCGCGGGGCGCGGACGAATGGGCGGTTGGCCGGGCGGTGTCAGCACATGTGCAAATCCTCCACGCGCCCAAAACACCGAGGCGTCATAGCCCGGACGATTTGCTTCTTCTCCCCGAAAACCCAAGCCGTTGCCGCGCACGTAGAGCAAGCGCGGATTGCGCGCACGCAGCACGTCAACGCCGAGTGACAGACGGTCCAATGCCGCAGGCCTGAGACTCGTTAGAAAGATATCTGCCGTCTCGATGAGCTTGAGCAGCAGCTCGCGTCCTTCTTCGCGCTTGAGATCGATCGCGAGACTTTTCTTGCCGCGATTGTTTTGTTCCATCGCCAAGTTGGCGGATTTGGTCTGCCGGCCATCGGCGATTCTAAGAGTGCGATACGGATCGCCGGAAAGCGCTTCGATCTTGATGACCTCCGCGCCAAGATCGGCCAGCACAGCAGCTGCAGCAGGAACGAATACGAATTGCGCAAGCTCGATGACGCGCACGCCTTCGAACATCGCATTGCTCGAGCCGGTTTGAGTCGACATTCAGCTTCTGGCCTCATCCCCCCGTTCTGGAGGCCTCCAAGCTAAAGCGGCGAGGAGCGGCTCTGCCATGACGAGTCGTCCAAAAACGCGCTTCAACGTCCACGTGCCAGAACTGAGCTCCTCTACCTCCCAAGGGCGGTCACGAGGCCGAGGTCGTTCCAGTTCTTTCTGCAACCAGAAGCTTCCAGGCTGAAAGATACGATTGAGCATTCGCTTTGGAGGAGCGAGCATGTTTCCAAGCCCGGTCAGCGCTACGTTTGATAGAGCAGGGCGCTGCGACCCAGTGGGTCAATAGTGAAGAGGAGCGTGTGAAATGGCTACGGTAGAGGACGTGGATGTCAACCGGCAGATCGAGGCGACGCAGCGCGTGGCCGACTACGTGATCGACGCCGACGTGCACGTGACGCCGCCGCCCGGCATGTGGGGGGAGTACCTCTCGCCCCGCTTCCGCGAGCTCGCGCCTGTCGTCGAGTCCGACGGCGAGTTCGACTATGTCGTCTTCGAAGGGACCCGGCGCAAGCTCAACTTGATGCAGTCCCAGGCTGGCCGATCCTTCCAGCAGTTCAAGAACAATGGACGCCTATCTGACATGCGGGTCGGCGGGTGGATGGCACCGCAGCGCCTCGTCGATATGGACCGCGACGGCATCGACACGGGCGTGATTTTCGGCGGTGGTCCGCTGCAGACCGGTAACCTCGATCTGTATGTCGAGAGTTTCGCAGGCTACAACCGCTGGGTTGCCGACTTTTGCACCGAGGACTCACAGCGGCTGAAATGGGCAGCCTTTTTGCCAATGCTCGACATCGACCAGGCAATCGCGATGATGCGCGAGGCGAGTCGTAATGGGGCGGTGGCGGTGAACATCCCAGCCTTCCCGCAGTCGGCCTCAGCCTTCAACAAGGACCAGTCGCAGTTCCAGGCGCTCTCGGGGAATCCGCAGAGTGAACGCCAATACCGCGATCCGCAGTTCGATCCGTTGTGGGCGGCGGCCTGCGAGCTCGACCTGGCAGTGACCTTCCATTTGGGCGCGCGCGTCTCGCGCTTCCGCGACAAGACGAACTTCCTGCCGGATGTGGTGATGGGCAAGCCCGCCATGCTCGAGATGGCGGCGATCATGATCTACGGCGGTGCATTCGACCGCTTTCCGGATCTGCGCATCGGCCTCATTGAGGCCGGCGTAGGCTGGATTCCCTGGGCCGCCAACTATATGGACCGCACCTGGGACATGCAGCGCTACTGGACGGAGTGCGCTATCAAGCATCCGCCCAGCTACTACTTCGACAGGAACGTCTATGCCTCGTTCATCAGCGATCCTATCGGCGTGGAGCTGCGCCATCATCCAGGCGGCAAGAACATCATGTGGTCGTCCGACTATCCGCACTCGGAGACCACCTTCCCCCACTCGCACAAGGTGATCGCCGATAACTTCAAAGGCGTGCCGCTCGCTGAGCGAGACTGGATCATTTCCGGCTGCGCGGAGCAGTTCTACAGGCTGCGCTGAGGGGCACCGCCGAAGAGGCGATGCCCTGCTTGCATATTATTTCCTATTTTGTTAAATATTCTCCATATTGATAACTATGGAGCGCTTTCCATGACCACCACGGCACCTCGACGACCCGCATTCATTCCCTCGATCATCTATAAAGACAATCGCGCCGCGCTGAAATGGTTGCAGAAGGTGTTCGCCTTCGAGCCGAGCGAAGTGCTTACCGACTCCAACGACAACATCGTGCATGCGGAGATGACCCATGACGACGGCGTCATCATGATCGGCAATGAGTTCGCCAATTGGGCCAAGAGCCCGGAGTCTGTGGGCGGCAGCAACACGCAGCGCGTGCACGTACGCCTGACCAGCGGTATTGATGAGCATTGCGAGCGTGCGCGCCTAGGTGGCGCGAAAATCGCGATGGAGCCCGCCGACCAGTTCTACGGCGACCGAACCTACATGGCAATCGACCTCGAGGGCCATCACTGGACGTTCTCGCAGGCGGTCAAACAAGTCTCCACGGCGGAGATGGAGCAGGCGACGGGCTTCCAGTTCAAGCCGTTGAAGTGAGCGCGCACGAGCTGGATCGTACGCTCGCTGCCCTGGCGGACCCGTACCGACGACGCGTCGTGGATCTCCTGCGCGAGCGGCCGCGGCGGGCAGGCGAGTTGGCGGAAGCCACGAAGATCGCATTTCCGCTGATGAGCCGGCATCTGAAGAGGCTGCGCGAGAGCGGACTCGTCGAGGAGGATCGGGACGAATTCGACTCGCGTGTCCGGATTTATCGCTTGAGGCCGGAGCCTATGGAGGACCTGAAACTGTGGCTAGAGGAGACCGAGGCACTGTGGAGTCGTCAGCTGGCGGCATTCAAAGCGCACGTGCAGAAGAGCCGAAAATGAGATCGAAGGTCTTTCTCGCTCTGCGCGTTCCTGCCGATCCGATGCGGGCGTTCGAAGTGTTTACGCAAGAGATCGCGTCGTGGTGGCAGCCGAGCGGCCTCTTCAGGGTGAGTGACACCGGCGATGGCCGGCTCGCCTTCGAGCCCGGCGAGGGAGGTCGCCTGATCACGAGGTTCGACGACGGCTCTACGTTTGAGATCGGACGCATTTCCGTCTGGGAGCCGGGCAAACGGCTGGTGTTCGCCTGGCGCCAGGCGAATTTCTCCGCGGAGCAGTCCACTGAAGTCGAGGTTTGCTTCGAGGCCGTCGGCGCGGAAACGCGGATATCGATCGAGCACCGCGCCTGGGACACGATTCCACGGAGGCATGCTGCGAGGCACGGTTTTCCCGAGCAGGCTACGCTGCAGCGGGCGGCGGATTGGTGGCGCAGCTCGCTGCATGCATTCAAGGAACGGATCGCCGGCAGCGGCGATGCGTGCTAACGTGATGACGGCGCGCCGAAAGTGACGCGCGTCCTGTCAGGGGGCCTCTTCTCACGGCCGGTCACTTCTTTTTTGAAGGAACATCCAGAGGGTAGTACACCGACAACGGCTCTTTCGTCACGTCGAGCTCCACCAATTCCTCATCCCAGTGATTGACGGTGAGAGCCCACCGCTGCCGCTCGCCTTTGACGTAGTCCTCGATGTCCGGGAACAACTTCCTGATGACTTCCGCGCGAGTCATGCCGAGCTTCGGCGTGTCTGCCTCGGGCGGTGAGACGTTGATGATCACGAAATCCCAGGGCATGCCCGGCGCGTGCGATTTCGGGGCGTACAGCGTGCTGCTCAGGGTGACTCCCTTCTGGATCTGAAAATCCATGATGGGCCGGTGGTACTTCTTGTACAGCGCCAACCATTCATCCTGACGACCCGGCGGTGCCTTGTAATAGTCCACGCTGACCCGGTTCCTGCCGAGGTCGCGTCCGGCCATGGCCTGCGCATGCAACCCGTCGCTCGTGACGCTCATCATTGCGAACGTAGTGATCGCCATCGCCGCTAAGCGCGCTGTCAACTTCATTTGTTCGACCCTCACGGTGTTGGTTTGAACACCAGTATTTTCGCAAGTGTGCTGCCGAGATGCGGCACGGACACGTACATGCGATCGAGCTCCGGCGAGTAGATCGACGTCTTTGCCATTACCGCGGTGTCCATCGATTCGAGTTTTTGATACTTCCCGTCCGGCAGGAGCTGATAGGTTTCCAGGTGGCCGGTTCCCGATGAGGAGTAGATGCGCTGTCTTTTGGCATCGTAGTAGATTGAGTCGTCGTCAACGAAGAGTCGTTTCGCGCGGTTGCTGTAAAAGACGCCGTGCGGATTCCCGATGCCACGCACCAGCGTTACGAGTTTCGATGCCTTGACATCGAACACAGCCACTGCGTGGGCGGCTTGTGGCGTGGCGAAAACTCTTCCTCCGGCGACGTCCATCGCCAGATAGTCGGAGTACGGCCCCCAGGGCACGTCGGGCATCGTAATGCTCCCCTCGAACGCGAACGGGGCGGCATTCGGCGCCATTTCCGCCGGCGCCGCGTGAAAGAACGCCAACAAACCGGCGACCGCAAAGGCCTGGATCGCCACTCGCATAGGCAGCTCCATCGGTTGCAACATTGAAGGCCTCAAAGGTTCGCCCTGACGGCGATGAAGAACGTGCGGCCCAGCACATCGTAGGTGCTCGCTTCGGTGTTGCCGATGGCGCCGTCAACGACCGGTGGATCGCGATTCAGCAAGTTGTTGACGCCGGCCATGCAGCGATATCCGGTCGTCAATCTTCCACGTGCCGAACAAGTCCAACAAGTGGTATGCACTCGTCCCGGGTGTGGTCGAGGTCGGATTGCTGACAGTGTCGAGTGAACGCATCGCACCGATGTAGTGCCAGCGCAGACCGGCGCTCCAGTTCTTTCTGACATAACTTCCTGTAGTCAGCCCATCCGCCGGGTTTCGAGTCAGCAGCGAGCAATACTGATTGCTCAGCGAGTAGGTGGGATTGGAGCCGTCGAGATTGAAGCATTTGTTCAGGGCTTGTCCGCCCGCCAGCACGCCAATCACGTTCGATATGGAGATGTCATAGTAGTCCACCGACAACTGCATCCCGCTGAGCAGCGGGTGGATCGAGGGCGAACTGAGCACCGCGCCCAGGGTGTAAGTATCGGCGGTCTCCGGACTCAGCTTGACGTTGCCCACGTTCGTCGAGGGGACATCGGTGTTGCCGCTGTAGTAGGTATTGATCAAGCCCGCCGGAACGCCCTGAGCGATGCAGAGCGCTCGGATTTGCGCAGCGCTGGCCCCTTGGCGGGCAGCATTGGTGTAGTTGCAGGGGTCGCCACCACCCGAGGTCGGAATGCCGATGCCCGCGAAATCCGAGCTCGGCGCGAGGAAGAGCTCACCGACATTTGGCGCCCGAACGGCGCGCTCATATCCGCCGCGGAACCGGACAGGTGAGATTACGTTCCAGTTGAAGTCGGCCTTGTACGCGTTGACTCCTCCAGCAAGGTTATAAGATGAGCGGCGATAAGCGGCGTCGAGGTCCAGTTTCCTGACCAACGGTAGATCCGCGAGCACTGGAACGAGCAATTCCACGTACGCTTCGCGCACGGTGCTTTTACCGGCGCTCGCTCCCGCGGAAGGCACACCCACGATAGTGCCGAGCGAAATATCTCCATCAGGGGTATACGTGTAACCGTTTGATCGGTAGTCGAGGCCCACTGCGAATCGCATGTCGCCCGCGGGCAAATTCACGACATGACCCTGCACTGTCGCCTCGGCCACGTCCTGGGTCAGCTTCGTCGCCTGCAGCGGACTCGGGTGAGATAATTGAAGCACTGCGACGACAAAGTAGTCAGGCCGAAGGGGTTGTATCCGCCACTGCAGATGCTGGCGCCGCCACCGGATGCATTCAACAGAGTGTTCACTGCGCTGCCAATGACGGATCCGGAAACTTTTTCGGTCTCGTTTGTCTTGCCGCGAGTTCCGTAGACCTCCCAGCTCCCGTCCAGGAACCTCAGTGGGCCGGAAAGTCCCGCCTCGATCTGGAACAGGTTGAATTCACGGTTGAAGTCACGCGGGCCGGCTTCGTCGAACCGCTTATCCAACACAAACGGCGCGGTGGGATCGGCGCGGGAGGCCAGCACCGCAGCCAGCGGCGCTGGAATGAGGGGATTTGTCACGGGTATCGAAAGCTCGGTGTTTCCAGACCCCGCAATCGTGTCGGATGTGTAATTGACAAACTGCGCCTGAACGAAGGCTTGTACGCTGGATGTGATGTCGTAGGTACTGCGGCCGAACAGGCTGTAGCGCTCCAGAGGCGTTTGAACAGACGCTGAGCGCGCCCTCGAGGGTCACCGCGCCCGTCGAGTCTATTGCCGCGCTGCTCACAGTCGTTATCGGGCTGTTGGCACTGTAGTCGCGTTGGACGATGCGGGATCCGGTGACCGTGACTTCTGAAAGCTGAGCTCGCTGAACTGAATCTTCTGGAGAATTCTGATCGGTATAGCTCGCGGGCGAAGTGCGCTGCGTACTGCCGACCTGGGCCAACCTGACGGAGCTCTGGGGCGTTGGGACGTTCGCAGTATCGCCCGGGTGGCTGCTCTCAACGAGAATCGTGTTATCGGACGTAACCCGGAATGTCAGACCTGTGCCCTTCAGCAGCTGGCGCAGTGCGTCTTCGGGTTCTAAATCGCCCCTGATGCCGAGCGTCCGCTTGGCATTGGCGACTGCGGTCGAAAACAGGATCTGCCGATCGCTTTGGCGGGCGAACTCATTCAAGGCTGTGGACAGACTCTGCTGCTCGATGTCGAAGCGTTTCAGGCTGCCTGCCAAGGCCACTGAGGCCTGGGAGCCCAGCACACAGAAGATCGCCGCTGCGATGATGCACAGGCATCTGCCGGGCCCGAAGCGATCGGCGCCACCCAGTCTGTGTTTGGATCGCTTGCCATGCAGCGCAGTGGCTTTCATTGAGGCCTCCCCGGTTGAATTGCGGCCCACTGTATGCAAGGTCGGGCTCTAATACGTAAGACGCAACGGGAAGGACAACCCGCCTGCCCGGCGCTATGACTCTTTGGAATGCTCTGATTCCGCCGCGATCATTCCCGCTGCAGCAGGCGCGGGTTTTGTTCTTGCGAAGGTTGTGGTCGAAGCGCGCTCGCGTGAGCGGATAATGGGTGTTAGGGAGATTGCCTTCGACGAGTAGTGAGGATGATTGCCGTGTCACCGTCGTGTTGGGCGGTGATGGGGAAATAGCTCTCCAGGGCGGCTGCGAACGCGTCTTGCTCTCCGGCGCGGAACATTCCATTGACGCGCAGCCGCTCGAGCTGTGGACTGTCCACACGTATTTGAACCGGGCTGTGTCGGTTCATTTCGGCCACGGCTTCGCCCAGCGTCAGATCCTCGAGGAACACGCGTCCATCGCGCCAACCTATCACCTTGGCGACGTCTACAGCGCGGACCACCCCGGGATCTGCAGGGTCCTCATTCCCGAGCGCGCTGCCATCGCTCGCCAAATGAAGGGACGCGATGAGCTGTTGGCCAGGCGCAAGGAAAACCTCTCCTTCGGCGCCACTGTGAGCCAGAGCGTCAACCTTCGCTTCCTGTGTTGACCCGCGACGCAAGTCAGGACCGCCGGAAGCAACAGGGGCCGTCCCCGCAGGTTTGCTGGCCACGCTTCGCGTGGAAACAGGCAACAAAGACTGCGTTGAAACCGCGACCTTTCCTTCGATCAGAGTGACACGCAGGTAGGCAGCGTCCACGCGCACGTCGAAAGCCGTGCCGACGGCGACGATCTCCCGGTCGGGACAGGGTCTCGATGAGCACTGCCGCGCCGACAGAGCCTCCTGCACCGGTGCCAGTCTCATCGGGTAGAGGTGATTTGGACATACTACTGACGCTGCAACACCTCAGGCTGGCTTTTGGACCTCTATACAGTAAGACGCAACAGGGAGTCCAACCCGCATGCTCGAGCCACCATTTTTCAACCTTTGGCTTGCCCAATTGCGCCGGGCGGCGATCCCTCGATGTGCCTGCCTCTCGGTGAAGTACTGCTATGTCACTTCTTCCCCAGCTCGGTTCGAGCCCTTGCGCGTATGTACTGCCGCAGCGCTTCCACCTGAGGTTTGCCAAACATGGCCACGCGAGGCATGCCGCGCTCGATAAGCGCACCGTCATGAACCACGGTCCAGAAGGCATCGGGACTGAGTGGTATCGCAGATTCGCGCAGGTCGGGCGCAGGACCGCCAGCTCCAACCGCCTGACGCCCATGGCAAGCGGCACAGGCCAGGAACATCGCCTTGCCCATAGCAACCTGCTTCGGATCGAGCACTTCCGCAGGAATGTCCTGCACGTTCACCTTGAGCGTCGGCCCATCGGAGGGTGGAAGTCTCGCCTTGCCGTCGAGCGCGAAACTCAGAACCCGACGCGGCCCGCCATATTTCCAGCCCACGTTCATAACATCGCTCAGGACTGCGGCCGACCCGCCATAGCCCGCCAGAACCGCAACATACTGCTTACCACCCGCTGAATACGTCATGGGTGAAGCGATGATCCCCATACCGACATTCGCGCGCCACAACCGAGCACCGGTGCGAGCATCGTAGGCCGAGAACCCGCCATCGGCGGCGCCTTGAAATACAACATTCCCCGCGGTGGACACGGCGCCGCCGTTCCAAAGAGTATCGAGCTGCACGCGCCAACGCGCCTTTTGTGCTACGGGATCCCAAGCGACCAGCGACCCCTTGCCGTCGCCGGACTCTCGCCCGACACTGGCAACATTGACGCCGAAAACATTGAAGTCATCGTCTTCCGGCGCGCCTTTGCGCAAGCGAGTGGCCATCTGCATCGTGGGCACATACACCAACCCTGTCGCCGGGCTGTAAGCCATGCGCATCCAGCTGTGCATGCCTGAATTGAACGGATAAATAATCGATTGGCCGGACTCGTAGCGGATCCCCGGGTTTTCGACCGGGCGACCGGTCGTAAGGTCGATGTGATCAGCCCAGGTCACCTTGCCCAGTTTTTCGGCCGAGATCACCTTGCCCGTCTGCCGATCGAGCACATAAAAAAAGCCATTCTTAGGTGCCTGCATCAGCACCTGACGGCGCTTGCCGTCGATGGTCAGTGTCGCCAGCGTCATCTGCTGGGTGCAATCGTAGTCCCAGCTATCACGCGGATTGATCTGATAGTGCCAAACATACTTGCCTGTGTCGGCATCGAGCGCAACAATCGATGACGTATAGAGGTTGTCGCCGCCGCCTGGGCTGCGCGCCTCGGGGTCGTAAGGCGAAGCATTGGCGGTGCCGACATAGATGCGGTTGAGCTCGACATCGAAAGTGATGCTGTCCCACGGCCCACCGCCGCCGCCTGTCTTTTTCCAAAACTCGCCATTCCACGTCTTCGCGGCGACCTCCATGGCCGGGTCCCCCTGGTTCGCTTCGGGGCTCGAGGGCACAACATAGAAGCGCCAAGCCTCCTTGCCGGTCTGTTGGTCAAAGGCAGCGACATAGCCGCGCATGCCGAAGTCGGCGCCGCCCTGCCCGATGATCACCTTGCCATTGAACACACGCGGAGCGCCGGTTACCGTCTGCCCACCCTTGGGATCGGTGGTCTCGGTGCTCCAGATCATCTGGCCGGTTTTCGCGTCCAGTGCGAAGAGCCTCCCATCCAACGCGGCGGAAAATATCCTGCCGTTGGCATACGCGGCACCGCGGTTGGAAGCAAAGTTGAAATTCATCTTGAGGGGGTTGTGTTGCCAGGTCTTGGGATCGAACTTCCAGATCAGCTTGCCGCTGACAGCGTCCACCGCGTAGACAGCGGCGTAAGTCCCCGTGAAATAGAGGATGCCTTCCGCTTCGATGGGCGACCCTTCCAGGCTTGATTCACCGGCTAGATCAAGATACCAGGCCAGACCGAGCCGGCCGGCTTTTGCTGGGGTGATCTGATCGAGGGGGCTGTAACCGGTCTCGTCGCTGTCACCGTTCACGTTGTGCCATTGGGCGCCGGTGCCGGTCACCGAGGAAGCTGGAGCCGCGGGCGCGGGCGAACCGGAATACAAATGACACGCCGCAAGCAATCCGAAACAGGCAGGCACACCGAACAACAGACTGACTATCTTCATTGAATCCAGGTCCATCCGAGGGTATTGAATTGATCAGGCGTGAAGCTGTCAGGCTCTTTCGCCGGTCAGATTGGCCGAGCCGAACAGGCCCATCTTGACCTTGCCGCTGAGTTTGTTGCCTTCCACCGTGAGGTCGTATTTGAGCGTGATGGGCATGGGCTCGGTGACCTTCATTTCCCATTTGAGCCGGTTGCCCGCGATGGTGCCTGCAAAGCTCTGGGAGCCCTGGTCGCTCTCGAGGACGCCTTTGAGCACATCGCCTTCTGTGTTGAAGCGCCCGATGATTTTTTGGGGACCCACCGGCGTGGCGAGCACCATGTTCCAGCACCCGCCGATGACTGCAGAGTGCGCGTGCGACGCGGATGTCATGGTCGCGGCCGGCGACGACAGCGTGGCGTTTGCCGCAGCCTGCGCTGCACCGGCCTGCGCTGTCATGGGTGTGGCAGGTGCGCTTGTGGCGGTCGTTGCGGCTTCCGTCTTACCGGTAAGCGGGCGACGCTCGATCAACTCCAGGATCCTTGTCGGCGTGAGTGGAAGCTCCAATGGCACTTCACCAAAAGGCGAAAGCGCATCGGCGATCGCATTGACAAGCGTCGGCGGCCCGATGATTGCCCCGCCCTCCCCCACACCGCGGAACCCGCCCTCGGACTTTGAAGGCGTGCAGGCATGCACATACTCGAAGTCCGGAACATCGGAAATCGCCGGCAGCAGATAATCTTTGTACGTGACCGCAAGCGGATTGCCGCGCGAGTCGTAGCCCGCCTCTTCCAGCAGCACCGCCCCAATGGCCTGCGCGAGACCACCTGCAATCTGTCCTTCAACAACAGCGGGATTGATGATCGTTCCGCAGTCTTCGCACGACAGCCACCGTTTGATCTTCACGAACCCGGTGTCGGCATCGATTTCGACGATGCAGGCATGTGCTGCGCTGGTGAAAGTAACCGGCGGCGGATCATAGCGGTACTGCGCCTCGAGACCCGACTCAGTGTCGGGCGGTAAGCGGGCCGGCTCGCCATACGCGATCTCAGCGATCTGGCGCAGGCTGCGTGTCTTGCTCTCGGCGCCTGCAACGATCACGACACCATTCTCCACGGTAATGCTCTCAGGATCGGCGTCGAGGATGTGCGCGGCAACACGCTTGACCTTTTCTTTGAGGAGCGCCGCTGCTCGCCTGCACGCGCCCCCACCGATGACGCCCTGGCGACTACCCGCGGCGCCGGGCCCGAAGCCGCCGCGCGAACTATCACCTTCGAAGACTGTGACGTCTTCGTATGCAACACCGAGCTGATCAGCGATCACCTGCGCCATCGTGCTTTCCGTGCCGTGACCCTGCGAATGCGTACTCATCAGCGCTGTCACCTTGCCGGTGGGTTCGATACGCAGATGCGCGAGCTCACCCGTCATGGGCGCCATTTGGCCTGCAGCCCCGGTCGGTTCGATGTAAACGGCGATGCCAAGGCCCAAATACTTCCCTTGCTTCCGCGCGGCTGCCTGCCCAGCGCGGAAGGCAGAGACATCGATTACCTCGAGAAGTTTGTCCAGACACTCGGCAGGCGTGATGTCCTCGAGCGGCAGGCCCATCGGTGTGGTGCAAGGCTGATCCGCCTTGGTGATGAGATTGCGGCGTCTGATCTCGATGGGATCGATACTGAGCTCGCGCGCGGCGATGTCGAGCATCGTCTCGCGCGCGAGCGATTCCATTCCCCAAGGGCCGCGATATGCACCGTTCCCCACGGTGTTGGTATGCCAACCTCGTGTGAAGAATCCAAGCTGAGGCATTTTGTACGCCGCCCATATAAACATGTGCACGGCGATGTTCGCCTCCGCGCCCTGCGGATAAGCGCCATTGTTGAGGCTGTAGTCGGAATGCGCAGCGAGCAGCTTCCCGCTCCCGTCGAAGGCGACGCGAACCGTCATTTCCTGTTCGCGCGCCTGATTCGCGGCTACCAGGTTCTCCCATCTGTCCTCAATCCACTTCAGCGGACTACCTAGCAACATGGACCCGACGATGACAGACATCTCCTCGCGCCACGGATGATTCTTGAGACCGAACGCTCCGCCGACATCTTTCGCGATGACTCGGACGCTGAGATGCGGCTTATCGAGCGCCAAAGCGAGATACCGCGCGACGAGGTGAGGGCTCTGACAGGTGACGTAGACGAGCAATTCGTCGCCCTGCTTCGTTGCAAGCACGCCGCGCGTCTCCATCGGCGATTGGGAGAGGCGCTGATGGCGAACTGTGCGAGTGAGGAGATACGGCGCGTTGGTAAGCGCCTCTTCGAGATCGTCGTCCTTCTCGATCCCCATGACCGCCGCAACGTTGGATTCCATACCGGGATGCACTGGCGGCGCGCGCTTCGCGTCCGCGATCGTGACGACCGGGTCCTCCTCCTCATAGTCCACAATAACGAGGGCCGCAGCGTCCTCGGCGATATAACGGTCTTGAGCCACGACCATAGCGACAGGATCACCGACATAGGCGACCCTGTCACGCGCCAGCAGCGGCACAGGCACCGACATGGCAGGAGTGAAAAAGAAGCTCAACAGCTTCACGTTGAATGGATCGAGATCATTGGGGGTGAGCACCGCAAGCACGCCAGGCAGATCGCGCGCGCTGGAGATGTCGATCGAACGAATGCGACCGCGCGCGATGGGGCTGCGCACGAAAGCGACGTGCAACATGCCTGGCAACACGACATCGTCGACGAAGGTGCCGCGGCCGGTCAGGAGTCGGGCATCTTCTTTGCGCAGCATACGCTTGCCGATTACTCGGCCATCGTTCACGTGCGCGCTGCTCATGGTTTTTCAGCCCCGGTTTTGCTGGCCAACTTGCATGCTGCGCGGCGAATTCCCTGATAACCGGTACAGCGGCAGATATGACCGGACATCGCATCAAGCAGCGTGTCAGCATCCGGCCTCTTGGGCCCGTCGGTGAGCGCGGCCAGTGTCATTACCACGCCTGGCGTACAGAAGCCGCATTGCACTCCATGTTCGTCTCGCAATGCCTGTTGCACCGGATGCAACGCGCCGTCGGGCGCCGCCAGTCCCTCTACGGTGGTGACTGCGCAGCCATCTGTTTGCACCGCCAGCATCAGACACGAACGCACAGCGAGCCCATCGATGATGACCGTGCAGGCGCCGCACACGCCGTGCTCGCAGCCGACATGCACACCTGTACAGCCCGTGTCGACACGCAAGAAATCACACAGTGTTTTCCTGCCTTCCACCGTCGCCTGCTGTCTGCGGCCGTTAATCGTCAGCTCGATCTTGTGTTCGCTCATGCCGCCTGTCTCACGTTCAGCGCCTCTCCCAAGGCTCGCGCAAAAATGCGTCGGCCCACGGTTCGCCGATATTCGGCTGAGGCATGACGGTCATCGAATGGTGCGGTATCAGCCACAGCGAGCTCGGCGATACTTTGCACGTCGAGAGCGGCCACCGACTGACCGGTGAGAGCTGCTTCCGCCTGTCGCGCTTTCATCGGTACTGGACCCATACCGAACCACGCAATGCCGGCCCGGCTGATCCGTCCACTTTCGATCGCGAGCGCGCCCACTAACCCGACCAGTGCGAAATCCCCGGGTCGCCTCGCGACTTCACGGAACAGTGGCACCGTATCCGAAGGCCAGTCAGGAAATTCGATCGTGGTGATCAGTTCGTCTGGCTCCAGAGCAGTTGCATACGGCGCTAGATACATCTCATCAGCGCGAACGCGCCGCGTGCCGCGCACCGAGCGGACTTCGATCGACGCACCCAATGCCGCCGCGGTCGCTGGAAGCTCGGCGGCCGGCTCACCTAATGCGATCGATCCGCCGATGGTGCCGCGATTCCGCGTCTGGTGATGGCCGACGTGGCGCGTCGCAGTGACGAGGACTGGCAAACACCGGCGCAGCGTCTCGTCGGCGATGACCTCGTTCTGGCGCACCACAGGGCCGATGCGCGTTGCGCTAGTACTCGGCGCTTCCTGCGCCTCGCCCTGCGGGCCGCCGCTTGCGCGGCGTTCAACTCGGCTTCCTGCCGAGTTAGTCACTCGTGTGACGCCCTTCAGCGCGTCAATCTTGTTGATATCGACGAGGATGAAGGGCTGACTCATCCTCAGCGCGAGAAGCGGCATGAGTGTCTGACCACCGGCAAGTACCGTCGCACCACCACCTGCCTCAGCGAGCAGCTTGTACGCTTCTTCAATGGTCCTTGGCGCGTAGTAGTCGAAGGGCGCGGGTTTCATCGCCTCTCTCCACGTAGCAGACGCCCGAGCAAGGCCTCATCGAGGATGATCTGCGGAGCAGCCGTTCTGCGGCCAAACTCAAAGCCAGCCGCGGCAACGATGACGACCAGGAGGCCGATCGCAAGCCCCATCCAGTCCGATCCGCCGGTGCTCTGCCCGCGCCCAACCAGAAAACCAACCAGCGCCGCGACTACGAGCCCCAGAATCCAGGCAATGGGAGAGGCCCCTGAAGAACCGCGAGGTGTAGAGGACGCGGCAAGCCAAGGGCCAGCAGGAACAGGCGTACCCGAATGGAGTGCTTGCGGAACTTCCGGTGCGCTTGCGCCCGCTGCAATTTGCGGCGGTCCCCCGATGACCTCGCAGAAGCGTTTGAAGAACTTCCCTGCGAGCTGCTTCGCCGTAGCATCGATGAGCGGGCCACCTAACTGTGCAAGTCGACCACCAACCTGCGCGTCGACTTCATAGGAGAGCAGCGTTCCGTTCGGATCATCAGCAAGACGCACGCGGATATTGCTTTTTGCAGAGCCTACGGTGCCACCTTGCCCTTCGGCGGTGAGCACATAACTTTGCGCAGGATGGATATCCGAGAGGGTAATTACAGAATTGAAGCGTGCGCCGATGGGCCCGATCTTTACCTCCACAACGGCGCGCATCCGGTCCGCGGTTTCCCTATCAAGCGACTGGCACCCGGGTATGCACTGCCGGAGCGCCTCCGGATCGTTAAGCGCCTCCCACACTCGAGCTCGCGGAGCGGCAATCCGCTCCTCGCCTGTCATTCTCATCAGCTGCCCCTGTCGTTAAGTTGCGGAAGAACTGCAACACACTATTTCATAGTTATCGCACGTGGACTTCTGCCACTCGCTCGACGTTACACCATGTTTCATTGGCACACTGATCAGATTTCTGGATGAATCGATCGGATTGGCGGAACCCACTATGCGGCGCTTCTGCGTCTTCGATGGGCATCCGCTGCGGGGCTGCTCTTGGGTTTACGGGCCTTGCGGGCACGCTCCAACAACCTCTGATACTTTTTGGCCACAGCCAGCATCTCGGCGTGCCCCGTGGACATGCCAAGCGATTGCTCGATCACCAGGATGCGAGCACCTGCTTCCATGAGAAACATGACGGCCGGCAGAGGCCATCCTTTCAGACGTACTCCACTTTCCTGGAGAGTCCGCGCCAGCGCCTGCAGGTGCAGCGCACGAAACTCCTCGCCTTGGCGGGCGATTTCCGCCCGAACGCTCTTGCGATGGTTGGCGAGCGCCATGAATTCCCACGTCAGGGCCGTGATCTGCGAATCGGAACAGATCTCCCACACCGCGCGCAGCGGCTCGCTGGATTCCAAGGCACGGGCAAGGCGCACACGCATGTGTTCAGCGCCCCGGCGTATCAACTCCAGGAACAGATCGTCCATGGTGCGAAAGTAATAGTGAACCAGCTGAGGTTTCAGCCCTGCCTTGGCAGCAACGCGGCGCGAGGTCACCGCCGCATAACCTTCCTCGCGCATGAGTTGCTCGGCGGCATCCAGGAGGACGCCGCGATTTTCCGCACTCTCGATGCCCAACCGCCGGTCTGATGACACGTTGATCCTGCCTTTCACAGCCACCGCCACATCGAGTGATCTTGCCTGCCTATGACGCGCTTCTCAATCTCCGGCCCATGGCACTCCCACGAGCGCGCGCCCGCGCGAACCGGCAAGCTGTGTTGACGGCCTCCGAGTTGATCGCTAAGCTGCATGCTAAGCGACTGCTCAGCAGCTGCGTCGCCGTCATCGTCAGGACCTGAGTTGGAGCTGAGCGAGAGAACCGCATGCCGAAGGTGACCTACATTGAATTCAATGGCGACGAGTACGTCCTGAACATCGACCCGGGCCTTTCAGTCATGGAGGGCGCCGTGAACAACAACGTGGGTGGAATCATCGCTGAATGCCGGGGAGCGTGCTCCTGCGCGACCTGCCACGTGTACGTGGACCCTTCGTGGGTAAGCAGGATTGGAGAGAAGAACGACACCGAAGCATCAATGCTGGAGTGCGTTTGTGACCCGCAGCCAAACAGCCGTCTGGCCTGTCAGATCAAAGTCACTGAGCAGCTGGAAGGCCTCGTAGTGCGCCTGCCGCAAAAGCAGACTTGAGCCGCGCCTGTTGTCGCCGAACCAAGCAAGGAACAACACACCATGACCACCGAAAATGCCGTCTACTGGGATCCGTACCGGCCCGAGTTCTGGATGAATCCGTATCCGGTATTCAAACGCTTGCGGCAGGAGGCGCCGTTGTACCGGAACGAGCAGTACGACTTCTACGCGCTGAGTCGTTTCAGCGATGTCGAACGGGGGCTGACGGACAAGGACAGTTTCAGCTCCAGTCGCGGCGATATCCTCGAGTACATCAAGGCGCAGATGCCCAGGCCCAAAGGCTTGTTCATCTGGGAGGACCCGCCGCTGCATACGGTGCATCGCGGTGTCTTATCGCGGGTATTCACGCCCAGAAGGATGAATGAGCTGGAAGGAAAGATCCGCGCCTACTGCGCCCGATGTCTCGATCCCCTGGTCGGGGCTGGTGGTTTTGACTTCGTGAAGGACCTGGGCGCGGAAATGCCCATGCGCGTGATCGGCATGTTGCTCGGTATCCCCGAGGAGGACCAGGTCGGGATTCGCGAGAAAGTCGACGCAGCACTGCGCACGGAAGCGGGCAAGCCGCTGCAAGCCTCGCAAGTCCGTAACAGCGGGGAAGAGTTTGCAGAATACATCGATTGGCGTGCCAAACACCCTTCCTCTGACCTGATGAGCGACCTGCTGCAGGTCGAGTTCCAGGACGAGACGGGCACTCGGCGTAAACTCACGCGCGAGGAAATCCTCATCTTCGTCAATCTGCTCGCCGGTGCCGGCAATGAGACAACGACTCGGCTGATCGGCTGGACAGGCAAGGTGCTCAGTGAGCATCCCGGGCAGCGTGCTGAGCTCGTTGAGAATCCCACGTTGATTCCGAACGCGATCGAGGAGCTCCTTCGCTTCGAACCGCCCGGCCCGTCAGTCGCCAGGTATGTGATGAAAGATGTCGAAATTCACGGTCAAACAGTGCCCGCAGGGACCGCAATGTTGCTGCTGGTAGCCGCCGCAAACCGCGACGAGAGCCGCTATCCTGACGGTGATCGCTTCGACATTCACCGGAAAGGTCCGCCCCACATTACATTTGGACGCGGTATCCACGCGTGCCTCGGCGCGGCGCTGGCGAGAATCGAGGGTCGCGTTGCCCTGGATGAGGTGCTGAAGCGCTTCCCCAATTGGACTGCGGATCTTGATAACGCAAAGCTTTCTTCGACTTCCACAGTGCGTGGCTGGGACACTCTCCCCGCTTTCACGGGAGGTGGCGGCCGCAACGCTGTTCGACGCGAAGCGGCTCCGGCAGCGACCACAGAGTCGGCAATAGCGCAGCCAACCGCTGGCACCGAGGGGTGGGAACTCACGTTGTCGGCTCCCATGGGGCCGCAAGTGATGACGGCGCACATCGTCAGGAATGGCGAGAGTTTCAGCGGCACGATGTCCTCCGCGGAAATGACGGCCCAGGAGATCAGCGGTACGGTTTCGGGTAACACACTCTCGTGGACGCTGCCACTCACGAAACCCGTGGCCATCAAACTCGGTTTCGAGGCGGCCATCGAAGGCGACAAGATAGCCGGGGAAGTGAAACTCGGGATGTTTGGCAAAGGTGCACTGACCGGCAAGCGCATTTGAGCCGAAGTCGATGAACGCCGACGATCAGCGCCACTATTTTCCTGGCAGATCAGTTGATGGTTCGTTCACACGAATTCCTGCGACTCGGATGCTGACGTTCTCCCGCCAACGAGTTTGGAGAGCGCCGCGCGCAGCTCGTAGAGCTTCGGGGGCTTGCTCAGCACGCGATCCACGTGCTGCGGCGCATCGCTTTCCTCCTGCAGGCGATAACCCCAGCCCGTGAGCAGAATCACCGGCGTGGTGGGAGCCCGAGACTTGATGGCGGTCGCCACGGTGCGGCCATCAATGTGGGGCATCCCAAGATCGGTGACCACTGCATCAAACGGCGTGCCACGTTGCTCTGCGGCGCAGAACTCATCGATGCCCGCCTGCCCGCCATCGGCCACACCAATGAGGTGTCCGTCTCGCTCGAGCGTGTCCTGCAAAGACCGCAGTAGCAGCGGATCATCATCCACGATCAAGATACGCAGCCGCTTGAGCAGCCGCAGGTGCGCGGCGCTGACCCCGGCCGCGCTTGTCGCCGCCACGGGAAAAGTCAGACGCACCGTGGTACCGGAACCCAGGTCACTGTCGATTTCGAGCTCCGCACTGTGACGCTGAATCATTCCGTACACCATCGCGAGTCCGAGCCCGGTGCCGCGCTCGCCCTTCGTGGTAAAGAAGGGCTCCAGGCAGCGATTGCGCACGGCCTCACTCATGCCGAT